>CAJLPI010000008.1:0-83383 GCA_905208535.1 uncultured Collinsella sp. | reverse complement strand
ACCGTCGCGCCCGCGCCCGAGGCCACCGAGGCCGCATCGGAGCCCAATGACCGCCTGGCCGCCATGATGCGCCGCAGCGCCCGCCGCGAGGAAGCCTACGTGCCCACCTCGCAGCTCCGCCGCTTCACCCTGCCCGATTCGGCGCCCATCATGCGCCGCGTCATGGGCTTTCTGTCCGACCAGGCCCGCGCGCTCATCCACGCCGGCGTGTCGCGCGACCGCATCTGCATCGATCCCGGTCCGGGCTTTGGCAAGACGGCCAACGAGGACATCGTCATCCAGCGCGAGACTGCCAAGATGGCGTCACTGGGCTATCCGCTCATGTGCGCCGTATCGCGCAAGCGCTTTGTGGGCGCCGTCTCGGGCGTGACCGAGGCCGCCGAGCGCGATGCCGCTACGTTTGGCGTGTGCCTGGGCGCCATCCAGGCCGGTGCCAACATCGTGCGCGTGCACGACGCCGCGGGCTTTGCGCAGTTCCTGAACGGCTACTGGGCGGTTGCCAAGCCGCAGCCGCGCCGCGCGTTTGTGGCCGTGGGCTCCAACCTGGGGCATCGCTGTGACAACATCCGCGCCGCACGCGACATGATCGCCGAGATTCCACTCACCTGCGTGTCCAACTCCTCCAAGATCTACGAGAGCGAGCCGGCCTACGAGACGCGCCAGGACGCGTTTGCCAACGCCGTCATCGAGATTAAGACCGAGCTGGCGCCGTTGGTGCTGCTCGACGAGCTCATGAAGATCGAGGCCGAGCTGGGTCGCGACCGCTCCAAAAAGGCCAAGGCCAACGGTCCGCGCACCATCGACTTGGACCTGCTGTGGATGGACGGCGAGACCCACGGCGGCAAAAAGCTGCGCCTGCCGCATCCGCTGATCGGCGAGCGTGACTTTGTGCTGGTGCCGCTCGAGGACCTGATGCACGACCCGGCTCGGTTCTTCCGCTACAACGGCGTCGAGGTCAAGGAGCCCGAGGACCGCGTGGGCCATATCGTGGGCGAATTGGGGCGTATGTAGATGATCGAGATGAATGCTGTTGCCGCCGGTACCGAGCTCGACGCGGCGCGTGATGCGGGCCGCGAGGGCGTGTCCGCGGGCTGGTGCGCGTGGAGCGTGGGCGATGCTTCGCTGACGTTTTCGCTGGTTGTGCGCCCCGATGTGAACATGCACGCCTTCCACGGCCTGCCGTTTGTGGCCGCGATGGGCATGATGGACGCGCTCGTGGGCACGGCTTCGACGCCGGGGTTGGGCCTTGCCGGTAAAGTGGGTATCCAGTGGCCGAGCGATATCGTGTGCGGTGCGCCTGCGTTTGAGACGTCGCTCGCGCGCGTCGCCGTCAACGGCGGTGCCGGTGCTGCGGGCATGTTTGCCGCGGTGACGGTTGATATTGAACGTGCGGCGCTGGGCGAGCTTGGCGTGGATATGGCCGACGAGGTGCTGGTCGAGGCATTGGCCACCGCCGTGCTGACCCGCGTGGACACCTGGGCGGTTGCCGCCAACACACCACAGGGCGCTGCCGGCCCGCTGGCTCCGGTGCTGGGCGAGTACTTTGACATGGTGCCACTGCTGGGTCGTCAGGTCGCGGCGGTGTCGCCCAGCGGCTTGCCGCTTGCGGTCGGTGTGTTTGCGGGCCTGGACATCTGGGGTCGCGCGACCATCAAGACCGATGCCGGCGAGCAGGAGTTTCCGCCCGAGGCCGTACGGATTCGCGGACTGTAACGCGAGGTGCCCGCGCTCAAAGATAGCGATGACAACGAAGCCCTCTTCGGCCTGTGCTGGGGAGGGTTTCGCCTATCTGGGGAATGGGTTGCCAGCGCCCTATTCCTCAAAACTGAAAAATTTTCAGTTTTGAGGAATAGGAAACATGCACGATATCGCTGCGCTGGGCGTATTCGAGGAGTCTCTATTCCTCAAAATTGAAACAATTTCGTTTTTGAGGAATAGGATTGGCGGCTGGTTGCTGCGACCTGGCGTTTACTCTATCCCAGCTTCTGCATGCGGCGGTAGATTTCGCAGATGCCCTTGATGGTGAGTTGGCCGTCCACCACGTCGAAGGCATCGGTCGAATCGGCGACGATGCCGGCGAGACCGCCCGTGGCGATAACGGTGGCATCCTCGCGGCCCAGCTCGCGCTTCATGCGCTCGACCAGGCCCTCGGCCATGGCAGCAGCGCCCACCACGGCGCCGACCTTGATGCACTCCTCGGTATCGCGGCCGATGGCATGCTCGGGCGCCTCGAGCGGCACGCTGGCGAGCTTGGCGGCACGGGCGGCAAGCGCGTCCATGGAGATGCGGATGCCCGGCGCGATCGCTCCGCCAATGTAATAACCGTCCTCATCGATGACGTCGATATTGGTCGCGGTGCCAAAGTCCACCACGATTGCCGGCGCGCCGTAGAAAGTTTCGGCCGCAACGGCGTTAGCGACGCGATCGGCGCCTACGGCTTGGGGACGCGCCGCGCGCAGCTTGGTCACGGCGGCCGTCTGCGGCCCGATGACGATGGCGTCTGCGGCAATGCGGTCGGCCACGGCGTGCCACTCGCGCGAGAGCTGCGGCACCACGCCCGCAAAGGCGATCGCGTCAACCGCATCGAGCGAGAGGCCGTACATCTTAAAGAAACCCATCAGGCGCACGTGGATCTCGTCGGCGGTATAGGAGCGGTCGGTGGGCATGCGCCACGACTGCACCAGCTCGTCTCCGTCGAACAGGCCCATGGCCGTCTGCGTGTTTCCCATATCGATAGCGAGCAGCATGTCTACTCCCAGTGTTGGCATAAAAGGACGCGCACCATTGTATACGCGCCGTCGACGGCGCTCGGCCGCGATTCGTTTACGGTGATAGGGGCTGAGGGGTTTAAATATGAAGGAATTATGCTCTACGAGATTTTCCTTGCCGTTTACCGAACTCCCGCGTAATATTCTTTCTTGCGCACATGAGGCGCCCAGACATTGCGGGGTGGAGCAGTCTGGTAGCTCGCCGGGCTCATAACCCGGAGGTCGTAGGTTCAAATCCTGCCCCCGCGACCAAGAACTTGCAGCTCGTCGGCCTAGCCGGCGAGCTTTTTTGTTATTCCGGGACCGTGTTTTCGGTCCAATTCCCAACCTCTCAATCAAAGATCTCGATCTGTAACATCTAGACCCGATTTGGGCGGCTAGATGTTACAGATCGAGATATACCGGTGGATTGGGTCCCGTTTGTCTAAATCTATAACACGAGGGACGGATTTCGCCGAGTTGTTGTTATAGATTGAGATTTTCTAGCAGGCGGGTCCCGTTTGTCTCGATCTGTAACAGGTAGACCCCGGTTTTGCCGAGTTACTGTTACAGATTGAGACAAACCCCCAGCCCGCCCACCCCATCCACCTGCCGCCACCTGATATTCGCCGATTTTCGTTGTGCCGCTGAACCCTCATGCCATATCCTCTAGACAACTACGCGGCATCATCGCCGCCGCGCCTACAAGAGAGGAATGTCCATGACCACACCTGCGTCCAAGCTGCTTCAACCCATTACGGTTGGCCCCCTTGAGCTCAAAAACCGCATTATGTTCCCGCCGCTTACCACCGGCTACGAGGAGCACGACGGCTCCATCGGTGAGCGCAGCCTGGCTTTTTACGAGCGCCTGGCCCGTGGCGGCGTGAGCTACATCGTCATCGGCGACGTCGCTCCCGTTATGACTGCAAGCCCCACGCCCAAGCTGGCGACCGACGCCCAGATTCCCACGTTTAAGGCACTGGCCGACGCCGTCCACAAGCACGGCGCCAAGGTCGCGCTGCAGCTGTTCCACCCCGAGTACGACGTGCCCGGTGTCGGCCGCATGGTCATGGGCTCCATGGCTGCCGCCAAGGCCGCGCAGGAGGCCAAGGCCGCCGGCGACGAGGAGACCTTCGCCGCCAAGATGGCCGAGTCCAACGAGATCCGCAAGCAGGCCTACGCCAAACTGCACCACGACATGCAGCACTTTGTGAACGAGGCCACCGTGGAGCAACTCACCCAGATCAAGGAGGCCATCGCCGCCTCGGCCGCCCGCGCGCAGCAGGCTGGCATCGACGCCATCGAGGTCCACGGCGACCGTCTGGTGGGTTCGCTGTGCTCCGCCATCCTCAACAAGCGCACGGACGAGTATGGCGGCTCGTTCGAGAACCGCGTTCGCTACGCGCTGGAGGTCGTCGCCGCCATTAAGGAAGCCGCGCCGCAGCTGATGGTGGAGTACAAGCTCCCCGTGATCATGGAGAACCCCGACGGCACGCCGCGCGGCAAGGGCGGTCTGCTGCCCGATGAGGCCTGCGAGTTCGCCAAGCTGCTCGAGGGCGCCGGCATCGACATGATTCAGGTGGCGCAGGCAAACCACACCGGCAACATGGGCGACACCATTCCGCCCATGGGCGCCATGCCCTACAACTGGACGCTGCCCGTGGCCGAGCGCGTCAAGGCCCTGGTCTCCGTGCCGGTGGCAACCGTCGGCCGCGTTGTCTCGGTCGAGGCGGGCGAGAAGATTCTGGAAGACGGCGCGGCTGACATCATCGCCTATGGCCGCTCGCTCATGTGCGACCCCGACATTGCGCTCAAAGCCGCCACGGGCGAGCCTATCCGCGAGTGCCTCAACTGCAACAAGGGTTGCGTCGATGCGATTCAAAACCGCCAGTACATCTCGTGCGTGCTCAATGCCGAGAACGGCGACGAGGCGACCATCGCCATTAAGCCCGGCGAGGGCGACAAGAAGATCGCCGTGGTGGGCGGCGGCATTGCCGGCCTGGAGGCCGCGCGTGTGGCGGCCAAGCGCGGCTACGACGTGACCGTCTACGAGGCGAGCGACCATCTGGGCGGCCAGATTGTGCTGGCGGCCGCGCCTCCGCGCAAGGACGAAATCATGCGCTCGGTCGAGTACTACGAGAAGATTCTGCCCGGCCTGGGCGTGAAGGTTGAGCTCAACCACACCGCTAGCCCCGCGGACCTCAACGCCGCCGACGCCGCGATTGTGGCCGTGGGCGCGCACGACGTGGTCATTCCCGTGCCCGGTGCCGATTCGGAGAAGGTCGTCTCGAGCTGGGATGTGCTGGCCGGCAAGGCGGAGCTTACGGGCCGCGTCGCCGTTATCGGTGGCGGCCTGGTGGGCACCGAGACTGCCGAGTACCTGCTGCAGAACGGCTGCGAGGTGGCGATTGTCGAGATGCTCGACAAGATTGCCGCAGGCGAGTCCGAGACCATTCTGCCGCTGATTATGAACGACTTTGCCGCCCACAACGTTGAGCAGCATGTTAAGACCCGCCTGACCGCCATTACCGACGAGGGCGTGGAGGCCGTTCGCACCACCGAGGACGGCGCCGAGGAGCCGGTGAAGATCGCCTGCGATTACGTGGTGATGGCCGTGGGCTCCAAGGCCAACGCGTTTGACCTGGAGGGCGTGACAGTGCCCGTGACCTGCGTGGGCGACTGCTCGGGCGAGCGCACCGCCGACATCGCGAGCGCCATTCGCACGGCGTATCACGCGGCCAACGAGCTCTAAGCAAGAAAGCTATCGCGTATTGAGTGGGCGGGGAGTGCCGTATCGGTGCTCCCCGCCTTTTTGCCAATAGAGTGTCCCTGACCAGCAGGTTCAGAAAATCCGAATCCTTAGAACATGAAAATCCGAATTATATGAACATGAAAATCCGAATCACAACCACCCGAAAATCCGAATTTGCTACAGTGGAATAGAAGAATCAGAAAGCAGGACCTGGAAATCTGCGGGGGCGGCTCATGGCAGGCGAGAGGCTACATCGGGACGGATACATCCCACGTATCGTGGATGCGCAAATCGAGCGCTACCTTCGTGTCTTTGGCGCGGTCGAGATTGCGGGCACCAAGTGGTGCGGCAAGACGTGGGCCGCGCTTGAGCACGGGGCGTCCGCCTCGTATGTCGACGAGAATCTCGACCTCGCGCGTGCCGACCCGGCGATGATGTTGCTGGGAGACCGTCCGCATATTATCGATGAGTGGCAGCGCGTTCCCCAAATTTGGGACTACGTTAGACACGAGGTTGACCGCACCCGGGGCACGCGCGGCGCCTATATCCTCACGGGTTCCGCCACGCCTGCGTTTGGCTCAAAGGCGGAGGCGCCCGCGCATAGTGGAGCCGGCCGCATCGGTCGCGTCCGCATGCACCCCATGACGCTTGCCGAGACAGGTGAGTCCAACGGCAAGGTGAGCCTGGCGGGCTTGTTTGAGCATCGTTTTGAGCCCTGCCGGTGCAATGGCGATACACCGGGGCTTGTCGAAGCCGCCTGCCGCGGCGGCTGGCCCGAGGCGATCGATATGGTTTCGGCTGACGCCCAGCTCATCGCCCGCGAATATCTCAACACCACGTTTTCGAGCAGCTTCCCGGCGGTCGGTCTCGACCCCGATATTGCTCGTCGAGTCTCCGCATCGATCGCGCGCAATCTGGGACAGGCAACCACGTATAAAACGATTCTTATGGATATGTTCGGTGCCGAGGAGGAACCCGCAGCGTTTGCCGATGAGACCAAGGTGCGCAGGTACCTGGATGCCCTCAAAGGCATGTTCATTCTCGAGGAGGTCCCCGGTTGGGTTCCCGCCGCGCGCGACAAACGACGCTTTACCGTCAAGCCCAAGCGCTATCTGGCAGATCCGAGCCTTGCTTGCGCCTTGCTAGGTATGTCCTTGCAGGCGCTGCTTGCCGACTGGCAGACATTTGGTCTGGTGTTTGAGAATTTGGTCATACGCGACCTTTCGGTCTACGCACGTTCGCTCGACCTGCTGGATAGCACACCCGTGCGCTATTATCGCGACGATTCGGGCCTTGAGTGCGATGCTATCGTGCAGCTAGCCGACGGACGGTGGGCCGCCTTTGAGATTAAGGTGAGTGAAGATAAAGCGAGCGCCGGCGTTGAGAGCCTCAAGCGCGTTCGCAAGAAGGTCTGTGGAAATCCTCGTTCACGCACACGCGAACCGGAGTTTATGGCCGTGATTGTGGGGGTGGGTGAGTACGCCCGCGAGGTCGAGGACGGTATCTACGTGATACCCGTGCGCGCGCTGGGGCGTTAAGGGGCGCCGCGCCGTGTGTTCTCCGCCCGGCGCTACGGATTGGTGCAAGGGGGTCAGGTTTGTTTGCACCATGTTGGTGCGAAGTAACCTGACCCCCTTGCACCAAGGATTTGACTTTTAAGACATCATTAAGGCTTGCGTTGTGGAGCAAACCGCAGGTCAATGCTATTCTTTTACCTTATCGTATGGTGTTGTATTCTGCCTGAATTCTCTACCTGCGATCAACGGATTTAGCGCGACCAAGCGGAAAGGATGGCACGCCCGCAAGCAGGGCAAACGTAAGCAATGAGTGGCATGGACCGACATAGCGAGCTCCAGCAGCACATGACGGCGGCCGAGTACCGTCAAGCTGCCGACGAGCATGTGCGGACTCTCAAGGATTTCTGGAAAGATTTCCTGGTGAGTGGTCTGTTTGTGCTGGCCGCCATCGTTGCCATCTTTGCCTGCCTGGCCTGGTTTGCCGCGAATAACCGAGTGAGCGCCACGGGGAGTACGATCGGGGCGAAGGGTCCGCGGTTTGTGCTCTCGGGAACGCAGGACGGCACGGCGGGCAAGTACGACGCCCAGGACAACTACGCGTCGGACAGTACAAGCCTTGCCGTGAACAATCTTTTCAACCTCAATAACATGAGTGCCGATGGCAGTCTCTCTCCGGGGTCGGCTGGTCAGCTCCAGCTCAACGTCAAGCCGCTCTGCAACGACCTGCACGATATCACGGTGGAGATGACCTGGGAGATTTCCGTCCAGACGAGTGCTGTCGGCATGGGCTCCGCTGCGGATGCATCGAAAAACGAAGAGATCATCAACTCGCTTAAAGATTTGGTGCGCGGTCATATCCTGGTTTTTCAGGGCAAAGACACCTCTGGCTTTTACTCCAATCCGCTGGTCCCCACGACAACCACGGTGACCCAGGACGGAGCCAGCGTTACCGTCATCACGCAGAGCTTTACCATTCCGGCGTCGGACTTTTGCCCTGCGGACTCAAATAGCACGACCAAAACCGTACCCAAAACCCTCTACTGGATTTGGTCGGAGCAGTTCAAGAGCTATGTTCGCACGGGCAACGCCGGCTACGGTGGCAACCTTTTCGCTAACACAGGCGACGAGGGGGGATACACAACCCTCGTCGGCGACATCAACAATAACCACGCGCGCTATTTCCGCGCCGATAGCACGAGCGTGCCAGGTCAGGCGCCTAGCGCGGTTCCGCCTGTCGGAGCCGGCATGTCCTCTGCGGATGTGGAAACCTGCGCCAGCTACTACAACAACGCCGACGAGATTATCGGCAAGAACGTCAAGTACATTCGCGTGCGCTTCACCGCCAAGGAGGCGGATAAATAAATGGACGAGCAGCTTAATGCCCGCGAGCAGGGCGATATCAAACACAACGAAGGAGCGGCAAACCCCGGCGGCAACGGGTTCGGCTCGCACGGCGAAGCGCGTCCGGCTGGCCGCATCGAGCGCATCAAGGCTTGGGTGAGCGACCACCGTCGCGAATCCCTGGCCATCGTGGGTCTGGTGGCCGTGCTTCTCGTGTTGCTGGGATTGACGCTCGGATGGTTCGTCGATGCCAATCGCGGCTCCACCGTCGGCAAGATCAAGGAGCCGGCAGAGCTCAAAGTGCTGGGCCCCAACGCTACGGCAACAGAGCAGATCGACCTGAGCTACAACCCCGAATACGGCGATACCAAGACTGGCAACACGGTGACGCTCAAGCGCGCGTTTTGCGTGCAAACGGGCGGTGACGGTTTTGAGCTGCAACTCGCGAATACGACCAACATTACGGGTCTCACTATTGAGCTGTACAGAGCCGAGAACACGTCTGCGCTCCAGACGCCCGACGTGAGCGGTACCGCAGACGGCAAATCTTATAGCTGGAAAGCAACCGGAGAGAACCTGCTGACGAGCTTCGAATATATCAACAAGGAGAACGACGGTCTGGCAGCCGTGCCGGGCGAGGGCGCAAGCGACCCTACATTCAAGGACTATCAAAACGTCCAGCGCAACGCGCGGCCGCTCTACCGATACAAGAAATTCGGCAAAAGCGAACTCAACGCCAAGACGCTCGACGGCTCGACTGGCAATGACACGCTTAACTTTATCATCAAGCTTTCGTGGGACGAGAGCACCAAAGAGACCGATGTGATCTACCTGATCGCGCGCAACACGAGCGGTGAGTAGGAGAGGGGGCGCACATGGAGAAGCAGGAGAAGCAGCAGGATACCGAGCGCGAGCAGCTGGCAAAAAGCAAGAGCCTAGTCAAGAGCAAGCTGGTTGTGGCGGCAATCGCACTTGTTTGCGCCGTGGCGCTCGTGACGGGTGGTTACTTTACCTATTCCGCCTACACCGCCAACGGATTTCTAAAGTCCGTCGCCGCAACGGGCTCCGCGCAGAGCCTGTTTGCGAGCGATTTGCTCACGGGCTATATGAGTGCGCCTAGCAACGACGACCTCGACCGTGCCCAGCGCTCCGTTACGGTGTATCCCAGCAGCGGACAGTGCAGCTTCACCTTTAGCATCTATAACTATTTGCTGAGCAACAGCAACTTCTGCAACGACAAAAACGTGACGTACGCCTTGACGGTCGAGGGGCATGGGCTCGATGGCGCCACGTGGAGCTATGAACCCCAGCCCGGTAGCAGCGTCACGCTTCCGGAGAATCAGCCCACCAAGAAGGACTACACCGTGACCTTCCCCGAGGGTAAGTTGGGACAAGCATACTTTGTGATTAAGGCCACGGTCGTATCGGAGCAGAGCCCCGGCACCGAGCTAGCCTGTCTGGCGGCGAAAGTCGTGCCGTCAAAGAAGGCCGAGGTCAAGACCGCTGCGGTTGAGGGCGCGCTTGTTGATGAGGCTGGCAAGTTTGCTGATTACGCTGCGTACAACTACCGCGTGACGGTTACGGGCGCACCGGCAAGCGTCACGCTCACGTGGGGGGAGAACGTGGAGATCGACCGGTTCTTCGAGATCAACCATGGAGCGACGGTGAATGTTGAAAAACGCAAGGCTACGTTCACCATGGAGCCGGGTTCGTTGGTCGTCAACTTCTACCGAGCTGACGGCAAAACGCCCGATGGCTGGGACAAACTGGGCATTAGCGTGAGCGGAACCACCCAAACGGGTACGACGGAGACTCAATAACTCTGGCAGCAGGGTTTTAGGATAAGAGGTACGGAATCGATGAGAACGGCAAAGCGCATACTCGCAGAGTTCATGACGGTGGTCATGGTGCTCCAGGCATGTTCGCCCACGGTCGCCGCCGTGGCGGCAGGCTGGCAGAACATCTCGAACGAGATTGCCGCCGCGGCTGCGGAGGCATCGGACGCTGCCGAGAGCGGTGAGACCAAGGGCGATGTCACGATCGGGTCTGGGTCGAGTGATACCGGCGCCGACAGCGACAGTGCTGAGGATGACGCTGCGAAGGACGACGCTGCAGCAGGCGATACCACCGATAGCGCCACGGGTTCCGATTCCACGGGCGACCAGACGGAAGGCGACGATGCCGCTGACGATGCCGCCGCTGACGACGCCGAGCAAGATGCCGATGATGCGACTTCGGAGGACGCTGAGGCCCAGGCGGGTGCGACGATCACGGATTTGAAAAAGCTTGTCGAGCTGCTCGAGGCTAATGGTGCGGAAGGCATCGAGCTCAAAGAAGATAACAGTGGAATCAAAAGCCTCAATGTCAAGTCGTCGGAGGCGTTCGCCGCCCTGTCTAACGCCGACGCTTCGCTTTACTATGATGCGCAGATCAAGGTTATCATCACGGGCGATGCGAAGCTCACCGAGTCGGCTAATAACGGCATGTCTTTCCAGGGCTTTGGCAGCGATGAGCATCCGTTTGAAGGCAGGATCTATAGGTCGCTGAATGGCGCTGATAGTCCCGTCGAGCTCACGACTGATCGGACGGTTTTTAATAGCCTCAAGCTGACCGACCAAAACAATATGGTCAAGATGAAGTGGGTGGGCGCGACTAGCTATAGCGCGCCGATGGTCGCTTCGAAGGTCAGCGGTGCGGAAAACAGCGAAGAGAGCAAGACGCTTAACGCGTCGGTTGACATCGTGGAACCCGTGAACGTTGATGTGAAGGATACGACTTCCGCCTTGACGGCACCCCTCCTGGGTGCGACGACGGGCAACCTTGCTGCGAACGTTACCTATAGCCTCACCGATTCTCGAAAGAATCTCAACGCGAATGCGACGGGCAACATTGGCTTGATTGCCAACACGGTCGAGAGCGGGAGCTTGACGGTTGAGTCCGTCACATTCCCCAACGATCTGACCTCAGGCGGAGCCGTCAAAACGAGCTCTGGCAACGCTGGCCTGCTCGTAGGCGAAGTCAAGGACGGTGCGACCCTGAGCATTGGCACTCTGGCAAACGTTCCCACCGCCACCGTCCAGTCTACGAACGGCTCCGCCGGTGGCGTTGTAGGACTCGTTGGCTCGAGCACGGGTGCCATGGTCAACGTCACGGAGGCTCTCGACCTACACGCGCTCGCCGTCAAGAGCACCTCCGCCAGCGGCGGTTTCATCGGACAAGCGACCAACCTGAGCCTTTCGCAATCCGAGGGCGCAAAGGTGGCGTGTCCTGAGCGTATTGGCGATTCGAATAGCAAAATCTCCGGCGGCTTTATAGGCAAGGTCAGCTTTATGCAGTCGGTTGAGTTTACTGGCAATAACCAAATCGATACGGGTAATGGCGTTACGCTTGCGGGCGCGGCGCATGTAAAGGGCGCGGTTGACGGAGCCGGCTCGGTTTTCGGCGTGCTGGCGCTGGACGATCCAAGCGTTTCTGTGTCATTCAAGGACGGCTCATTCAAGAGCACGTTTGGGGACGATGCCAGTAATGCTGCCTTCGGCGGCCTTATTGGCTTTGTGAGCGGCGCTGCGAATTCGACCGAAGAGACGAGTCCTCTAAGCCTTCTGAAAGTTGAAGGCGTGACGACTAAGTTTTCGCTCGTTAAGAGCCCATATTTTGCTGGCGGCATTGTTGGATGGCTTGGTACGTCCGCTATGCCCGCCGCGCTTGAAATTAATAATGCTACGGTCAACTGCACCCAGGTCGCTTCAACGAGCAACGGCTTTGGCGGAGCGGTCGGCTGCATCGACAAAAACAGCGTCGCGGATGTCAACGGGATTACCGTGAGCAATGAGGGCAGCATCGCCAAGGGCGCTGGCATTGCCGCGGAGTGCTGGACGGCCACGATACGCCTTGGGGGCGAAACCGATTTTTCCAACATGCATTTTGGCGCGGGGGATGCTACCGCGCAAATAGCCATGGTGCGTTCCGATTATCCGTCGCTTGTGTTCGCTCGCGGCACGGGCAGCGACAGCGAGCCGACGAATTCCAATGAAAAAGACTACTGGATATACAAGCGGTGTAAGGATGCACCCAAGATTGATGATCTTGGCGGAGCCCAAGATGCCTCTAAGGGCTATGGGGAGGTCGTAAGGCTCGACGGATCGAAGCTAAAATGGAACCTGATTCAGCTCAACGAAACTACGCATAAGCCTGAAGGCCCTTCATCGGCCAACTATAGTTGGCAGGTTGGTTATGTAAATGGCGCCGACAGCGACAAGTGGAACCAGGACCACACGCTCGACATCGACGACATACAGGATTTTGTTGTCCTAGCATTGTCGATTCAGACCGGCGGCTTGTATAACGGCGTGTTTGGCCCGACCTCAAACATGGCTGACCTTCTTGGGGGCCAAACGGTAATCAACCTGAACTGCGATGTCGATTTGTCGGGCACGGGCATTGGGGGTCTTGGCCTTGACAGCCTGAACAACGGCGTATCGTTTTCGGGAACGTTCAACGGCAATAATCATAAAATAACCCTTGCCGTCGGCGAGCCGTATGGCACGCGCGACGGGAAGACGCTTGCCGCCGGCGATACGAGTGACGGCAACGGTAAGATTTACCGCCATGGTCGTCTGGGCTTGTTCAATGCCATTGGTGGTGCCGCGAAGGTGAGCAACCTCACCATCGGTGGCTTCATGAAATTCGACAACGGCCTCAGCGTCGATGCCGGTTCGCTTGCGGCGTCAATTACGGGCACCGCCGACGAGAAACTGACGTTGTCGGGCGTAGCGTGCGAGACAAAGATCACGTGTGGTGATACGTTCGGTAACGATGCGAACATCGGTGGTATTGCGGGTAGTGTATCGGCGGCTGCAAGCGTTGATTTCGGTGGCAATAGCAAAGCACAAACGGCTATTGCCACAGGCAATACGCTCAGGGGCGACACCCGCATCGGCGGCGCCATCGGTTATGTGGGTGATGTAACTTCGACATTCAATGTGACCAGCCTCGAAGTTGGCGGCTCAATCAATACTGGTGACTGTGCCGATGGCAAGATCGCCCAAGTCGGCGGCCTTATCGGCTGTATTGTTCAGAGTACCTATAATGTCAAAAAGGAGATAGTCAGTTCGGCTGTCAAGAACGTCAACATTATGGGGCTCGCATACGACTCGTTCGATATGGCCGTGGGCAAGAACGGCGACAAGTACCATGGCGCCGGCGGCCTTCTGGGCTACAGCTGGGGCAACGCCATCGTTACCATTGGCGATTCCTCTGCGAGTTCCGACGATAGGCCCTACGCTCTTAAGACGAATGAAACTACTGTGACTGCGAATGGCTCAGTTGAGGTCGGCGGTCTTGTATATGCCACGAGCGGTCATTGGATCATCAATGACTACGCTGTCAATTTGGCGGGCGCTTCTTTCAATACCGATAGCGCCACTACGCTTGGCACTCTTATTGCTCGAGGCAGTACGTCCGATTCGGCCAATAACTTTGGCGCCGAAATCTCCTACACTGGCCTATATCTGGAAGACAAGGCCAGTTGGGAAACCGCTTATGCTGTGGGCGGGGCGTCCATTGTCGCTCCAAAGGTAACGACGTTTGATGAATGGGTCGCTAATGGCGTGAAGCCCGGAAGTAAGTTGATGGATAACGGCTGCAATGCGATCGTTTCGCTTCATACCCAGGCTGATACGTTAGACATGAGCGGGGATCCCGCCAAGGACAATAGCTATCGAAATCGAACGGTTTTCGGCGAGGGCGAGGATCACAAAACGAACGGGTCTGTTCGCTATTACTACAATCTGGACAGGGCTTTGACTCGGGTGAAAGACCTCAATGCGTCTGTAATGAATACGCCCGAGCACCTTGTTTTGTGGGCGGCGAGGAAATACGCCCCAAGTTCGACATATACGTATCTTACCGGTGACAAAGAGAAGATTTTTACCAATAACGTAATCGGCCCCAAGAGCGGCAATCCGGTCACTATCGATTTGACGGGCTATAGCTACTATCCCTCAAATGTTAGCGACAACAATGTGACCATCCAAAACGTAGAGATCATCTTTTGCTATTCGAAAATAAAAGATGAACAGCAAGGCAATAAAAGCAACGACTCGGCTACTCAGCATGAGAATATGCATTGCGGTCTTATTCGAACGATTGGCAACAGGAGCCTCACCGTTAGCAGCGTAACGCTTTCGGGAACAGTGGGCAGAGCTAAAAATGATGACGCAAAAGGACTTGACCCCAAGAGTGTATCGGGTGCGCTCGTACTTCGTTGTGCCTACGGAGCATCTGGCGATAAGAAGGCAGCGATCACAATTGACACACTGAAGCTCAACGGCCTGCAGGTCGACGGAGCGATGGACCAGCAGTATGCGCCGCTGCTGATAAACGCCATAACAAGGTACGTCAATTTGGATGTCAAAAATGTAACGACGTCTAAATATGCTGACAATTCTGGCGTCAATAAAACCGCGGCGTCAAGTTTGTTCGGCTATCTGGGCTATGACAAGAATTCTGATCAGGTCACAGCAAAGTTTGAGCAAATAAGCCTGCCTAGCCAGAAGGGCAATACGATTTTCACCCACGCGAGCCTGCTGGAGAGCTTTGGCTATACAACCACGGGTACTGCGGACTATACCTTTACCAAGGCCGATGCCGTGGCCGGTAATGTGACGTACGGAAGCGAAATCGATGCCCAAGGCAAGGAATACACTGGCAAGCAGCTTTGGTATTACGACGAAGTGACGTATGGCACCGATGAAGGCTTGGTAGAGACGGATAATGACGAGAAGGCAAACGTTGAAGCTCAACGGTTCAGCAATTATCTTCCCTATGTAGCCAAGGGAAAAGCCACCGAGAACGGCGTTCAGTACCACGAAATCAAAGTCAACCAGCGCATTCCTAACTTCACGACGGGTTGCGGCACCTATGGCGACCCGTACGCGATTACCTCGGCATCGGAGTTCAATGCGGCGGCGAACTACATCAACAACGGCACCGCTCTTGACGGCTGGGAAGTTACTATCGTAAAGGACCAATCGGCGCTTTGCCAACGTCGAAACGGGGGCAGCGTCGATAATGAAGTTACCTATGTCTATAAGCAGGCGAACGACACCAAGAAGAAGTGGGAGAAGAAGGTCGACGACGCGACCGACTCCAATGATGTGCTTTCCGACGATACAATGCGTCGGTATCTGCAAAGTGCGTATTACAGCATTGAGCCCAAGTCGGATGCGGATAACACAATTGAGCTCGATGGCTCGGCGTTCGCCGGATTCGGCACCTCGGCATACCCGTTCCGCGGCGTCATCGTTGGCGACGTGAACGGCACGGCTGCAACGATTGTAATCAAAAACAATACTGGCTCATTACGCGGCCTTATTCCTTACAGCTATGGCAGCGTGGTGCGCAACCTGAACATTCGCTATGTGGATGCACAAGCGACTATTACTTATTCTGCCAAGGATGCGGATGGTGTTCCGACGGCGTTTTTCGGCGGCGTTATCGGCTGCATTCTTGGCGGCGATAACATTATTGATGGCGTGGTCGTTAATGGGACGACGGCCGATAGCCCTACAACCGGGTTTACGGTTGCTGGTGGCGGAACTAAGCCGCATCTTGTTCCCATTGGCGGCTACGTCGGCGCCATTGCGGGCGGCGGCGTGATTTTCCGTAATATGTCGAAGACATCTTGGCGAGCAGGAACTAAAACAAAATTCAAAAGTGCTGGAGAAGGCGGTGCGAACTTCAAGCTGTACGACAACCCCTACGTTGGTCGTGTGATTGATGGCTATGCCTTTAGCGAGGGCTGCGACGTTGAGAACGGAGACTCTAACTACAAGATCAACAGGCTTGATGTGAATGACACCGGCTGCGTAACCACAACCGACACGTATATGAAATTCAGTTGGAGTGCCGGCCAAAAAAACAACAATGCTCCGCAGACCACAGTTAAAGGTTCACAGGGCCTGCTCGTGCTGTCTGCCATCATCAATAGCGGCGCGGGTGCCGGTGCTGCTCACACCGATTCGGTAGACAACATAATAAAAGGAACGTACCGCGGGTCGCATGCATATGAGGGCAGCAGCGTCAAAGGCGCCATTCCCTCAACGGGATACAAGTTCGGAAATGAACGGTATGGCAAGGTTCGCAATGCGCAGTATGCTGCGGTTGGAAATCCTGCTGAAGCAGCAAAGGGCGATTTCGCGGTCTCGATCAATGACGACCTTAAGGCGCCAGGCAACCAGGAATACCAAGGCCCATTAAACGGCGAAGAAGGACAAGATATTAATTCGCCCTATTTGGTGAAGAAATACGCGACCGATTGGCGCACGGGCTATGTGTGCGCGATGGGCGTTTGCGGCATGGACCTGGAGTTTGAGCAAGGCAAGACCCATGACTATGACATGAGGAAGTATGGCTCGGGTTTCTTGGGTCTTTCGGGCCGCTATTACTCAAATGCATGTGCGACCGACAAAAAGGTTAATGATAAAGATTTCATTACTCCGGGCATCGCCACTGTCAACGGCAACGGCGCGACAATCAAAGTGTCAAACAACACGCGCGAATACGTGGATGACGACTATTGCGTGGCGGGCGTAGGCGGCCTGTTCAGCACTATCAAGTTCTACTCGAATGCATTCAATAAGGGAAGCATCGAAGCGAATGACAACGCAAACGTAAACAATCTCAACTTCAGCGACTGCAACATTTCGCTTACCTATGTATCTTCGACCGGGGTAGAGCAGTCCAAGTCGACGAGCAATGAAAATAGCGGCTCGGTGGGAGTCGGCTGCCTTGCGGGCTCAACTGCAAACCAGGGAGGTTCGGGCGAGGTCGCCTATGGCGTGTTCAAAAACGTCGGCATTTCTAACAGCACCGTAGTCGGAGGCTGCACGGCTGGCGGCCTCATTGGAAGTGCTGGCCTTATGTCGCGCAGCACCGATGGCGCCAACGGTTCGATTGTGAATTATGGGGGAACGTCCTCTCCTGTGCAGCTCCACGACTGCTCGTACACCGGCCTTAACGTCACGGGCGAGGAGTACGTTGGCGGCTATGTGGGTGCGATCGCCTCGCCGTGCGGCGTGTGGACGACCGCGGCCACAGGGGTATACGAGAAGACTATTGGCAAAAACTCGACCATAACCGCCACGGGAACAACACCCTACGTGGGCGGCGTGTTCGGTTATACCTCCAGTAACGTATCGGTGAACACCAAAATTGGCATCACGGAAGCCGTCGCATCGAGCACGGCAGTCATCTCTGGGGTAAATGTACTCGCCACCGGGTCGAACACCGATAAGTACATGGGCGCCGGCGGTGTGGTCGGAAGCGCCTATAGAGGCGTTGTTTCTATAAGCAACGTGCGCATTGATGCCGGAGGCGATACCAAGAGCGCCATCATCGGCGATGCCACCGGAACGAACAATAGCATCCGTAATGCGGGCGGCTTGATTGGCGAGGTCACGAGCAGCGGCAGCCCCAACACGTACTGGTTTGAGGACTGTAGCGTCGAGAATATCAACATAGCCGGCACCGACCAATGCTCGGGCGGACTTATCGGCTACTACTTCAGCAATGTGAACATAGCCTGCAACAATATCGCGATTGAGAGCGCCACGATCAAGGGCAGGTGGAGCGGCGGTCTACTTGGCGCGATTAACAGCGGTGCCGACGTCATCAACGTCACCAACACAAAGGTATCTAACACAACGTTTGGCGGAACCTCCAACGGCGGCATTGCGGGCGACGGACGCGGCCGGTTCCATCTGGTAAACGTGCTCATGGACAGCAATACCTACAAATTGGGCTCTAAGCAGGGCGTGCTCTTAGGCGAGGTTGACACAAACGGCTATAGCCTCTCCGCAGCGGGCGTGAACGTAAAGTTCGGCAACGGCAAGACCACGCGTGATCTGCCGCCGATGGTTTACACGACCAATACGGCCGCCGTAAACAGGAAGACCTACATCGCGTTCGGCGACTATAAGGACACGCTGCGCGCGCCCGACGAGGGCACCACGCTCTACGGTGCGGACGATACCGCCACCACGGCAGCGAGCCCGTACGTGACCACGAGCCCCGTGAGCACGCTGGCGGTGCGTGCCTCCGACAACGACACCACCGACCGCTACCTGTTTGGCGACGGCGCCGCCATCGACACCGCGGCGACCATCCAGAGCGAGGCGGCTGCTGGCGTTGATGGCCGCTACACCTACACCAATATCGGCGGCATTAATGACAACGGCGCCTATCAAAATACCTCGAGCTACGATGCCTCATCCGTGGCGAGTAAGTTCAATTCGAATAATGATACAAGCAGCAATCAGGCCACAACAGATTTCCCCGTTTTGGTGATCTCTGGCAACGACAACACGACGGTCAAGAGCTATCTAAACATCGTCACGAACGGCGGCTTCTCCGACGCTTGCAGATTGAATAACGAGAATGGCACCAATCCGCACGTGACGGCCAAAGCAGAGGTTTTCCAACTCAAGGATGGTGTGTTCGTTAGAGACGATGACGCGTCGAACAATCCCACGCTTCGCGTAGTGAACAATGGCACGAACAATATGTCGTTTAGCCCAAGCTCCGATTGGGACAACGGCAAGGGCCGCTTTACGCTCCTGACCGTTACCTTTACCGAGGCGGGTCAGAGCTACAACGTTCAGGTGCCGATCATCGTTAAGCGCAAGCTCGAGATCGATTTCACTGCAACGTATGATTACGGCACTAAATTTAAAGAAAGCGACTACGCTAACCTTGGAAAAGATGCACACGTGCTTACGAGCTTTGGCGAGCCGATGACGGGTTTGCTTACCTGGACATACAATTCTGCCAATGGGAAGGAAGTCGACTTTGGCTGGGACAGCTATATGGCTGCTGGCGGCTCGATGAAGGGGCTCGGCAAGAGTATCCTCTTCAATGGTGCCGACGGAAGGTTGCCCCAGGGCACCCAGCTTACGCTCATCGATGCGAACGTTGATGGCAAGGCCGGTGGCAGGGAATATCACTATATGGTGGGCGAAGGCGGCGCCACGAGTGTTTCGCTGAGCGGAAACGATGGCTTTAAGGATTCTGCGGGCAATCCATATCAGGAGCGATGGCTGAGCGAGATTTTGGATGTGTCGGCCACACAGGATGGCGCCGGCACATGGACCGTGTGTGATAACGAGGCAGAGGCGACCGCTAAAGCGAAACTCGATGGCAAGTGGACGCTGTTTAAGGTTGCGGGTGCTGACGTTCCCAGCAACAGTCGCTATACGCTAAAGGTGCCTAAGGAGAAGGATACCGGCAGAGAGAAGCGTGCATCGGAGAGCGTCTACCTAGTTGTCAACGTGCCCAAGTCGGGCGACGGCGTGACGCAAGCTAATATCAACGGTTTTACGGCTTCGTCTATTGACTCGAATTCTTCGGGTGCCCGCATATCTTGGAATCTGCATCACGTCTTGCGCACCGGTGGCGACGATAATCAAAACGGTACGGCATCGACATACAGCATCTTGTCCAATTACGGGCAGGAAGTTAACGACGGGAAGTCGGAGGCGCGCACTCCGGTTTCGAAGTCGACGGACGGCGCCGCCTACGTTCTTTCTCTTGACGTTACCGACAAAATTACGTTTAACCCAAGTCAGAACTATGCTGACTCGGACTCGTTGTTCTATCAGCTCGATACGTCACTGTGCAAGTATGGCGCCAACAATACCCTGACGGGGGTGAGTAGTTTCCCGAGCGGAACCTCGGCGATTGCGAAGTTCTATGTTGCCATCGGCGATCAGAACTATAGGTGGAATGACGGCAAGTGGGAGAAGTGTGACGCTTCGACGCCTGCGTTTACGCAGATTGTGACGGATACGGGTGATGACTCGCTGAAGCTCAAGCTCGATTGTGACCTCGCCGGAATCCGCAAGATCGCAACGGGCGGATCCTTTACCGTGCGTACGGTAGTGGAAGAGATTCGCCTTACGCCGGACGGCTGCAACAAGGTTATCGCCCTGTCCCAGCAGTCTGGCGAGGACGCTTACACCAAGATGTCCTATACCGCCAAGCTTTCGACGCGTAAGGAAGGCCTTAATACCTCGAGCCTGACGCAGACGAAGCGCGGTAACGTCGGGTACTATCGCATGGACACGGGTGATACGACCATTACGCTTTCTGCGCCAGATAAGTCGCAGCTTGGCATTAACGTGGACGACCTGCGTCCGATCGCGAATGGCACGATTGGTCTGGGTGCCACGTATGAACTGGGTGGACTCAGCAACGCCGCCGAGGCAATTGCGAACGCAGACTCTGTTGTGTACACGCTCTCGCTTCAGCGCCGCGGAACCGACGGCACGTATGAGAGCGTAACGGATGATATCTCAAACTACGTAACAGTGACGGAGAGTAAGCTTGCCGCGGTCGCTCCCTCCGGTAGCACGATCACCTTCACTGACTCGAAGGAGAACGGCAAGTTCAAAACGAAGAACGGTAATACGACGTTTAGCCTGCCCTTTACCGTTAAGGTCAACACGCAGGTTGAACAGCGTGAGCAGTTCTACGCGAACTATCGCTTGGTGATGACAGCGAGCCTGGTTAAGGGTGACGTGGCGAGCGCAACGCCTCAATCGCCCGACTATGTGACCTATACGCTCACGAGGGTGAACCTCAACGGCATCGACCACTAGTTCCGAAGCCAACTGGCTTCGCAAAGGGGGCGGCAACCACCCGGTTGCCGCCCCTTTTCTTGTTCTCCTGGCCTGCTGCTGCCCCAGCTTCCCACCTAGCTTTCCAGCTTTCCACCTTAGGTGGTAAGTTAAGTGGAAAGCTGGAAAGCTAGGTGGAAAGCTGGAAAGTAAGTGGAAAGTTGACATGTAGGTGCGGGCTGAAGAGGGGTTAATAATTACACAAACCATACCAGCCAAACAAAAAGATACCAATCTGGTTGGTAAAACACCGTCAATGAGCCGCGAGCTAACTAGCTGCGTAAATAAAACCTAAAGAACTGTTGCAAATTAATGGCAAATGCCCAGATAGCGAAATTGCGATTTTCAATTAACTGTTACGTGCAAACAGCAAAATGCTACTATCTAACATGCACGTAAGAAAGCAGATTAACGGTTAAGGCTGAGAAGTGGCAGGTATGTCAGAAGCAACAAGGACTCGCACGCATGCGCCCGAGGTCAGGCAGCGCGCCGTCGAGATCCTCCAAGAGGGGGTCGGTCATCGCGCCCTCGCCGCGGAGCTTGGCATTCCCCAGGCCACGGCTCGTCAGTGGGCGCGCGCGTATGCCGTGGGCGGTGTCGACGCCGTGCTCAACGCGGGCACTCACCATCACACGTATTCGTACGAGGTTAAGCTTGCCGTAGTTAAGGATCGCCTGGAAAACGGCCTGACGGTTCGCGAGGCCATGATCAAACACAAGATTCCCAGCGAGTCTTCGGTTAAGGCCTGGTGCCGCCAGTATCGCGACGGCGGCGAGGCATCGCTGGTCGACAAGCCGCGCGGACGCAAGCCGCGCGTTAAAAAGGCGGAATAGCGAACGGGATGGTGCGCCCACAGGGGCGCATTTTTCTTGCCGCCCCTCTGCTCCAAAGCGGACGTGCCCTTACCCCGTACGCCTAAAACTCCCCAGTTGACCGAAAACCCGCCGCTGCTACTCCTTAATTGAGCTATAACGTTAAACAATTGCAGCGTTTTGGCATGGGGGAGTGATGGTATGACGCTACTGTATTTCCTTACCCTGTTTCCGCTGGTACCGGCGCTGGGCATGCTGCTTGCGCGCGGTGACCGAGCCCGTGACGCGGTAGGGCTTGTAGGCTCTGGCATCATTATGGCGGTGACAGTTGTAGTCGCCGTCATGTTTTTTGGCACGGGCCCGCAGAGCTTCGAGGTGGCACCCGGCACCTCGCACGTGCTCTCCATCATCAGCTCCGTCATCGACGTGATCCTGTGCGCCGTCGTCCTGTACAACGCGTACAAATATAGGAACGTGCTCACCACGGTGCTCGGCATAGTCCAGCTGGTGGGCTCGCTCGCCTTTGCAGCCATGACGCTGCCCGCGACCGAAGCCGTCACCGCAACCCCGCTCTACCTGGACTACATGAGCGTGATCATGGTCCTCGCCGTCGGCATCGTCGGCAGTCTGATCTGCGTGTATGCCCTGGGCTACATGAAGGACTTCCAGGCCCACGACGAGCACGAGGCCGCGCTGCGCGGGCAAACCGCGCCCGACCGTCGCCCGCAGTTTCTGGCGCTCATGTTCCTGTTCCTCTCGGCCATGTTCGTTATCGTGACGAGTGACAACCTGGAGTGGTTGTTCTGCGGTTGGGAAATCACCACCGTGTGCTCGTTCCTTATGATTGGCTACACGCGCACGCCCGAGGCCATCAAAAACGCCTTTACCCAGATCATCCTCAACATGCTGGGCGGTATCGCGTTTTTGGCCGGACTCATGTACCTGCACGTTAACGGCATGCCGCTGACCATCTCGGGCATGATCGAGCTTTCCGGCGCCGGAACCGCGCAATCCGCGCTGCTGGTGATGCCGGTCATTCTGCTGTCGCTCGCCGCCCTTACCAAGGCCGCGCAGATGCCGTTCCATACCTGGCTGCTCGGCGCCATGGTCGCCCCCACGCCCACGAGCGCCCTGCTGCACTCGTCGACCATGGTCAAAGCCGGCGTGTTCCTGATGGTCAAGCTGAGCCCGCTCTATGCCATCTATCCCGTGACCGGCTTTATGGTCACGAGTGTGGGCGCCATCACGTTTTTGCTCGCTGCCCTCATGGCCATCTCGCAGAGCAATGCCAAACGCGTGCTCGCGTACTCCACCATCTCCAACTTGGGCCTCATCAGCGCCTGCCTGGGCGTCGGCGCGCCCGAGGCCGTGTGGGCCGCCATCTTCCTGATCCTGTTCCACACGGTGGCAAAGTCGCTGCTGTTCCTGTGTGTGGGCACGGCCGAGCATCATATCGGCAGCCGCGATATCGAGGACATGGACGGTATGTTCAGCCGCATGCCGCACCTGACGCGCCTGATGATGCTGGGTATCATGGGCATGTTTGTGGCGCCGTTTGGCATGCTCGTGTCCAAGTGGGGCGCCCTGGTGGCGTTTGCGCAGACCGGCAACGTGCTCATGATCATGGTGCTTGCCTTTGGCTCGGCCGCGACGTTTTTCTTCTGGGGCAAGTGGCTCGCCAAGCTTTCGGGCGTCGACCCCACGGCCCAAAACGTGGAGGGCAATGTTCACAAGACCGAGTGGGCGGCCCTCAACACCATCGCCGCGCTGCTCATTCTGTGCTGCGTGGCGTTCCCGGTTATCTCGAGCGGTCTGGTGTCGCCTTACTTGGCTATGGTGTTTGGCCGCGTGCCGTACGTTATTGGCAAGGACTCCATGTATCTGATGGTGGTTATCGTGGCTTTTATCGCCGTGGTACTGCTGACTTCATTCCGCGTGAGTAACAAACCGCACGTAAACGTATATCTTTCGGGTGTGGGAACCGACAATTACCGCCATTTCCGCGGCTCGATGGGACACGAGGTAAAGGCCGAAAAGCGCAATTGGTACTCGGAGGACGCCCTTGGCGAGAAGCGTATTGGCCCCGCGGGTAGCGTTGTGTGCTGCGGCATCATTCTGTTCGCGCTGCTGTGTTGCGCGTGGATTGGGCCCGAGCGGCTTGCCATGAGCGCGCCCTCGGTGCTGCGCGGTAAGTATTTCGAAGGCTCGGGTGTCGTGGGCATCTTTATTGGCACCGTGGCGTTTGCCTTGCTGGCGCCGCTTGCGGGCGGCTTGATCGACGGCATCGACCGCAAACTTTCGGCTCGCATGCAGGGCCGCGTGGGCCCGCGCCTGCTGCAGCCCTTCTACGACGTTGCCAAGCTGCTGCGCAAGGCCCCTGCCAGCGTAAACACCATGGACGATACCTATATGGCGTGCGCGCTCATCTTTACCGTCGTGGGCGGCGGCATCTTTGTGTCGGGCTCCAACACGCTGCTGTGCGCTTTTATGGTGACGCTCGCCGCGATCTTTGTGGTGCTGGCGTCCGCCTCGACGCAAAGCCCGTTTGCGCAGGTCGGCGCCGATCGCGAGCTGCTGCAGGTTATGAGCTACGAGCCCGCCGTTCTGCTGATGAGCGTGGGTCTGTATCTCGCCACCGATAGCTTCGATTCCATCGCCGTGACCGGGCAGTCGGCGCCCATCATCGTGTACAGTGCGCCCATTTTCCTGGCGCTGCTTGCGGTGCTCACCATCAAGCTACGCAAGTCGCCGTTTGACCTTTCGTACTCGCATCACGCGCATCAGGAGATTGTCCAGGGCGTCGCCACCGAGATGAGCGGCGGCACGCTGGCCAAGATGACCCTTATGCACTGGTGCGAGACCGTGCTGTTTTTGATGTGGGTGGGCATGTTCTTTGTTTGGGACAACCCGGTGAGCTGGGTCGTAGCCCTGGTCGTGATGGCCGCGACGTATTTTGTCGAGGTGCTGATCGACAACACCTTCGCACGCAGCACCTGGCGCAGCTGCTTTAAGCTCGGCTGGGGCGTGGCGCTGGTGTTTGGCCTGCTCAACCTTATGCCCATCCTCGTCGACGTGTTTATTTAGGAGGCGGCATCCATGGATCATAAAATGTCGCGCTCGCCGTGGGTTATTCATTACGACGGCTCGAGCTGCAACGGATGCGATATCGAGGTGCTGGCCTCGCTCACGCCGCTGTTCGATGCGGAGCGCTTTGGCGTGGTCAATACCGGCAACCCCAAGCATGCGGACATCTTTTTGGTGACGGGCTCGGTCAACGCTCAGAACTTGCCTGTCGTGCGCCAGATTTACAACCAGATGCTCGAGCCCAAGTGCGTGGTGGCCTGCGGTATCTGCGCGTGCTCGGGCGGCGTGTTCCGCGATGCCTACAACGTGATCGGCGGCGTGGACCGCGCGATTCCCGTGGACGTGTACGCGCCCGGATGCGCCATTCGCCCCGAGACCGTGATCGATGCCATCGTGGAGGCGTGCGGCATCTTGGACCAGAAGGAGGCCGTGATGCGCGCCGGCGGCGATCCGCTTACCGTGGGCGGTGCCGCTACCTGGGACGGTGGCGTTGAGCTGGGCGAGGACGGGTTTGTGGCTGCGGGGGCCGGGACTGACGGTGCCGGTGACGCGCCTGCCGGGAAGCCCGCCGCACCCGCTGCTGGCGACGCACCTGCTGAGACGCCCGTCGCTGCAAAGGAGGCCGAGTAATGCAAAAGGCTATCTATACCACCGTTGGGCTCGACGAGCTTCTGTCGCATGTCCAGGCGCTCAAGGGCGCCGGTGCCCGCTTTGTGCAGATGCACGCCGAGCGCTGTGTGGACGACGGATCGTATCGCCTGGTCTATACGTTTATCAACGTTCGTGCTGCTCAGGAGCATATTGCGCAGGACGGCAGCTATGCGATCGAGAACCTGGTGGTTGAGGGAATTGATCAGTACCAGGAGATTCCGTCCATCAGCTCGTACTATCCGGCGGTATTCCCGTTTGAAAACGAAGCGCACGACCTATTCGGTCTTGCCATCACCGATATGCAGATCGACTTTAAGGGCTTTTTCTACCAGGTCTCGACTGCCGAGCCCATGAGCGTTATCACGCCCGAGGTGAAGGCTGCGCGAGAGAAAGCCATGAAGGTCCGTGCCGCTGCCGAGGCCAAGGCGCGCAAGGCCGCGGCCGAGAAGGCCGCCGCTGCTGCGGCTGCTGCAGGGGAGGGCGCCGCGGGCGCTGGTGATGCCGCGGGCGCCGCCGTCGCTCGGCCCGCTGCGGCTGCCGGCTCCGATGCTCAGCATGACGAGGCCGCGGCCAAGGCCGCACTTAAAGCCGCCGAGATGGAGGCAAAGCTCGCCGCCATGGATCCCGAGAAAGCGGCCAAGGTCCGCGCAGCGCTTGCCGCCAAGGTCGTCCGCGACAAGCAGAAAAAGGAGGCGTAAGGTCCATGGCACATCGCTCCGTTATTCCGTTTGGCCCGCAGCACCCGGTGCTGCCCGAGCCGCTTCATCTGGACCTGGTGATCGAGGACGACCGCGTTCTCGAGGCAATTCCGCAGATCGGCTTTGTGCACCGCGGACTCGAGAAGCTCACCGAAAAGCGCGACATGCATCAGTTTGGCTACATCGCCGAGCGCATCTGCGGCATCTGCGCCGTGGGCCACAGTTACGGCTATGCCAGCGCCTGCGAGCGCATGCTCGGCATCGAGGTGCCCGGGCGCGTGCAGTATATCCGCACCATTTTGCACGAGCTTTCGCGCATTCACTCGCACCTGCTGTGGCTGGGCCTGCTCGCCGATGCCTTTGGCTTTGAGGCGCTGTTCTATCGTTCGTGGACCCTGCGCGAGCAGATTCTCAAGATCTTTGAGAGCACGTGCGGCGGCCGCGTGATTCTGTCGATCAATGAGATCGGCGGCCTTAAGCACGATATCGAGGACTCCGAGCTGGCGGGTATTGTCCAGACGCTCGATGCCATGCGTCCCGACTACGAGGCCCTGGTGCATACGTTTTTGGACGACGACAGCTGCGGCGAGCGCCTGCACGGCGTGGGCGTGATCAGCAAGAAGGACGCGCTGGATCTGTCGATGGTCGGCCCGTTCGGGCGCGCCTCGGGCGTGGACTATGACGTGCGCATGTTTGGCGACGGCGCCTATGCGGATCTGGCTGCGTTTGAGCCAATTGTCGCTACCGATGGCGACTGCTATGCCCGCTGCCAGGTGCGTTGCGCCGAGGTCACGCAGGCTATGGACATCATCAAGGAGCTTGTGGGCAAGATTCCGCACGACGGTATCGGTGGGCGTACCAAGCTCACGCCGGCCGACGGCGCGCGCGGCGAGGTTGTGATTGAGCAGCCGCGTGGCGAGGCGTATTACTATGTGCGCGGCAACGGCACCAAGAACTTGGACCGTTTTCGCGTGCGCACGCCGACGTCGCAAAATCTGGCGGGTCTGACGCATGCGCTGCAGGGCGTGCTCATTGCCAACGTGCCCATGATTATCCTGACCATCGACCCCTGCATTAGCTGCACGGAAAGGTAGGCACGGCATGAGTTTGCTGACATTTGCCAAGACGGCCTTGGGTTCTATGGTCAAGCAGCCGGTAACGGTGCGCTATCCGCAGGAGAAGCTCGCGGCACCCGAGCGCCTGCGCGGGCATATCGTCAACGATATGGACGTGTGCATCTGCTGCGGCATGTGCGCGCGCCGTTGCCCGGCGGGTGCACTTGCGGTCGATCGCAAGGGCGGAACGTGGTCGATTGACCCGTATGCCTGCGTGGTGTGCGGTGAGTGCATCGAGAGCTGCCCCAAGCACTGCCTGACTATGGACACCGCCCGCACTCCAGTCGCAGCGGACAAGACTCCCACGGTGGAAACCAAACCGGAATAGGGCTGGGATAGGGGCCGATGGGGCAAATGCCCCACCGGCCCCGCGCTTAAACGAGCGGTGGAGCCGCCGCGAACAAAACTATGCCGGATTACGGGGCTGGATGGCGAACCTCCGACCATATAGAAAATCGCAAAAACAAAACCGCAGGTAGATAGCCTGCCGTTTTTCAAAAAATGAAGGTATGGATGAGGGTTCCGACTTTAGCCCCGTAATCCGACACAGTTTTGAAATGACACCATATCAGTACCAGCCCCTGATCCCTCGGGGACGGAGGAAAACGGACCTTTTTGGCCTCGCGAGTACCGCCGCGTGACCCGTCTGCCACGAAATGGGCCCATCTACTACGTTTAAGCCGCTACCCTCGACCACGGCAAGTAATGTGAAATGAAAACCGCAGGTAGAACGCCTGCGATTTTGCATGAAAAGCGGTTATGGGCGGGGGTATCGAGTCAAACGTAGTAGATGGGCCCATTTCGTGGCGGGCGCCGTCTGCCGATCTCCGCGGGCGGAAGGAAAAGGATCATTTTGGTCCCGCGAGGCTTGCGGAGGCACTCGTGCAGGGCCGTCGCGAACAAAACTATGTCGGTTTACTACGATGAATTCGGCATTCCCGACCATGACTGCATTTTTCTAAATATTGCAAGCGTTCTACCTGCGGTTTTGCAAGCGCGCAATTTACCATGGTCGAAGGTGGGCGATTCGTCGTAGTAAACCGGCATAGTATTGAAATAGCATTAAATCGGTAGCAGCCGTTTTGTTATGCCGGGTCGTTCGTTGGGCAACTACCCTCGCAGGTAGGCGATGGCGATCTGCGTGCGGTTGCGTAGGCCCATTTTGGCTAGGATTGAGCTGATGTGGTTGCGTACGGTGCCTTCGCCCATATAAGCCGTGGCGGCAATCTCCTTGTTGTCGAGGCCGCGGGCGATGAGCTCGGCGACTTCGAACTCGCGGTCGGTCAGGCTGGCAAAGGCTGCGGGCCGGCGGGGCGTGCCCGTCTTGTCGCCCATCCCGTCAAAGTCAACATCTTCGATCGCCTTACCCTCGAGCACGCGTTTGCCGTCCATGACTTGCGCCAACGCCGGAGGAATGACGGCGACATCGGTTTTAATCAAGTAGCCGCGGGCGCCCAGTTTGAGCGCCGACACAATGTACTCGTCATCCGAGAATGTCGTCAGAAACACCACGCGCGCCGCAGGGTCGCGCTCAAGGATCTCGCGTGCCGCCGAAAGTCCGTCGCGCCCCGGCATCTGAATGTCGAGCAGCGCGATGTCGGGCGTGTGCTCAGCGTAGAGCGCGACCGCGTCGTCGCCATTGGCGCCGGTACCCACCACCTCGATCTGCGGCTGGGCGCCTAGGATAATCTTGAGTGAATCGACTACCAAGTGGTCGTCATCGACAACTATGAGCCTCATCGGTCCTCATCTCCTTGCTGTTTGGGAACGGTGGCAAACACGCGCCAGCCGCCGGCGCCGGCGCGCGGACCGGCGGTGAAGGTGCCGCCAAGCGCCTCGATGCGCTCGCGCATGGAGACGAGCCCCATGCCCTCCGCGGCGCCACGGCCGATTGCTTGGACCCCGCCCACGCCATCGTCGGTAACGATGAGCTGGTAAAACGACGGATGCTCCATGCATCGTGCGGTGACGGTCTGGGCGCAAGCGTGGCGCATGGTGTTGGAGAGCGCCTCGCGCAGGACCGCCGCAAAGCAGTTGGCGACGTTGGCGGGCGCATGCTCGGCCAAAACTTCAAGCTCAATCTGTGGGCCGCTGTCCGAGCGTACGCCTTCAACGATGCGCTCGAGCTGCACGGAGAGGTTGGTTGCATTGTCGTTGAGCGCGTGGACGCTGGCGCGCACGAGCTGGAGCGCCTCGTCAACCGTGCGTTTGACATCGGCGAAATCGGCGGCGACGCCGGGCTCGTTGGCGTGGACCACGCGCAAGGCTTCGGTTTGGAGCGAAGCGCGCGTGAGCTGGTGGCCCACGTTATCGTGGATCTCGCGCGCGATGCGGGCGCGTTCGGCGAGCGTTGCGAGCTCGACTTCGTAGTCCTGGCGGTCGGCGAGGTCGCGGTTGCGTGCCTCGAGTACCAGGGCGCGTTCTTGCAGCTTGTCGCGGGTGCGACGCATGCGATCCTGTTCGTGCTCCAGCTGCGCGGTGCGCAGCGACAGCAACGTGGCAGCGATCGAAAGGATGGCGGTTAGCAACAGCGTTCGGGTGGTGAGCACGCCGCCACGAAGGTCCGCGACAAGCGCGCAGACAAACACGGCGCCAATCGCCAGCGCGGGCCAGATGCGTTCACGGCGCACGCGTCGCGCGATGTCATAGAAGGCAAGGGGTGCGAACGGCATAAATGGCGGCACGAAGACGGCAGCGATGATGTAAGCGTAGCTCGCGGCCTCGCTCGCGCGATGGGCGTGTTCTTCTCGTGCGACTTCCGACGCCGAGGTGGCCATAACGCCAAGGCAAAACGCCACAACCAGGCGAGCGTCCACAGCAAGGCCCGTGGCGGCCGCAATGCAGCACGCCAGCACGATCGATTTGTCGAAAAGCCTGTTCATACGGGTATTGTACGCGAAGCCGCGCGCGGGGGAGGCGCCGCCCGGGGCAACCGTGACATTCCTCCCGCGCGGCAAAGCGGCGTCGATCGCTCGCGCGAGCGGGGGTTTCGCCTCCGCCCCCTCGCACTCGTGACAAAGCTCACTGGTGCGCGCCGTCCGCTCCTGCGATGATGCAATCGTACCGGGCCACGACCAACAGAAGGGCCGCCTCATGACAGACATCGTCCACGTCGAAAACCTCGTCAAGCGCTACGATGACCTTATTGCGCTCGACCACTTTAACCTGAGCATCGCCCCCGGCGAGATCTTTGGCCTGCTGGGCCCCAACGGCTCGGGCAAAACCACGTCCATCAACTGTATCTTGCAGCTGCTTGCCTACGACAAAGGCACCATTGAGCTGTTCGGCGAGCCCATGACGCCCACCCGCTACGACCTTAAGCGTCGCGTCGGCGTGGTGCCACAGCAGGTGGCGGTGTTCGACGAGCTCACCGTGCGCGAAAACATCGACTATTTCTGCAGCCTCTACGTCAACGACCGCAAGCGCCGCCGCGCGCTGGTGGACGAGGCGATCGACTTTGTCGGCCTGGGCGACTTTACCAAGTTTCGTCCCGGAAAGCTCTCGGGCGGCTTGGCACGCCGCCTCAACATTGCCTGTGGCATCGCGCACAAGCCCGAGCTCATCTTCTTTGACGAGCCCACGGTGGCAGTCGATCCGCAGAGCCGCAACGCCATCCTGGAGGGCATCTGCCGCCTGCGCGACGAGGGCGCCACGGTGGTGTACACCAGCCATTACATGGAGGAAGTCGAGCAGATCTGCAGCCGCATCATGATCATGGACGGCGGGCGCGTGCTGGCGCAGGGCACCAACGACGAGCTCAAGCGCATGATTCAGATGGGCGAGAAGATCGTGATCGAGGTCGGCGAGGTGCCGAGCGCGGCGCTCGGTGCCGTCGCGAGCCTGCCGCATGTCCTGGACCTGTCGGCGACGGCGGGCCAGCTCACGTTTTCGTGCGAGGCGAGCCCGCATAACCTGACGGACATTCTCGATGTGCTGCGTTCGCATGACGTGGCGCTCGGCCGCATTTATTCCGAACCGCCGACCCTCAACGACGTGTTCCTCGAGATCACCGGCCGCGAGCTGCGCGACTAGGGGGCAGCCATGTTCAACACCATCATCACTACGGTCAAGACGCTGCTGCGCCGGCCGAGCACGTGGGTCTGGGGTGCTCTCTTTCCCGTCGCACTTTCCACGATGTTCATGTTTATGTTTGCTAACCTCAGCTCCGACGGCAAGATCGACCCGGTGCCGGTTGCCGTCGTGGCGGACGAGGCTTGGGACGCTTCGACCTTTAAGGGCGTGGCGACGTCGCTTGCCAAGGAAGACAACGATCAGCTGCTCGAGATCCACGAGTGCGAGGATGTGGACGCCGCGAACCGTGCGCTCAAGTCCGGCGAAGTCGCGGGCATCTACACGGTCGACGCTGCGGGCACGCCCAAGCTCACGCTGCTTTCGAGCTATGACAGCTCGCGTGCGTCGACGGTGCTCACCGACCGCAGCATCCTTGAGACGGTGGCAAGCTCGTATACGCAAAATGCCGAGCTCATGTCCCAGATTGCCCAAGACAACCCGGCGGCGCTCGCCGACCCAGAGGCGGTTGCGCGCGCCCTGTCGCTCGAGGGCGGAACCCGCCGCGTGAGCCTGACGCGCACCACGCCCGACGGCACGACCATTTACTACTACGCGCTCTTTGGCCTGGTCGCGATGATGTCTGCCGAGTTTGCCGCTTTGAGCGTCGTCGATTTGCAGCCCAATCTGTCGGGCCTTGGTGCGCGCCGCTGCGTGGGCGGCCTTTCCAAGACGGCGTCGCTGGCCGGTATCTTTGTCGGCTCGTGGTTGGTCTCCTTTGCCTCGATGGCGGTCGCGATTGGCTACGTGCGCCTAGTCGTTGGCGTCGACTTTGGCGGGCGCGAGGGGCTGTGCCTGCTGGGCGGTGCTGCATCCGCGCTTGCCGCCACGGGCCTGGGGCTCTTTGTGGGCACGCTTCCCGTTAAGGGTGGCAAGGCGTCCAAGTCGGGCATCCTCACGGGCTTTGCCACCACGTGCGCCCTGTTCGCCGGCCTCTACGGCGAGCCGGCGATGGCGCTTGCCGACGACGTCGCCCGCGCCTTCCCGGCCGAGTGCTGGCTCAACCCCGTCAAGCTCATCTGCGATATGTTCAATCGCCTGTATTTCTTTGAGGACCTGGGGCCCTTCGCCGTCCGCGCCGGAGCGCTCGTCCTGATGACCCTGGTGTTTGTCGTCGCCGCTACGCTGATCTTTGGAAGGAGCCGCTATGAGCACCTTTAAGACCGCGCTTCGCATGGCGCTGGCACACCCGTTATACCTGCTCATCTATACGGTGTTCATCTCGCTCATGGGCGTATTCATCGCGGCCTCGGTGAGCTGGAACTCGTCGCAGCTTACCGAGTACAAGCCCTACGACACCAACGTGATCGTGGTCGACCGCGACAATAGCGACCTTTCGCGGGCGCTTACCAAGCACCTAGGCTCACGCTTTGACCTGGTCACGGGCGTTGGTGACGACACGTACGACCTTGCGGATGCGCTCGCCAAGAGTAACAGCGCCAAGGGCAGCGCCGATTGCGTGTTCTTTATCCCGGAGGGGTTTGAGGACGATCTTGTTGCAGCCGCCCGTGCGGGGGAAGACCTGCCCAAGCTCGATGTGACGTACGGCTCCGGCACCATGGCGGCGGCGCTCTCGTCTGCCGAGGCCTCGCGGTGGATCTCGCTTGCGGGCGCTGCGGCCGCACTTGAGCCAGCTGCTTCCGACGGCGAGGTCGCCAAGGCCGCCGAGCACGCTGCCGCCAAGCGCGCCGAGGTCCAGATCGAGCGGGTCAAGGTCGAATCGACTGCCGTCGCCCCACTCGAGTCGTACTTCAACTTTGGCGCGTACGCGATCATCTCGTCGGTCATCGTGTCGGTGGGATTGGTGTTCTCGGGCATGAACGAGCCCGAGCGCGTGCGCCGCATGGAGGCCGGCCCGGTCTCCGAGCGCCAGCGTTCGCTCGCCGTGTTCGCGGCTGCTGCAGTGCTCACCGTCTGCATCTGGTTTGTGTCGAGCATGATGGGTGTCGTGGGCTTTGCCGGCGCGGTCGCCGAGGTCGGTGTGGGTCGCGTGTGCCTGGCGCTGGCGGCGACGCTTGCCCTGGCGTGCACGCCGCTGGCCGTTGGCTTTACCCTGTCGAGCTTGGGCGCGCGCGAGGAGCTGCTCAACGGCGTGGGCAACTTACTCGGCATGCTCATGACGTTTTTGGGCGGCGCCTGGATGCCGCTGTCGCTGATGGGTTCGGCCGTGCAGACGGTGGCGCACTTTGTGCCGACGTTTTGGGTGAACGACGCGATCGGCAAGGCGCTTGCCTCTGATTTGACGTCCACCGTGCTGGGCGACATCGCCTGCGATCTGGGCGTCACGGTGCTCTTTGCCGCTGCCATCGCCGCCGTAGGCCTAGCCCTCGCGCACAACAAATCCCGCGCCTAACCGCCTAGCCATTGGGGACGTTCTTAAACGACCGGTCGCTGGGGACAGTCTTTGCCGATTCGCCGGTCCGCCGGTCGGACTGGCAAGAGCTGTTCCTGGCGGCACTCATTGGGGACAGACTTAAATGAGTGGTTTCAGTCATTTAAGTCTGTCCCCAATGACTAGTCTGAAATAAATTCCAGGCCCCGCTCCAAAAATAGTTCGCCAAGGTTTACTATTACGCTCATAAAGTAGTACAAGGCTAACAATGGGGGATGCCATGGCAACGCAGGAAACCTATGTCCAGGTCAGCGGGCTTAAGAAACACTACGGCGACGGTGATGCACGCCTGACGGTACTCGATGGCATCGACACGTCCATCAACCGCGGCGAGATCTGCGTCATGCTGGGGCCCTCGGGCTCGGGCAAGTCGACCTTTCTCAACCTGATCGGCGGCCTGGAGGATGCCGACGGCGGCTCCATCATGGTGGACGGCTGCGATCTCACGGCGCTCAAGCCCGCCGATCTGGGCGAGTACCGACGCCGCGAGCTGGGCTTTGTCTTCCAGTTCTACAACCTGGTGCCCGACCTTACCATCAAGGAAAACATCGAGGTCACGGCGCACCTGTCCAAAAAACCGCTCGACGTCGACGATCTGCTGCGTTCGCTGGGCCTCTACGAGCACCGCAACAAGTTTCCGCGCCAGGTCTCGGGCGGCCAGCAGCAGCGCTGCGCCATCGGCCGTGCGCTCGTCAAAAATCCGGGCCTGCTGCTGTGCGACGAGCCCACGGGCGCGCTCGACTACAAGACATCCAAGGAAATCCTGCAGCTCATGGAGGACGTCAACCGCACCTACGGCTGCACCATCATCATCGTCACCCACAACGCCGCCATCGCGCGCATGGCCAATCGCGTGCTGCGCCTGCGCGACGGGCGCATCGTCGAGGACGAGCTCAGCGAGTCGCCCGTCGCGGCCGCCGAGCTCGATTGGTAGGCGGCGCCATGACACCTCTCGCAAAACGACTCCCGCGCGAGCTGCGCCGCAATATCGGCAAGTACCTGGGCATCTTTTTGCTTATGTGCGGAAGCATCGCCCTCACGTCGGGCTTTTTGCTCGCGGCGCATTCCATCGGCTGCCTCATTGACGACATGCGCGATGCGTACACGATCGAGGACGGCCGCGTGACTACCTCCTTCGAGGCCACCAAAGATCAGCTCAAGGCTGCCGAAGACGCGGCTGAGGACGTCGGCGGCGTTACGTTCTACAAGAACTTCTCTATCGACGCCATCATCAAAAAGGCGGCTGGCGACGACGGCACCAAGCGCACCCTGCGCACCTACGCGCATCGCACCAAGGTTGACATTGCGTCCTACTGCGAAGGCAGGCAGCCCAAGACGGACGATGAGGTGGCAATCGACCGTGTCTTCGCCACCAACAACGACCTCGCCGTGGGCGATAAGGTCGAGCTTGAGGGCCGCACCTACACCATCTGCGGCATCATGACCCAGCCCGATAGCCAGGCGCTGTTCCTCGACAATTCGGACTTTACGGTGAACACCATCACGTACGGCGTGGCCGAGGTCACCGACGCCGGCTTTGCCGCGCTTGAGGACGCCGGCGGCGCGCCTGCCTACACCTACTCCTTTACCTTTACCGATCGCGACCTCCCCACCGCGGATCGCATCGATGCGGAGCAGGATATGGTCGAGGCGCTGACCGATGCCGATGCGCGCGTGGACGATCTGATCGATGCCGATTCCAATCAGGGCATTGGCTATGCGCGCGACGACGTGGACGGCGACTCCATGATGTGGATGACGTTGCTCGACATCATCATCGTGATCATGGCGTTTGTCTTTGTGGTGCTCACCGACGCCACCATCGAGGAGGAGAGCGCCATTATCGGCACGCTGCTCGCCAGCGGCTATCGCCGTCGCGAAATCGTGCTGCACTACCTAGCGCTTCCCGCCATCGTAGGCGTGGCCGCGGCGCTACTGGGCACCGCTCTCGGCGTTGCGTTCTTTACCGAGCCCATGCGCGGTCTCTACTACGGCTCGTACAGCCTGCCGCCCTTCCAGGTGTACTGGAGCTGGGAGATCTTTGTGAAGTGCGCCGTGGTTCCCGCCGCCGCGCTCATTCTCATCACGCTGGTGGGCCTGCTTCGCAAGATGGGCAAGACGCCGTTGCAGTTCCTTCGTCACGAGGCGAGCGGCAAATCGGGCACCAAGCGCGGCCTGCAGTTGCCGGAGCGCATGGGCTTTGTCTCGCGCTTCCGCCTGCGCGTCTTCCTGCGCAACCTGGGCAACTTCGCCACGCTCTTCGTGGGCATTGCATTCGCCTCGCTGCTGCTGCTCTTTGGCCTGGCGATTTTGCCCACGATGACGCACTACGCGGACAACCTCGAGACGAGCCTGGTCGCCGAGCATCAGTACACACTCAAGGCGCCGCTGGAGCTCGAGGGCACTGCCGAGGAGCGCGAGCAGTGGTCGGCGCTCGAGCGCTTGCAGTCGGTTGACGGCGCGCTGCTTTCCGCCGCTCAGGATGCCGATGACGAGCTTGACGGCGCGGCCGATGCGGTGCAGACGGCAGCCGATGCCGCGACCGCATCTCCGTCTGCCGAGAGCCTGACTGCAGCGCAGGATGCGCTTGCTAAGGTCAAGGACAAGAAGGATGCGCTCTACGCACGCCTCGACGATCTTGCCGATGCCCTCGGCTGCGACCGCGATGAGGCCATCGACCTGATCGACAAGGCCTCTAAGATCGACACCGACAACGACGACATTCACCCGATCAACACGACCGACAACGGCGCGGGCGCAATCGCGCAGGCCGAGAAATATGCCGTTTACCAGCTGCAATACGACCGCGGCGATGGTAATGGCGAGGAGACGATTTCCGTCTACGGCATTTCATCTCATTCGCGCTATTGGAAAGACCTCAACGTCGGCGACGGGCGCGTCGTCTTTGGCGGCGGTCTGCTCGATAAGTTTGGCTGGAGCGAGGGCCAGAAGGTCGAGCTTCGCGACAAGTACGAGGCTCGGGATTATTCTCTTGAGTACGCGGGTAAGGACTGCATCTGGGGTTCAAAGTCGGACATGAATATCTATACGAGCATCGATGACTTTAACGAGCTGTTCGGCAACGACGCCGCCTACTTTAACGGCTATGTGAGCGACGAGAAGCTCGACCTCGATGCTCGTTACTTTGCCGGTGACACCACGCCCGACGACATGCGCGCCGTGGGTGACCAGTTCATCGGCATGATGAGCAAAATGATCGGCATGATGGTCGGGCTCGCGGTGTTTATCTTCCTGCTGTTTATGTACCTGCTGACCAAGGCGGTGATCGACCACAGCGCCCGTTCGATCAGCTACATGAAAGTCTTTGGCTATCGCGATAGCGAGATCTCGCATCTGTACATCCGCTCGATCACGCTGTGCGTGGCGGCGTCGCTCGTGCTGAGCCTGCCGGTCATTATTGGCTCGCTCACGGCCATCTTCCGCTCGATGCTGCTCGCCTACAACGGCAATATCGAGATCTACGTGCCCGCTTGGTCCATGGCTGCATGCATCGGCATCGGCTTTGCGACCTACCTGGTCGTGGCGCTGCTGCACACGCGCTCTATCAAGCGCGTCAGCCTGGCCGAAGCCCTCAAGGTGCAGGAGTAGTCATTGGGGACGTTCTTAAACGACTAGTCGTTGGGGACAGTCTTTGCCGGATCGCCGGCTCGCTGGCCGGGCGGCAAGCACTCATTTAAGTCTGTCCCCAATGAGTGCCTAGCGACTCGGCGTTGCGCTTGACTTCAACCCCACTTCAACGGGTACCATCCTCTATGTCTGTAACGCCATATAGACCGAGGGGATAGATCTATGACCGCAACCGCACCCGCAGCACCGGCAAAGGTGTACTTCACCAACCTGCGCACGCATGCTCGCGAGAGCCAGCTCGACAAACTCAAACGCCTCATTCGCCGCGCCGGCATTGAGCAGATCGACTTCGAGAACAAGTTCGTCGCTATCAAGATTCACTTTGGCGAGCTGGGTAACCTGAGCTTTCTGCGCCCAAACTACGCCCGCGCCGTCGCAGACGTCGTGAAGGAGCTGGGCGGCAAACCCTTCCTCACCGACTGCAACACGCTCTATGTGGGCAGCCGCAAAAACGCGCTCGAGCACATCGACACCGCCTACCAGAACGGCTTTACCCCGTATGCCACGGGTTGCCAGATCATCATCGCCGACGGCCTCAAGGGCACCGACGAGGCGCTCGTTCCGGTCGAGGGCGGCGAGTACGTGCGCGAGGCAAAGATCGGCCAGGCACTCATGGACGCCGACATCGTGATTAGCCTCACCCACTTTAAGGGCCATGAGCAGGCCGGCTTTGGCGGCGCCATGAAGAACCTGGGTATGGGCGGCGGTAGCCGTGCCGGCAAGATGGAGCAGCACGCCGCTGGCAAGCCGAGCGTCGATACCACCAACTGCGTTGGCTGCCGTGCCTGCGAGAAGATATGCGCGCACAGCGCCATCACGTTTGACGGTACGCGTGAGCGCGAGCTTGCCAACGGCAGCACTCGCACGGTTCATGTGGCTGCCATCGACCACGATCGCTGCGTGGGCTGCGGACGCTGCATTGCGGCGTGCAACCAGGACTGCATCAAGCCCGACTATGATGCCGCGGCCGACGTACTCAACTACAAGATCGCTGAGTACACCAAGGCCATCGTCGACGGCCGCCCGAGCTTCCACATCTCGCTCGCCATGGACATCAGCCCCAACTGCGACTGCCATCCCGAGAATGACACGCCCATCGTCAACGACATCGGCATGTTCGCGAGCTTCGACCCGGTCGCCATCGACCAGGCCTGCGCCGACGCCGTCCTGGCGTCCGAGCCGCTGCCTAACACCGAGCTTACCGACAGCGCGGCCAAGATGGAGCATAATCACGAGCATCTGGAGGGCGAGCAGGCCAAGGATCCCTTCTGCATCACGCATCCCGACACCGACTGGCGCGCGTGCATCGCGCATGCCGAGAAGATTGGCCTGGGCACGAGCGAGTACGAGCTCATCGAGGTCAAATAGCGCCTAGCTATTGGACATATCAAGCGCTTTTGTAGCGCAACGTTAGTAAAAACCGCCCGTGAGCACAGCGCCCACGGGCGGCTTTTTGGAAGTGCTAGGGGCCAGATAGACCAGTAAACCGTACTATTTGCTTAAAAATTCTTGTCGAGGAACTCGTCGACCGTATTCCAGTAGAGCTCGGGGTCAACTTGCGCGCTCTTGGCGTGGGTGGCGCCATGGATGGTGAGCTTTTGCTTGACCTTGCTGGCGCACACGTCGTAGTTTTGGTCGAGCATGTCGTACGGCACAAAGGTGTCCTGGTCGCCGTGGATGAACAACATGGGAACCGTCGCGTGTTTGAGTTGCTCCACACTGCTCGCCTTATGAAAGTCGTAGCCCGCGCGCACGTTGCACACCAAGTTTGCTACATCGAGCAAGGGAAAACTGGGCAGGCCAAATACATCCTTGAGCTGCAGGGAAAACTCGTCCCAAACGCTTGTATAGCCGCAGTCCTCGATAATGCATTTCACATTTGCGGGCAGAGATTCCCCCGCTACGTTCATGGCAGTCGCCGCGCCCATCGACTCGCCAAAGACCAGGATGCGCGCCTTGGGATCGGCCGCAACAATCCGCCCGATCCACGCGACGACATCGAGTCGCTCGGGCCAGCCCATGCCGATGTAGTCACCGCCGGAACGCTCGTGGGCGCGGGCGGCGGGTGCGAGTACGTTCATGCCGCGGTCGTGGAATCGCTTGACGTATCGGGCCATACCGATGGGCTCGTTGGTATATCCATGCAGGCAGACGGCGTAGTCGTGCGTGCTCTCCGACGCAGCAAAATACCAGGCGGCAAGCTCGGTCCCGTCATCTGCGGTGAGGCCGCTGCTCTCGCGATTCTCTTTAAACCACGCCCGCGCCTCGGTTCCCTCGGCATCCGGCTGCTCACTTTCTTTGCCGTCCTTGCCGTCCTGCATCATCTTCATGGTGTATGGCGCGCGGGGATTCAGCGCGAAGTCAAACAGAAAGTTGCCGGCAAATCCGAGCAGCGCAATGACAACCACCAGCGCAACGACGCCGGCTATCTTGAGCTTTCGATGGGAACGTGCGTTTTGAGACATAAGAAGCTTTCCTATAAGATGTTAATACATCAACATTTAATGCAAGCGCATTATGGACGTTCACCGTTGATGCGTCAACAGGCAAAGAATGGGTAAACAAAGGGTCACGTATGGTGCAAATTTCGCACGCACCCAGACGCTTTGATATAGTGTTGAGAACTCTTTACGTTGGAGGATGTAACCGGCATGTCCGATTCGAGCGACAGTTCCAAGCCGCGACCCAAGGCCGCGGCCGTTCCGCACTACACGGTGGGCGAGGAGATTATGAACTCCGTCACCCATGGTGTCGGCTGCTTGCTGGGTATTGCGGGTCTGGTGCTCCTGATCGTATTCGCTGCACTGCGCGGCGGTGGCCCGGCCCACATGGCCGCGGCAATTGTCTATGGCGTCAGCATCATCCTCGAATACCTAGCCTCCACGCTCTACCATGCGATTCAACCCGCGCGCGCCAAGCGCGTGTTTCGCATCATCGACCACAGCTGCATCTACCTGCTCATAGCCGGCAGCTATACGCCGTTTTGCCTCATCACGCTCGCAAACGACGGCGGCGCTGCGCTGTTCTTCGCCGTATGGGCCATCGCCATTATCGGCATCGCCCTCGAGTGCTTTATGCGCGAGCGCCAGCCGCACTGGGTAAGCGGCCTGGTCTACCTGCTGATGGGCTGGCTCGTTGTCTTTAAGCTGCCTGAGCTCGTGTCGCTGCTCAACCCCGTGGCACTTGCCCTGCTCGCTGTCGGCGGCGTGTGCTATACCGTGGGCGTGCCGTTCTACATCGCCAAAAACGTGCGCTATCTGCATAGTGTGTTTCACCTGTGGGTGCTCGCCGGCAGCATCTTCCAGTTCATGGCGGTGATTCTCTTCGTAATCTAGCGACCGCGCCTGCGCGCCCGCGTCCTCGTTTGGGCGCCGGTGCAATTGCCGTATCCGTCATCAACGTTTTGACCTGACGTCCCGAATCTTGGAGGTTCGAGAAACTCCCGATGGACATAACCATCTCCCTTATCACTACCCTCGTTTTGACCCTCATCAACGGCTACTTCTCTATGTCCGAGATGGCGCTCACCACGGCCAAGCGCGCCGTGCTGGAGCATGAGGCCGAGGAAGGCGACAAGCGCGCCGAGCGTGCCATTAAGCTGGCCGCCGACTCCGACCAGCTGCTCGCCACCATCCAGGTCGCCATCACGCTCGTGGGCTTCGCCTCGTCCGCCGTCGCCTCGACGAGTCTGTCCGACCCGCTTGCCACGTGGCTCATGAGCTTTGGCATCGCGCCGCTCTCCGCCATCGCGCGCGGCCTGGCGCCGGTCATCATCACCGTCGCGGTCGCCTTCGTGTCCATCGTGATCGGCGAGCTCGTCCCCAAGCGCATCGGCCTGGCCAATGCCGAGGGCGTGTCCAAGCAGGTCGTGGGCCCGCTTTCCGTGTTCCAGAAGATCGCCCGTCCGCTCGTGTGGCTGACTGGCGCTTGCTCCGATGGCCTGGCCCGCATCTTGCGTATCAAGAGTGCCGACGACCGTCAGAACGTCTCGGAAGAAGAGATCAAGTACATGGTCTCGGAGCAGGACGACCTGCTCGACGAGGAAAAGCGCATGATCCACGAGATCTTTGACCTGGGCGACACCGTTGCCCGCGAGGTCATGGTGCCGCGCGTGGACACCACCATGTGCGAGGACGACGAGACGGTCGCCAGCGTGCTATCCACCATGCGCCAGACCGGCTTCAGCCGCATCCCCGTCTATCACGAGGACCCCGACAACGTCGCGGGCATCGCGCACATCAAGGACCTGATCCAGCCCGCGCTCGACGGCAAGGGCGACCAGCCCATCGCCGGCTTTTTGCGCGACGCCACCTTTGTGCCCGACACCAAGGACATCCTGCCGCTGCTGTCCGAGATGCAGACCTCGCACGACCAGATCGTGGTCGTCGTGGATGAGTACGGCGGCACGGCTGGCATCATCACCATCGAGGACATCGTCGAGGAGATCGTGGGCGAGATCGAGGACGAGTTCGACCCCGACAACAAGTACCTCACGCGCCTTTCGCGCCGCGAGTGGCTCGTTGATGGGCGTTTTTCGTGCGATGACGCGATTGAGCTTGGTTGGCCGCTTGAGGAAAGCGATGATTATGAGACCATCGCCGGCTGGATTTTGGAGCTTTGCGACTCGGTGCCCGACATCGGAGAGGTGTTTGAGGTCGCGGGGTACAAGTTTAAAGTGCAGTCGATGCGTGGCCAGCGCATCTCGCTCATTCGCGTGATCGCTCCGGCCGAAACCGATAAGAAGGATTCCGAGTCTTCGGTAGACGAGCCGACGACGTCGGGTGCGGGTTCCGCGAATCCGCACGACGGCGACGAGTAGGACAAGGAAGAGTAGGGGAGAGTTATGGCAGGCCTGTTCAACATCCTTAAGGTCACCGTCAGCGAGGACAAGATCTGCGCGCACGTGCTGGTGAACCCCGGCATGCCGCTCATGACCTCGGAGGATATCGAGGCCACGGCGCGCGTGTACTACCTGGTGCCGGCGATTGCCAAGCACCTGTGCCTGGGCGATTCCGGCCGCGAGTTCCAGGACTGCATGGGTCAGACCGAGCTCTGCCACCTGCTGGAGCACGTGACGGTCGAGCTCATGAACGAGACCGGTCTTGCCGGTAGCATCTCGTGCGGCCGCACGCGCGTAAGCGAGCATGACGAGCGTGTCTTTGAGGTCGAGCTTTCGTGCCCCGACGACGCACTGGCCATCGGTGCGCTGTCGTCGGCCACCTTTATGATGGACTGGGCGTACCTGCACGCCGACCAGCCTGCCCCCGACGTGGAAGGCACGGTCGCGGGCCTGCGCAACCTGGTGCTGGGCATGCGCGCCGAGGCCGAGGGCAAGGATCCTCACGAGGCCGTCGCCGCTGCGAACGGCGAAGATGCTGCCGAGGACGAGGGCGCTGACGAGGGCGATGTGCCGGTCGACGCCGAGCCCGTTGCCGATGCGACCGCCGAGCCCGTTCCCACCGAGCCCCAGGGCGTCCCCAACTTTGACGACGAGCCCCAGGTGGCGATTGATACCGAGGGCGCGGTTGCCGAGAACCACGAGGCCTCCGCTGCCGTCTTTGGCGGTGCGGCGACGGTTCCGGTAGGACCTGCGCATGAGGGCGGCCTGCCGCTCGTGGACGGCGCCGGCGAGGACCCGGGTGCCACGGTGGCCATGCCGGCTATGCCCCAGGAGTAGGCCTACGCGTTTATCACCATCACGTACCTGCGCCTTTGCCGTACGCAGATGAGCGGAGCGGCAAGCGATGCGCTGCGGGTATAATGGACAGCATTCAAACGGTGGGCACCGACGTGCCCGCAGGAGAGGAATGATCATGGGTAAGACTTTCAGCTTTGTCTCCGGCGCACTTTTTGGTGCCGCTGCCGGCGCTATTGTCGGCGTTGCTCTGGCCCCGCGCTCGGGCGCCGAGACCCGCGCCATGGCTGCCGATATCGCCAATGACGCCTGGGACAATATGCGCGACACCTACGAGCACAGCGCCGAGGAGGCCCGTGCTGCGGTGAATGACTTTGGCCCGATGGTCGACGCCAAGACCGACGACCTGCGCGCCAAGGTCGACCTGGCCCGCGAGCGCATGGACCAGCTGCGCGAGCAACTCAACGACGCCATTTCGGGCGGCAACGTGACGCCTGCCGCCGACGTCGTGGTCGAGAACGCCGTCGAGGCTGATACCGAGGCTGCGGAGCCCTCGACCGAGGCATAATGCGCGCCGGGGATTTTGTCGGCGCCAAGATCTATCGCAAGCCTACCGAGGACAAGCGCACCAAAAAGGACGGCACGCCGCGCAGCCCTAAAAAGCTCGGAAAGATTCACTTTCCGGTCTTTACCCCGGGCGGTACGCGCGTGGTCGGCTTTATGGTCCGCCAGTCCGATATCGCGGGCATGATCGAGCGTCCCGATCGATTCGTAGCGCTCGACGCCATTGGTGTCTACGAGGGCGCCATTGCGGTCGATGACGTCAAGGACACGTACGATGCCGCCGCCGCCAAGCGCCTCGACATCAACCTGGACGATTGCATCATCTGGGTCGGTATGGACGTGCGCACGGAATCGGGCGACGTCGTGGGCTATTGCTCGGACGTTGAGTTCAAGCCACGTTCGGGCATCGTGCAGGCATTCTATGTGACCGCCGGTGCTGCTTCGAGTGTTTTGGTTGGTGACACGCAGGTGCCGCCGACGATGCTACGCGGCTACGAGAACGGTGCGATGGTCGTCTCGGACGAGGTCAAGTCGCTTGGGTATTCGGGCGGTGCGGCCGCCAAGGCCGCCGAGGCCAGCGTCGTGGTGGGCGACAAGGTCAAAAAGGGCGCCAAGGTGCTCGACGACAAGGGATCGGTCGCCGTGGACAAAGGCAGTCGCGCACTGGGCAAGCAGCTCGGCAAGACGCGCGGCATGTTCAAGGCCTTTAAGGACGAATACCAAAAGGCGAGCGGAGGCTCGTCAAAAGCTACAAAATAGCGACGTACCAAATGATGGGAGGCAAGCCGGAGACCTGTTGCTCCGGCTTGCTGTGTTTATGGGGGAGGGCACATGCGCCAAAACGGATCCAACTTAAACGGGCGTTCGGGTGCGCGTCCGACGGCGCGCCGCGACCTGGGGCAGCTGCCCAGCGGTCAGCGCCGTCGCCGCCGTAAGCCCGGCGCGATGTACCTCAACCATAGCCGCGGGTTTAGCGACCGCAGCGCGCGCATCGGCAACGGGCGCTCGCCGCGCCGACCGTCCCGTCTGCCCTATGCGCTCATTGCCGTGGGCTGTGCGCTCGTGCTGTTTATCGCTGCCGTCGTGGGCTACGTCAACCGCAGCGTGGACGTGGAACTCAACGGGCAAAAGACCGCGGTGCGCGTGGGCTCTACGCTGCAGAATCTCATCGACGACCAGGAGTTGACCGATACCTACGACGCAGGCGACCTGCTGGCCGTCGATGACAGCGTGCTCAAGCGCCATGGCGGCGAAAAGCTGTCGGTTAAGGTGGACGGCAAGCGCATAAAACAGGGCAAATGGGATAGCCGCGAACTTGAGGGCGGCGAGAAGGTGACGGTCAAGGATGGCCGTAACACCTACGAGAAGCACGAGGTTCAGGCTACGGTTATCGAGCCCAAGCTCAAGGTCGAGGGCACGGGCGCTATCGAGTATGTGCAGACATGGGGTGTCCAGGGCCGCTCCGAGGTGTGGGTTGGTGAGCAGTCGGAAAAGACGCAGGACCGCGGCGAGGTTGTGCCCGCCACCGATTGCGTCGTTGCGTGCGCCAGCGTGGCGCCCAAGGGCAACAAAAAGTACGTGGCGCTGACGTTTGACGAGGGTCCGAGCGGCGCCACCAAACAGATCTTGCAGGTGCTCAAGGAAAAGGGCGTTACCGCGACGTTCTTCCTTTCGGGCGATGCGGCCGAGGCCTCGCCTGCCACGGCCAAGGCGATTGTCGATGCCGGGTGCGAGATCGGATCCAACAGCTACAGCGACGATTCGCTCAAGGGTCAGGACCGTGAGACGGTACGCGAACAGATCACGAAAGGCACCGATGCGATTAAGTCGGCGACCGGCGTGAAGACGATGCTGCTGCGTGCTCCCTACGCTGCCTTTGACGAGCAAAACTGGATTGATGCGATGGACCTGGTCTCCGCCGTGGTCTCGTGGAATATTGACTCGGGCGACTGGCTGCTCAACGGTGCCGACGAGCAGGTCTCAACGGTGCTCGATTCGGTGACGCCGGGCAATATCGTGCTGCTCACCGATAGGGACGAATGCGCCGAGCAGACGCTCGAGGCGCTGCCGCAGATCATCGACGGCCTTGTCGCCGACGGCTACAAGATCGTGACGCTCAGCGACCTGGTCAAGACGGACACGTCGCTGAGCAAAAAGCTCACCTCGCTGACGAAGGTCACCATGCCCAAGGACGCCGTGTTCCCCCAACTTGCCGAGGACGATGACACCACAGAGTAGTCATTGGGTAGTCGTTTAAGAACGTCCCCAATGGCTATGTCACGGATACGTCAGCGTTTGGTATGCCTGCAATGTGCAGCGCATAAATTCGATGCCGCAGGGCGATGCTGATGCTATAGTTACTGCGGTTAATGAGGGTCAAGAGAAAGGTTACAGGTGAAATCCAAACCTCGACCATACAGTCGATGACCCCATGCAGGTGCTTTTTGCGCATGCACGGGGTGTAAGCGTCGAGCGGCGTGCCGCCCGCGCATGCGTATACATATCCAGAAGCCCCCGGACGCCGCACGCGCGGCCGCGTCCGGAGGAATAATGATGGGGAGCACCATTGAATTATCTGAGTGAGATGCTCAAATTGCCAGTCTTGGACGTCGACGGCGAAAAGCTCGGCGTGGTCAACGATTTTGGCATTGCAACCGGCGAAGTTTTTCCGCACGTGACGTCGCTCGCGTTCCGCGGTCCCGGCAAGACGCCGTTCATGATCAGCTGGCGCAAATGGGTCGACCGCATCGACGAGACGGGCGTGTATCTCAATACGTCTGCCACCAATATTCGCTTCTCGTACCTGCAGCCGACCGAGCTCCTGCTGGCGCGCGACGTTCTCAATAAGCAGATCGTCGACACGCAGGGCATGAAGGTCGTGCGCGTCAACGACATCAAGTTTTCCATGTCGGGCGAAAATCAGCTGCGCCTGCTGGGTGCCGAGGTCGGCGCCCGCGGTCTGCTGCGTGCAATCAGCCCCGCGCTCGAGCACGTCGTCGAGGGCTTTATGAAGCACCTGGGCAAGCCGCTCAGCGAGGACATTATCGCCTGGTCCTACATGGACCTGCTCGACCGCTCGACCAAGAACATTCAACTCTCGGTGTCGCACAAGACGCTCGGCGAGCTGCACCCTGCCGACATCGCCGACATTATCGAGCAGCTCGACCCGCGCTTGCGTGCGCAGGTGTTTGCGCAGCTCGATACTGCCCAGGCCGCCGAGGCCATCTCGGAGTTCGATGACGACGAGCTTATGACCGAGATGCTCGAGGGCCTGTCCGACACCGACGCATCGTCGATGCTGGCCATGATGGACCCGGACGACGCTGCCGACCTGATCGACGAGCTTGATTACGAGAAGGCCGAGAAACTCCTGCGCCTGATGGGCGTCAAGGAGGAGAAGGCGATTCGTAACCTGCTGGGGTATGAGGACAACACCGCCGGCCGCATCATGACCTCGGAGTTTGTCTCCCTGCCCGCTACGGCAACGGTCGGTGACGCCATCGAGGCGATTCGCGAGCTCGACGAGGACTTCGAGAGCGTCTATTACGTCTATACCGAGGATCCGAGTGGCATGCTGACCGGCGTGCTTTCGCTGCGCACGCTGATCGTAGCCGACCGCGAAGCCACGCTGGGTCAGTTGGCCTATCGCGACCTGGTCTATGTGTCGCCCGACGAGGACCAGGAAGACGTGACGGACGAGATGACCAAGTACGACCTGGTTGCCATCCCTGTCTGCGACGAGAACCGTCATATCCTTGGTATCGTGACCTTCGACGACGCCATGGACGTTATCGCCGAGGAGCATCAGGAGGACCTGCAGATCGCCGGTGTCGGCTCGGGCGATAGCGCGTCGGACGACTCGACGAACGTGCTCAGCTGGTTCGTGCATCGCCAGTACTGGGTTGTTGTATGGGGCATCGCGTCGTGCATCATGGCGACCGTGCTGGGAACGGCGCTCGGCTCCGCGCATCTGGTGGTGTTCCCCATGTGCGCCATGCCGCTCGTGCTGCTGGCGGCCTCGCGCATGGTGTCGTTCGTCAAGAACTACTTCCTGGAGTATGACGGTCACGACGACGAGCCCAAGCCGTATCTGGGATTCTTCTTCCAGAGCACGGGCATGGGCCTGATTCTGTCACTCGTGACCTACCTGTGCGCCCAGCTGGTGCGCACCGCTGCATTCCCCGATGCCTCTATGTTTGAGGAGCAGCTCTTTACCGGCTGCTTTAACATTGCCGCCATCATTTGCCTGGTTGGCAACATGAGTGCTGTGATTTACCTGATGGTGCTGTTCTGGCGTGACGAGCATGACCTCAACACGTCGGGCACCGCCATGAACGTTATTGCCGTCATGATCTCGTGTGTGGCGTATTGCATCGCCGCGGTGCTGCTCGCCATGTCAGTCATGGGCTAGGTGGTCGCGTGCAAAACACGAAGCAAAAGGCGAGCACCAAGCAAAAGCTGACCATCGCCGCCATCTTTGGCGCCATGGGCCCCGGTCTGTTGGCGGCGCTTTCGGGTAATGACGCCGGCGGCATCGCCACGTATTCCAGCGCGGGCGCCAGCTATGGTTACAAGATGCTCTGGATGCTTCCCGTCATGACCGTGCTGCTCATCGTGACGCAGGAGACCGCGGCGCGCTGCGGATGCGTCACGGGCAAGGGCCTGGCATCGCTCATTCGCGAGCGCTTTGGCGTGCGCAAGAGTGTACTTGCTATGGCGGCGCTGTTGATCGCCAACACGGCTGTGACCATTTCGGAGTTTGCGGGTATTGCGAGCGGCCTTGCCCTCTTTGGCGTGCCGGCGAGCATCTCGGTGCCGTTGGTGGCGCTGCTGGTGTGGATGCTTACCATGTCGGGGAGTTTCCAGCGCATCGAGAAGATTCTGCTGCTGGTGAGCTGCGTGTTCGTGACCTATATTGTCGCCGCGTTTATGGCTGGCCCCAACTGGGGTGAGGTCGCGGTCGACCTGGTCGTGCCCAACATTCAAAATGACCCCAGCTACGTGTCGCTCGTGGTCGCAACGATCGGTACCACCATCGCGCCGTGGATGATTTTCTTGGCGCAGAACAACGTGGTCGATAAGAACGCGGGCGAGGACGATATCGTGCTGCAGCGCATCGATACCGTGAGCGGCTCGCTTGCTGCCGATATCATTGCCGGCTTTATTATCATCACGACCGGCACGGTGTTGTTCCCGGCGGGTATTCAGATTAGCGATGCTGCCGATGCTGCCCGCGCGCTGGAGCCTATTGCGGGTCAGTGGTCTACGGTACTGTTTGCCTCGGGCCTGGTCGCGGCGAGCTTCTTGGCTGCCTGCGTGCTGCCGGGCGTTACGTCGAGCGCTATCTGCGAGGCATTTGGCTGGGAGCGCGGTGCCGACCGCAGCTGGGACGAGGCCCCGGTCTATCGCGGCATCATTACTGCCATCATTGGCATCTCTGCCGTGCTGGTGCTCATGCCCGGCGTCGATCTGTTCCAGATCATGATGACCTCGCAGGTCATCAATGGCGTGCTACTGCCCGTGGTTCTGGTGTTCCAGGTGGTTATCGCTGCCGACCGTCACATTATGGGCGCCAACCGCAATGGCCGCGTGTGGAATGTGCTCACTTGGGCGACTATCGGTGTGATTACGGTGCTGACGGTCGTCATGTTTGTTCTGCAGGCGATGGGTTACAGCGCTTAGCGCCTCTTTTGGACTCCAAACAGGCCGCAGCGATGGACTGCGGCCTGTTTTTTGCCCGCGACCTCTTGGGGCCGACTCTAAAAGAGTGATTTTGGGCTGTTTGCTGCGGGTTACTTGTCGGTGCCCAGCTTGTGCGGCTTGAGAGCGAGCGCATTGACGAGTGCGTCGGTGGCAGATTTGACGGCTGCCGGCTGCGGATCGTTGACGTGATCCTCGGGGTGTACGGGCAGGTCCTTCTTGACTGCATCGTGGATCAAGTTGAGGTACTCAGTCACGCCAGTGGTCGACAGGTGCGTGCCATCGCCATCGAACAGGTCGTTGCGATTGGCACTGTATCCGTACCAGTCGATAACGCGCACGTTCTTGTAGCGCGTAGCGGCGTTGGCGATGGCCTGGTTGGTAGAGCCAACCCACGGCTGCGGGCTGCGCGTGTTCACAAACACCACAATACGCTTATCTCCTGCATCGGCCATGATGGCGTCGATCTGGTCGTCGGTTACCAAGCCGTTGGTGCCCAGTGCAAAGACCACGATCTTGCCAGCAAGGTTCTGTTGGAGATAGCCCTCAAATGTCGCGCGGCCCGCATCAAACTGGCGGCCCTTTTCGGCATCGATATGGCTGTGCGGGAACACGCCGTCAAAGGTGTCCACGGCACGCAGCGACACGGAGTCGCCGATCATAAGCAGATCGTAGGAGCCATCGGGGAAGCCGTCGTTGTCCTTGTCGGTGTCGTCGGCCGCCTGCTGGTCGGTGGGCGCGGTGTTCTTGGCTTCCTTGTTCAGAACTTCGGCGCCCTCGCCGCTCAGCGCAGACGTCTCGGGCACAAAGATCAGGCCGCCCAGTGCAACGACCAACACGACAGCGCAGGCTGCGCAGGCAGGGACGTGCGCGCGCACCCAGTTGGCGGGCGTGGCGGTGCCGTCGCGGAACTCGGATACGGTGCGCCCAAAGGCGCCCTTTCTAAACGGCGTCTCGATAAAGCGATATGAGCATTCGGCCACGGTGACCACCAACAGCACCTGCAAAATGTACTGCCACCACGGTGTATCGTTGATGTTGGCGACCGGGTTCATAAGCAACAGCAGCGGATAGTGCCACAGGTAGATGCTGTATGAGCGCTTGCCAACCCACACGAGCGGCTCGGCGGACAGCGCGCGGGCAACCATTCCCTGGGGCTGCACGCAGGCCGCGATGACCATGAGCGTGAGGATGGAGCATAACAGCGTGCCGCCGCGATACTGGAACGCGGTGTAGCCGTTGGTGAGCGCGACCATGGCGGCAAGGCCAACCAGACCCACGACGCCCAATACATCGATGGATGCGGGCGAGGACCAAAAACGCACGAGGGCGCTCGGCTGTGCCGGGACGGTCTCGGCTGCGCCGTCGGTCGTAGCGTCATGCTTGCTTTCGGCGTTCTTGCCGTGCTTGGCGGCGCCAGCCAGGCGATTGAGCCCCAAACGATGAGCGAGACACACCGGCGCCAGGTCGCGATCGGGGATAAAGGCCATCCAGGCGCCCAGCAGCAGCGAGAAGACGCGGGTGTCGGTGCCGTAGTACACGCGGCTGGGGTCGGCGGCGGGGTTATAGAGCACCATCATGGCGATGGCGGAGACAGCAGCCAGTCCCAGAACCATGCGGCGCGTGTTGGGCTTGCTCATGTGCATGGATACCATAGCGAGCAGCAGCGGGGGCCAAACCAGGTAGAACTGTTCCTCGATGGCGAGCGACCAAAAGTGCGTAAGCGGCGAGGGATCGCCCAGGGCATTGAAGTACGAGACGTTTTGGGCAATCTGCCACCAGTTGTTGAAGAACAGCAGCGACGGCAGGATGTCAGGGCGCATCTTGGTGAGCATCACGTGGTTAAAGATGGTGCACAGCGCGCAGGTCACGAACACTACCGTTACCACGGCGGGGACCAGGCGACGGATGCGGCGAATCCAGAAGCTCTTAAGGTCGATACGGCCGGTCTTAGCGACTTCGTTGAGCAGCAAGCGCGTGATCAGATAGCCCGAAAGCACAAAGAAGATCGTGACGCCAAGCAGGCCGCCCTGAGCCCACGTGAGGTTGAGGTGATAGAGCACCACCGCGACGACGGCAAGCGTGCGCAGACCGTCGAGCGCAGGGATGTAGCGGGACTTGGGGCGAGCAGGCGTCTGCTCCGCGGCGGGAGTGTTGGCGCGGCCCGCGTTGTTGGCAGAAGCGCGATGGGGGCTCGCGGTGCGTCGCGGCTCGTTGGCACGGCGCTCGCCCTTCACGCGTTCGTGCGGCGCCGGCTCGTTGCCCGTGCGGCGTCGACCGCGCGAGCCCGATTGCGAGAATTGTTCCATAAAACATCATCCAATGACGAGAATAATCAGCACGTATTCATTGTAGCTGCCTGCCCCTGTGAATGCTTGCTGCTGGCGCAAGCTCAAGCGCGCGTCCACATCAAAGTGGACTAAAGTTATAGGGGGTGCGAGAGTGCACAATCGTTGGTCGACGGTGGGCGCAAAGCCTGAAGACGAGGAGGTTTCCATGGCGGATCACAGCATCGTTGCGGTGTTCGGCAGCATGAACATGGACCTTTCGGTGGCGTGCGAGCGCATGCCGCGCGCGGGCGAGACCGTCGGTGGCAGCGGTTTTATCACCAACGCCGGCGGTAAGGGAGCCAATCAGGCCGTTGCCGCTGCGCGCATGGGTGCGCGCACGTGCATGATTGGCGCTGTTGGGCGCGATACCTTTGGCGATGCGCTTGTGGCAGGGCTCCAGGATGCCGGCGTGGGCGTTGAGTTTGTGGCGCGTCGCGATGACGTGGAGACCGGTACCGCGACTATCATTCGCTGTGAGAGCGACAACCGCATCGTGCTGTCGCCGGGCGCCAACCATGCGCTTGCGGGCGAGGACGTTGCCCGCGCACTGAGGCGCTTGGTGGCCGACGAGCTCGACGGCGATGCCAGCGAGATTGCCCCGGCTGCCGGAAGCGTCTTTATTGCCCAGGGCGAATGTGACCTTGCAGCAACGGCCGCGGCGCTTTCTTGCGCTCACGAGCTGGGGTTCTATACGATCTTTAACCCGGCGCCCGCCTGCGACCTGCCGGCAGGAGCGTGGCCTGCGGTCGACCTGGTCTGCCCCAACGAGACCGAGTGCCAGGTGCTGACGGGCATTCTGCCCACAGATGATGCGAGCTGCGTCGCCGCGCTCAATGCGCTGCTCGATAAGGGCGCCGGGGCTGCGGTCATCACGCTGGGCGGCGCCGGCTCGGTTACGCTCGGCGATGGCGGTGAGCCGCTGCGCATGCCGGCGCTTTCGAGCGTGGTGGTCGATACGACGGCCGCGGGCGATACATTTATTGGCGCGCTTGCTGCAGCTCGTCTGGAGGGCCTGCCGCTCTTTGAGTGCATGGCGGCGGGCGCTCGCGCCTCGGCGGTGACGGTGTCGCGCCTGGGCGCTCAGCAATCAATTCCCACGCGTACGGAAGTCGAGCACAAGTTTGGTTTAGACGGTTTGGATGTAGACGGAGAAGCGGAGTAGAACAATGGCAACCAAGAAGCTGATCCTTGATCTGGATATGGGTGTGGATGATGCGATGGCGCTCGCCTATGCCATCGCAAGCCCCGAGGTGGAGCTCGTCGGCATCACCACGTGCTTTGGTAACGTGCGCGTCGAGCAGTCGGCGCACAACTGCTTGGCGGTGCTCGACCTGTTGGGTCGTCCCGAGGTGCCGGTGTACCTGGGCGCCGATCGTCCCATGAAGGCGACCGAACCCTACACGCCGCCGGCGTCCACCACGCTTATCCACGGCAAGAACGGCATCGGCGGCGCGAGCGTGCCCGCGTCGCCCTACGAGCCGGTGGGAGCGACCTCGGCCGGCGGCAACGCTGCGGTCGATTATTTGATCGATGCCGCGCGCACTTATGGTCCCGATCTGGTCTACGTTGCGACCGGCCCGCTCACCAATCTGGCGCTTGCCCTGGAGCGCGATGCGGCGGCGATGATGTCCATCGGCCGCGTGGTCGTGATGGGCGGTGCGCTTACCGTGCCCGGCAACGTGAGCGCGGGCGCCGAGGCCAACATGGCGGGCGACCCCGAGGCTGCCGACGCCGTGTTGCGCTCGGGCCGCAAGCTCACCATGGTGGGCCTGGATGTGACGCACCGCGTGGTGCTCACGCGTCGCGACGTTGCCGGCTGGACGGGCTCGGGCACTATGGCTGGCTGCGCGTTTGCGAGCATGGTCGAGCACTATATCGGTTCGTACGAAATGAACGCGCCCTACCTGGGCGGCTGCGCGCTGCACGATCCGCTGGCGGTTGCCGTGGCGATTGATCCCACGCTCGTGGGTGCGCTCGGCTGCAATCTTCGTGTCGACCTGCTGGGCGAGTACCGCGGCCGCACTATCTGTGACGAGCACCGTCTGTCCGATCCGGATAAGAGCGCGCTCGTGGCGCTCACCGTGGACGCCCCACGTTTCCTCGTGGAGTTTAAGGCACGCATGGCTCGCATCCTTGGCTAAACGGTTTCTGTGCCCCGTTCCAGATTAGCTACCGAGTAAATACGCCCGTTGGGGGAATAGTCGCGTCGCTTCGCTTGACAACAGGCTAAACTATCTATTAAACATTTACTATTCTGTTTAGATTGAATTTGCGGTCGTTTAGTTGTCGAGTCACGGGGCGGTCAGGCCACGATGCTCGACAGCGGCCGTTGCTAGGGGGAACAATGGCCAAAGCAAGTGTTCGCGAGATCAGCCGCATCACCGGTTTTTCGCCTGCGACCGTGTCCAACGCGCTCAACCGCAAGCGCAGCGTGAGCGAGGAGACCGCCAAAGTCATCCTGGAGTGCGCGCAGTCGCTCGGCTATCAGCAGTCGACGCAGCTCGAGAGCATCCAGTTTGTGCTCGCGCGCAAGACGGGCGCCATCCTGGACGAGAGCACCTTCCACCCCGCGGTCATCGAGGGCGTGGAGCGCCAGGCGCGTCGCCACGGCATGAGCACGAGCTTTGTCTCGCTCGACTTTAGCGACCTAGACGCCGTGCGTCCGCAGGTCGAGGGCCTGATCGCCGACCCGTCTGCCGCCATCGTGCTGATGGGCACCGAGCTGGGTGAGGAAGATTACGCCCTGTTCGCCAACGCTGCCGCCCACCTGATTGTGCTCGATGGCTGGAGCGATCGTCAATACTTTGATGCCGTGGTCATTGCCAACACCGATTCGGTGCTGCGTGCCGTGGACTACCTTATCGAGAAAGGCCACAAGCAAATCGGCTATCTGGCAGGCGACCTTCGCATCCGCAACTTTAAGGATCGCGAGCGCGGCTATCGCCAGGCGCTTGAGGATGCGGACCTCGAGGCAAACCCGGCATGGCGCGTCACGCTGGGCACCACGCTCGAAGGTGCCTATCGCGATATGGGTGCATGGCTCGACAGCGTCTCACGCGACGACCTGCCGACGGCTTTCTTTGCCGAGAACGACGTGCTCGCCGTGGGTGCCATGCGCGCGCTCAACGAGCACGGCATTCGCGTGCCCGAGGATGTCTCGATCATCGGCTTTGACGACCTATCGTTGGGCGCTTTCTCCAACCCGCCGCTCACCACGGTTCACGTTCCCAAGCACGAGGTGGGCGAGATCGCGGTGCGCCGCCTGGTGGGCAACATCCGCAATCCCAAGAGCTACACCTGCAAAACGGCCGTGTCGACCTATTTTGTCGAGCGCCAGAGCGTGCGCGAAATCTAGGCAGAGACGGCATCGCCTGCAGCGTGCCAAAGCTCGCTAGGGCAGTAAACATAGCGCTATTCAAAAGAGGGTCCTTCGGGGCCCTCTTTTTGTTGCCCTTGTATGTTCAGATTGTTTACATACCGTTTAGGCTGATTTCTCTACCGTTTACGAGACTTTCGCGCTAAACTTTTAAACAAAAGAGTAAAACATTTAGTAAACAGAACAAAACGAAACATGCGTCTGTTTACTGAACATGTGACTAGGGGAGGACGTACATGGACAAGATCAAGCTCGGCTTTGTGCCCACGCGCCGCAGTATCTTTAGCGCGCCGGACGCGATCAAGTATCGCGGTCTGACGGCTGATCGCCTGCGCGAGATCGGCGTCGAGATTGTGGATATCGACGACATCAACGACGAGGGCCTGCTGTTCGACGACAGCCATATCGCGCCTATCGTCGAGAAGTTCCGCGCCGAGGGCGTCGACGGCATCATGCTGTGCCACGCCAATTTTGGTACCGAGTACGTTTGTGCCCGCCTTGCCCGCGAGCTCGGCCTGCCCGTGCTGCTGTGGGGTCCGCGCGACGAGCGCCCCGAGCCCGATGGCACTCGTCTGCGCGACAGCCAGTGCGGTCTGTTCGCGACCGGCAAGGTCCTGCGTCGCTTCCAGGTTCCCTTCACCTACATGACCAACTGCCGTCTGACCGATCCCGAGTTCGAGCGCGGTGTCTGGGACTTTTTGGCCGTGTGCAACGTGGTCAAGACTTTCAAGCACACCCGCATCCTGCAGATGGCCACTCGCCCGTTCGACTTCTGGTCCACCATGTGCAACGAGGGCGAGCTGCTCGAGAAGTTCAACATTCAGCTTTCGCCCATCCCCATGACCGAGCTTGTCCAGGCCGTGCGCGACGCCCAGGCCGACGAGCAGGCCATGGCAGCCATGCTCGCCCACATTGGTGACAGCTTTGAGATCTGCATTCCCGAGGACAAGGTCCCCGCGGTCGCCGGTCTTGCTATCGCCATGAAGCGCTTGGTCGAGAAGTATGGCTGCAACGCCGGTGCCATTCAGTGCTGGAACGCTCTGCAGGACGAGCTGGGCATTATGCCCTGCGCCGCCAACGCCATCCTCAACGAGATGGGTATCCCCATCGTATGCGAGACCGATATCCACGGCGCCATCACTGCGCTGATGGTCGAGGCCGCCGACCTGGGCCGTCACCGCGGCATGTTCGCTGACTGGACCGTGCGCCATCCCGATAACGAGAACGGCGAGCTGTTGCAGCACTGCGGCCCCTGGCCCTGCAGCTGCGCGGCCGTCAAGCCCAAGCTCACCTACCCGCTGGCCTTCGATCACCCCGGCGCGCTGATGGCCGAGGCCAAGCACGGCGACCTCACCCTTGCCCGCTTTGACGGCGACAACGGCGAGTACTCGCTGCTGCTGGGCAACGCCCGCGGCATCGACGGCCCGGCCGGCATGGGCACCTACCTGTGGGTCGAGGTCGACAACCTCAAGCGCCTCGAGGCCAAGATCGTCGAGGGCCCCTACATCCACCACTGCGTCGCCATTCACGCCAACGTGGTGCCGGTGCTCTACGAGGCGTGCAAGTACATCGGCATTGTCCCCGACCTGTACGACCCCATCGAAGAAGACGTCAAAGCTTACCTGCGAGGAGAGTAGAAATGGCAACTATCGAAGAGCTTGAATCCCTGCGTTGGGACCTTCGCCGCGATTGCGTCGATATCATCATGGCTGGCGCTGGCGGGCACATCGGCGGCGACATGTCGGTCATCGATGCGCTGATGACCCTCTACGCCAACCACCTCAACATTTCGCCCGAGACCGTCGACGATCCCAACCGCGATCGCTTCGTGCTCTCCAAGGGCCACGCCATGGAGGCCTACTACGCGGTGCTCTGCCACGAGGGCTATCTTGACCTCGACGACGTCAAGGCCCGTTTCTCCAAGTTCGGCAGCCCCTACATCGGCCACCCCAACAACAAGCTCAAGGGCATCGAGATGAACTCGGGCTCGCTGGGTCACGGCCTGCCCGTGGCCGTCGGCATGGCGCTTGCCGGTAAGATGGACGGCCGCGGCTACCGCGTCTACACCATCATGGGCGACGGCGAGCTTGCCGAGGGCTCGGTCTGGGAGGGCGCCATGAGCGGCGGCAACTACCAGCTCGATAACCTGTGCGCGCTCGTGGACCGCAACCGCCTGCAGATCAGCGGCAGCACCGAGGACGTCATGAAGCAGGACTCGCAGGAGGAGCGCTGGGCCGCCTTCGGTTGGAACGTGCTGTCCATTCCGGGCAACGACGTCCAGGCCATCGACGCCGCGCTGACGCTGGCCGCCGAGACCAAGGGTAAGCCCACGGTCATCATCCTCAACACGGTGAAGGGCTACGGCTCGCCGGTTATGGAGGACAAGGCCGCCTGGCATCATCACCTGCCCAACGATGAGGAATATGCCCAGATCATCGCCGATTTCGCTGCCCATAAGGAGGCTATCAATGGCTAACAAGATCGCCAACCGCAAGGCTATCTGCGACACGCTGCTCGAGGCCGCCGCAACCGATAAAGACATCGTCGTCCTGTGCTCCGACTCCCGCGGCTCCGCATCGCTCACGCCGTTCTTCGATCAGTATCCCCAGCAGTCCATTGAGGTCGGCATCGCCGAGCAGGACCTGGTGAGTATCGCCGCCGGTATGGCCTCGTGCGGCAAGAAGGCCTGGGCCGCCTCGCCGGCGTCCTTTGTGACCACGCGCTCGTATGAGCAGTGCAAGGTCGACGTTTCGTACTCCAACACCAACGTCAAGCTCATCGGCATCTCGGGCGGCGTGTCCTACGGCGCCTTAGGCATGAGCCATCACTCCGCGCAGGATATCGCCGCCATGAGCGCGATTCCCAACATGCGCGTGTATCTGCCGAGCGATCGATTCCAGACCGCCGAGCTCGTGCGTGCCCTGGTCGCCGACAACAAGCCGGCCTACATCCGCGTGGGCCGCAACCCGGTGGAGGACGTGTACACCGAGGACGAGTGCCCGTTCCAGATGGATCGCGCCACCTGGGTGCGTCGCGGCGCCGATGTGACGATTGTCGCCACCGGCGAGATGGTCCGCCATGCCGTGGACGCCGCCGATCTGCTGGCCGAGCAGGGCATCTCGGCAACGGTGCTCGATATGTACTGCGTCAAGCCGCTCGATGCCGAGGCTGTGATCGAGGCCGCCGGTGCCACGCGCGCCGTCGTGACCGTCGAGGAGCACAGCCCCTTCGGCGGCCTGGGCTCCATGGTCGCGCAGGTCGTGGGCGAGCATTGCCCGCGTCCGGTCAAGTGCCTGAGCCTGCCCGATGCGCCGGTCATCACCGGCACGAGCCCCGAGGTCTTTGCGCACTACGGCCTGACGGGCGAGGGAATCGCCAAGACGGTCGCCGAGTTCCTGCCCGCAGAGTAACTGGAATGTGACAAAGGGACAGTCCCTTTGTCACATTCGTTTTGAAAGGGGTGGCCATGGGCCGCTACATCATCGGAATCGATCAATCCACGCAGGGCACCAAGGCGCTGCTGGTGGACGAGGGCGGCCATTTGATTCATCGTGCCGATCGCTCGCATCGCCAGATTGTCAACGAGGCCGGCTGGGTGAGCCATGATCCAGCCGAGATCGCCGCCAACGTGCTGGCCGTGGCGCGCGCCGTGGTGGAGGAGACCGGGGTCGATCCGGCCGACGTCGCCGGCATCGGCATCTCCAACCAGCGCGAGACTACCGTTGCCTGGAGGCGCACGACGGGCGAGCCGCTGTGCGACGCCGTGGTGTGGCAGTGCGCCCGCGCCCGCGAGCTGTGCGACGAGCTGGCCGCGCGCGAGGGCGTGGCCGAGCTGGTGCGCGACACGACGGGTCTAGTGCTCTCGCCCTACTACCCGGCGGGCAAGATGGCCTGGATCCTCGCGAACGTTCCCGCGGCTGCCGAGGCCGCTGCAGCGGGCGAGCTGTGCCTGGGCACCATCGATGCCTGGGTGGTCTGGACGCTCACGGGCGGCGCGGAGTTCCGCTGCGACTGGTCCAACGCCAGCCGCACGCAACTCTTTGACCTGCGCCGTGGCTGCTGGAGCGAGCCGGTGTGCGAGGCCTTTGGCGTTGACGTGGCCTGCCTGCCACAGGTGACCGATTCCGATGGCCTGTTTGGCATGACGGACCTGGGCGGCTTTTTGCCGGCACCCGTGCCCATTCACGGCGTGCTCGGCGACAGCCATGCCGCCTTGTTTGCGCAGGGCTGCCATAGCCGCGGCATGGCCAAGGCGACCTATGGCACCGGCAGCTCGGTCATGATGAACGTCGGCGACGAGTTCGTCGCCAGCTCGCACGGGCTTTCGAGCTCGCTCGCATGGCGCATGGACGGCGTGACCGAGTACGTGCTCGAGGGCAACGTGAGCTACGCCGGCGCCGTCAAGACGTGGCTGCGCGACGATCTGGAGCTCATCAATAACCCCGAGGAAGTTACCGACCTGTGCTACGCCGCCAATCCGGCGAGCCGCGTCTACTTTGTGCCGGCGTTTACCGGTCTGGGCGCGCCGCACTGGGCGAGTGACGCCGAGGGCTGCGTCTTTGGCATGACGCGCACCACGGGTCGCGCGGAGTTCGTGAAGGCCGCCGACGAGTCGATCGCCTATCAGATCTTTGACGTGATTGATGCGATGGTCGAGGATTCGGGCGCGGCGCTGGCCGAACTTCGTGTTGACGGCGGTCCCACGCGCGATGCGTACCTGATGCAGTTTGAGAGCGACCTGGTTGGCTCGCCCATCCGCATCGCGAGCAACGACGAGATGAGCGGCCTGGGTGCGGCCTGGGCCTGCGGCATTGCGCTGGACATGTACACGCGCGATGTCGTCGACGTCTACGGCGCCCGCGGCATCGTGGAGCCTGCCATGTCCGCCGACGAACGAGCCAAAAAGATCGCCGGCTGGCGTCACGCCGTCGACGCGACCATTGCCTACACTGCCTAGGCGGCTGCGCGGCGCCCGCAGGCTATTCCCGGGCAGCTCATTTGGGATGGGGCTTTTTTGACTGGTATGATTGGTGCGATCATTCGAACCAGCTAAAAGAGCCCCGTCCCAAATTGACTACCGAGAGGATCTGCCATGGAGCGCATCGCGAGTTTTTCCGTTGACCATCTGCTGCTCGAGCCCGGCGTGTATGTGAGCCGCATCGACCACGATCCGGCGACCGGCGCCGCCGTCACCACCTTTGACCTGCGCCTGACCACGCCCAACAAGGAGCCAGTTATGAACACGGCGGAGTGCCACACCATCGAGCATCTGGGTGCCACGTTCCTCCGCAATCATGCCGAGTGGTCGAGCCGCATTGTCTACTTTGGCCCCATGGGCTGCCGCACGGGCTTTTACCTGGTTGTCTTTGGTGAGCTGACGAGCGAGGAGATCTTGCCGCTCGTGCGCGAGCTGTTCGAGTTTGTCGCGGGCTTTGAGGGCGATATCCCCGGCGCCGCTCCCGAGGAGTGCGGTAACTATCTGGACCAGAACCTCCCCATGGCAAACTGGCTCGCGCGCCGCTATCTCGACCGCGACCTGGCCAATATCGACGAGAAGCACCTGCACTACCAGCAGGCGTAAGGGCTTTATCGCCCAAAGCGCGCGCATTGGGCGCCTTCGCTTATGCGGGGGCGCCTTTTTGTTGAGTGGTCGGGACGAGCGTTCAAAATCGCTCATGTTTGTTCTAGAATGTTCGTATAGTCACATTTACGAACAGGAGCGAACATGCACATCTATTCTGTCAACGATCCCGAGTTCAAATCCTATGGCAACGTTTGGGATGACGTTCCGTCCGAGCTCACGTCGCCCGTGCTCGAGGCGCTCTCTGCCACGCCCATTCCCGAGGGTAGCAAGTACGTAGCAAGCGCGCCGGAGCTCGAGAGCGTCAAGGGTGCCGATAAACTGGGCTTTCTCATGTTTGGCGGCCGCCCCTTCCAGCTCGGCTGGTGCAACGGCCACAACACGCAGCTCAACTGCCTGGAGTATCACCGCGCCAGCGAGTTTAACCTGGGCGCCCGCGACTTTATCCTGCTCGTGGCGCATCGCTGGGAGATTGAGGGCGGCAAGCTCGACACCGCGTGCGTCAAGGCGTTCCGCGTGCCGGCGGGTACGGTCGTCGAAGTCTTCAACACCACGCTCCACTACACGCCCTGCATGGTCGACGACGGCGGCTTCCAGGTGATGGTGGCGCTGCCGGCGGGCACCAATGGCCCGCGCCCCGAGGCCGCAGCCGACATGCCTGCCGCCGGTGACAGCTACTGCTACTGGAAGGCCGACAAGTGGGTTCTCTGCCACGCAGATAGTCCCAAGGCTGCCGAGGGCGGCTACGTGGGCCTCGTCGGCAAGAACCTCGACATCGCCTGTGACTAGCATCTTCCGTCTCGATTTGTAACATCTAGCGGGCTAAATCGTCTCTACCTGTTACAGATTTAGACAAACTGCGGGGGGCTGCCCGAAAATCTCGATCTGTAACACCAAGCCCGGTTTTGGCTGCCTACCTGTTACAGATCGAGACAAACCGTCCCCAACCACCACAAAGGTGCCTGTCCCCTTTGTGGTGGTTTGGGGCGGCGGTATCAGAAAGTGTCAGGCAGGGGCGGCTGCCGGGCCGCCGTGTGCGAAAAGAAGTGTCGGCCTGCGTCGTTGCCGTTGAGTAGCGCGCTGCTTACGGGGATACTGAAACCACGACAAACAGCGTGTGAAAGGATTGATGCATGGCTTTCCGTAAAGACTTCCTGTGGGGCGGCGCGACGGCTGCCAACCAGTGCGAGGGCGCTTACGACGTGGATGGCCGCGGCCTGGCCAACGTGGACGTGGCGCCGCACGGCCCCGAGCGCTATGCGGTGGTCTCCGGCCAGCGCAAGATGCTCGACTTCGAGGACGGCTATTACTACCCCGCGCAGACCGGCATCGATTTCTATCACCACTACAAGGAGGACATCGCCCTCTTTGCCGAGATGGGCTTTAAGACCTTCCGCATGAGCCTGGCCTGGACCCGCATCTTCCCCAACGGCGACGAGACTGAGCCCAACGAGGCCGGTCTGGCCTTCTACGAGGACGTGTTCCGCGAGTGTCAGGCGCACGGCATTGAGCCGCTCGTGACCATCACGCACTTCGACTGCCCGATTCACCTCATCAAGGAGTACGGCGGCTGGCGCAACCGCAAGCTCATCGACTTCTACAAGAACCTCGCGACCACAATCTTTACCCGCTACAAGGGTCTGGTGAAGTACTGGCTCACCTTTAACGAGATCAATATGATCCTGCACCTGCCGTTTATGGGTGCCGGTCTGGTCTTTGAGGAGGGCGAGAACAAGGAGGCCGTCGAGTACCTGGCCGCCCACAACGAGCTCGTCGCCAGCGCTTGGGCAACCAAGATCGCTCACGAGATCGACCCTGAGGTCAAGATCGGTTGCATGCTTGCCGCAGGTAGCTACTACCCCTACAGCTGCCGTCCGGACGATGTGCGCCAGGCGCAGATTGACAACCAGAGCAACTATTTCTTCGTCGACGTTCAGAGCCGCGGCTACTACCCGGCCTATGCCGTCAAGAAGCTCGAGCGTTTGGGCATCGATGTGGGCATGACGGATGAGGACCGCGAGATCCTGGCCGCCAACACCGTCGACTTCATCAGCTTTAGCTATTACAGCACCCGTTGCTCCGCCGGTGCCGATAACCCCGATGTCGAGCGCACCCAGGGCAACGCCTTCGCCGGCGCCAAGAACCCCTACCTGCAGGAGAGCCAGTGGGGCTGGGCCATCGATCCGCTGGGCTTCCGCATCACCCTCAACGACCTGTACGACCGTTATCAGAAGCCGCTGTTTGTGGTCGAGAACGGTCTGGGCGCCAAGGATGTTGTCGAGGAGGATGGCTCCATCAACGACGACTACCGTATCGACTACCTGCGCCAGCATATCGCCGCGATGCGCGATGCGGTGACCGAGGACGGCGTTGACCTGCTGGGCTACACTACCTGGGGTCCGATCGACCTGGTGTCTGCCGGCACGGGCGAGATGTCCAAGCGCTACGGCTTTATCTATGTCGACCGCGATGATGCGGGCAACGGCACCCTCAAGCGTTCCAAAAAGAAGAGCTTTCACTGGTACAAGCATGTCATTGAAACGAATGGTGAGGATCTGTCCTAAGGAAGCCGAGACACTCAACTTCAGAGTTTCCTAACCAAAACGCCCGGCGAGCAGTTAATGCCCGCCGGGCGTTTTGTTAAGAAGTGAAAGCACTCATTGGGGACGTACTTAAATGAGTGCCCGCAGAATGAGAGTGGATAATCTCCCGTTTTTAGCCTGTTTGTGGGCTCAAAGTGGGAGATTATCCACTCTCGCCATTTGGGCGTCCAAAAATCCTCGCTCGTTTGGCGCCTGGGGACACTCTTTGTCGAATGCGGCGGCTGCCGAATGTGGGCGCCGTCCTTGCTATGCCACGGTTACGGCGACCTGGGCGTAGCGGCTGCAGGGGCGCTCGGCGCGCGTCTGCACGGTAAGGGTGAGCACAAGGCGGTCGCCGGGCCGCGCGTCGGCGGGCACGATGAAAGCGGTGTCTACCGTGCATTCTTGCCACAGCGACAGATCCTGGGCGCCTGCATAGCTCGACGGGTCCACGGCGACATCCCAATGTACATCGAAGCCCTTGCCGTCGGGGTCGACGATGGTCGCTGTAAGGTCGACGCGCTCGCCGGCTGTGGCGCTGCGGTCGGCCGTGGTCTCGACAACATGTGCCGGATGCGAGCAGGCTGCCGGATCATGGGCACACCATTGCGCGCGGGCGGCAAAGTCTTCCTGATAGGCACGCAGATAGGGATTGAGATTGTCGTCTGCGGGCGTGCCGATGGAGGCAAAACCGGCGGGCGCGTTCGCATCGGGATGCCCATCAAAAAACATGCGTCCCAGCAGCGTATCGAAGCCGCGGTCGTCGATACCGCGCAGGCCAAACGGCAGCAGCGGAATATAGGTCATGCTGTCGCCTTCGGCCATAAAATCGCCGCGCTCAAACTGCACCGCGGGCATGCCTTCCAGGCCCCAATCCAGACGGGCATGCTTGCCAAACTGAAAGCGCTCAGGCTCGTTTTCGTAGACCTTACCATCGCCATAGAGCATATAGCGTGCCATGAGGGGGCCGTTGCCCTGCGTGAGATTCTGCTCGGGCCAGGGAGCCTTAAACAGCGGCAGCGTATCGGGCTGAGCTGTTTTGGCGTCGAAATAGTTGCCATACATATAGGGCGTACGCCAAAAGATGAGCTCGGGAAAGAGCTCGCGCCCATGGTCGAGCCACGAGTTATCCTGCCCCACACCATCGGCAACGCCCATCACGCGCACTTTCTGATAGACCCGCTGCTGCACAGTGGGCCACTCGGGCGTGGCGCGATAGCGCTCGGCAATACTCATGAGGGCGCGAACGATCGTATTCATACCACCCCAGCTGAGCAACCATAACGTACGCGGATCATCATCCAGAATCGCCTGCGCAATTACGCGAGGCCCCTCAGTTTCCTCAGTCACATCACCCTCAAAGGCAACATCTCCCACAAACGTACGCTCGATCATCTGGGCAGGCGTGGGAAACGGCGGTTCACCGGCGGCGTCCGCATTTGCCTGCAACTGCGGCCAAGCCTGGGCATATTCATTACTCCAGAGACTCTCAATCCAATGCTCGGGAAACGGCCGATACTCACGAAGCTCGCCGGCTAGCGGATCGGGCTCATGAGGCACAACAGCCCACTCATAAGAGCGCCGCCCTTTGGTCCGCCAATGCGAATTCACCTCGCCGAGCGTATGAACCCCATCCCCAAGAAAGTGATACTGCGAAGCCGTATACACCACAGCCTGCACATCAAGCAAGTTAAGATACAGAGCCAAATGAACAAGCGAGTTCATATCATCGACTTCCATATCAGTGGTAACAATCACCCGAGTCAACTTCTGGGACATAGGAACAGCTCCAATCAAAATCAATTCAGCCAGTTACGCGCAAGGCAAGACGGGACCCATGCCCCCATCGCCACCGACCCGGCGGCCCGCTAGAAGCGGCCGGCCAGGGTCACGGCAACGTCAACGCAGCGGGGACCGGGGTTTAGTCTTGCAAACATTCCGCAGGGGGCATGGGCAGGCGCAGCGCGAAGCGCAAAGCGCCAGCCCATGCATGCCCGAGGACGTTTGCAAGACTAAACCCCGGTCCCCGCGATGGGAGGGCTTAGCGGTCGACCCTGGCCGACCACTCCCAGCAGCCCACCGGCTCGCCGTCGATGAGTACGTTGCCCCCGTCGAAGTCTTGATAACACAGGTCGTTGAATTGGTGGATCCACACGCCGTGGTTGAACGTCTTCTTGGCCGAGCCGTCGGCCTCGCGATACACGCCGGTCAGGTCCTCGACATGGCTAAAGTAGGTGAGATGCACGTTGGCGCCGGCATCGCGCAGGCGCGCGAACAGCGGCAGCACGGTCTGTTGCGGGTGCACGAGCTCGTCGCCCTTGGAGTGCGTAAACCACAGCGGCGTCTTGGCGAGCGCGGCCACGTCCTCGTCCGTGGCGTTGTACCACGGGGCGCAGCAGGGAAGGCCCGCGGCGAAGAAATCGGGGTAGTCGGCGCACAGGCGCAGGGTCATAAAGCCGCCGTTGGAAAGACCGGCGACCACGATGCGGTCGGTGTCGATGCGGTCGGCATGCTCGGCGACAAACTCGTCGATAAGCGCCTTGAGCACGGAGGAGTAGATGCTCTGGTTGGAGCGACCGAGTTGCTCGACGCCGTTGTCCATCCAAAACGTGGGCGACTGCGGCACGAGCACCCAGGCAAAGCCGCCAAAGTAGCGCTGGATCTGCGCCTGGCTGATGGCCGTCACGCGGTTGCCGATATAGGCGCGCGTGGCGCCTTCGCCCTGCGTGGCGCCCTTGCCCTCGCCGGCGCCGTGCAGATACACCACGAGCGGTGCCTTTTGGGGCACGGCCGTGGCCTCGGGCGCAAAGGGGTTGAAGCATGCCGAGTCCTCGGCCTTAAAGCTGGGCTCAAAGAAGCCGTATTCGAGTGCGATACCGTCGACGGCGGTCTTTTGCGTGGCGTTGCTCCAGCCTTTGAGCGCGGGGCAGATATCGCCACGGCAGGTGTCGAAGACCAAGCCGCAGGTGGGATCGTCGCCGTCGTTGCCGGGAAGAGCTGTGAGCTGCGTGATGCGCAGCTGGTCATCGAGCATGCGCGAGCCCATGACGCCGCCTTCGATCTTTTTGGTCAGGCGCTGCTCGGCGACCTCGAGTGCCACATGGGTGCCCACGGCGAGCTTACGTCCGTTCTCGTCGCACGGATATGCGGCGAGAATGTCGATGTAACCCACGGAGGGCGCGGCATGGTCGGCGCCGCGCTCCTTGCGCATCAGAACCTCGCCCGAGCGCTCGTGACGCTCTACATATATATGGAAGGTGTTCGCGTCGATGTCGTTGGCGCGCACGGTGCAGGGCAGGTCGAGTACGACCTTGCTGATCCAGGGGCCAAAGTCGCCCAAGGTGGTGACGGTTGCGTAGGTACACAATTTGAGTTCCATGAGCTGCCTCCCTTGCGCCGCTAGTGGGAAACAAAAGCGGCAATACAATCTAAACATGTTTAGTTTAATCCAGAATTGCAGAACAAGCTGATAAACTCGGTAAACGGCAAAATTGAACACGCCATGAACACTAAAACATATGTTTACTAGCTTCTAGCAGGGCTTCTGTTGATGAGTTAACAGGTCATAGAGGTGTTTATCAAAATAAAAGCCCACGTAAAGAGCCATATATCAATAGACAGTCAAAGAGACCATCTCCCGCCATTGGAATACATTCACCCCCGATTTCCTACCGTTCGCCGGACTCTGCACGGTAAAATTGCCACAAATGAGGCGCTCCGTGTAAACTAAAGCCCGTAAACGTTCAGTAAACACTTTGTTTACGACAGCGTATCCAAGGGTCCGGCAACCGTAAGGGGTTATAGTCGCCGGGCCAAAGGCGTGCCTAAGCCCAAGGGGGCTGGCACACGAAGATATGGGGAGGGGTCCCATGGCAGTAGATAACAAGCAGATTGCCACCGATGTCCTCGAGCTCGTGGGCGGCGCGGAGAATGTTTCCGTTGCCACCAACTGCATGACGCGCCTGCGTCTGACGCTCAGGGATAACAGCAAGGCCGACGTGGAGAAGATCAAGAAGGTCAAGGGTGTTCTGGGTTGCCAGTTCGCCGGCAGCCAGCTCCAGGTCATCATCGGCCAGAACGTGCCCAAGGTGCTCGCCGAGTTCGTCGCCATCTCCGGCGTCAAGCAGGGCGAGGCCGTTAACGAGAACCTCGACGCGCCCAAGGAGAAGTTCGAGCTCAAGAACCTGCCGAACATCATCCTTGACTATCTGTCGGGCTCCATGACCCAGCTCATCCCGCTGCTCATGGCCGGCGGTCTGTTCCGTACCATCGCGGCCGTCCTCGGCCCCACCATGCTCGGTGTGCTCTCGGCCGACGACCCGACCTATACGTTCCTCTACACCACGCTGTACGAGGCCACGTTCACCTTTATCCCCATCTACCTGGGTTATGCCGCGGCTAAGAAGCTCGGCGCCAGCCCCGTGCTCGGCATGCTGCTCGGTGGCGCCCTCATGGCTCCTTCCGTGGTGAGCGTCGCCACCCAGGAGGGCGGCGGAATCATCTCCGTCTACGGCATCCAGATCGCCGCTGCCAACTATCAGCAGTCCGTCCTGCCGATCATCCTTTCGGTGCCCGTCCTCTACTTCATCGAGAAGTTCTTTAAGAAGGTCATGCCCGACGTGCTCTCCACGGTCTTCACGCCGTTCTGCACCATGATCGTCACCATCCCCATCGCCTTCATCGTCCTCGCCCCGATCGGCAACGAGATCGGTACGCTGATCGCTAACGCCCTCTTCGGCCTTGCTGACCTTGGCGGCATCGGTATCCTGATCGTCATGGCCGTCCTCGGTGCCTTCTGGCAGCTCTTCGTGGTCTGCGGCATGCACATGCCCGTCATCCTGCTCGCTCAGGTTCAGATCATCGCCGCCGGCTACGATCCCTTCGTCTTCGTTTCCACCAACTGCGCTATGGCCGCTGTCTGGGGCTGCGCCTTCGGTGCCTTCCTCAAGATGAAGAACCCCGACGAGAAGTCCCTTGCCATCGGTTACGTCATCTCCGCCATCGCCGGCGGCGTTACCGAGCCTGCGCTCTTCGGTATCCTCATGCGCTTCCGCCGCACCATGCTCGGCATGTTCATCGGCGGTGCCATCGGCGCTGTGTTCTCCGGCCTCATGGGTGTTACCTACTACCTCGCAGGCGGTGCGTCCAACTTCCTGGTCTTCACCAACTACCTGCAGGGTGGCCAGATGAACACCGTCTGGGCTATCGTTGGTATGGCAATCTCCTTTGTCATCGCCGCTGCCGTCGTCTTTGCCTGCGGCTTCTCCAAGGAGGAACTCGCCGAGATGGAGGCCTAAGGCCAAACCGTTCGGTCACATATGACCTCACCTACACGACAGGGCCCCGTCAGGCGTAAGCCCGGCGGGGCCCTTCTTGCAAGGTAGACTGATGGGGCGGACGGGATTCGCCCGCGAGGGTTTGCCAAGCGGCAGGGGCTTTCGCACGGGGTTACCGCGAAAGCCCCCGGCGGTTCGCAAATCCTTTATCAAACGAAAGGACATGCAGATGAGTTTGGGAAAGCTGACCGTCAACGGTCGCCAGGACGGCTTTTTGTGCGAGGGCAAACCGTTCTTCTGGTTTGCCGATACGTGCTGGAGCGCATTTACGAGCATTGCCGAGGATGACTGGGACTACTACCTGACCCGCCGTGCCGAGCAGGGCATGAATGTGCTGCAGATCAACACGCTGCCGCAGTGGGACCGCTGCTGCCCCGACCTGGGCATTTGGCCCTATGCCAGCGAGGACGGCGTGCACTTTGATTGGTCCCGTCCCAACCAGGCATATTGGGACCGCGCCGCCGCCATGTGCCGTGCTGCCGTCGAGCACGGCATCCGTCCGGCGCTCGTGCTTATGTGGTGCAACTACGTGCCCGGTACCTGGGGTGCCAAGATCGCCGAGCGTTGCGGCGCCGAGGTTATGCCGCGTGAGGAGGTCCGTGCCCACGTTGCCCGCGTCGTCGAGAACCTGGGCGAGTTCAACCCCGTCTACGTGGTGACGGGCGATACCGACTTTGCCGGCGACGAGGCGATCGCCTATTACGAGGACGCGCTCGACGAGGTCGTCAAGCGTGCGCCCGAGGCGCTGCGCACCATGCACATCAACCGCGGCAATCGCACCATTCCGGCGCAGTATCTGGATCGTCTGGACTTTTACATGTTCCAGCCTGGCCACAACTACGAGGGCCAGCCCGAGGCATGGCACTTGCCGCAGGACTTTATCGCCAACTATCCCAAAAAGCCGATGGTCAACTCAGAGCCCTGCTACGAGCAGATGGGTGCGTCGCGCAACGTCTACTGGCGTTTTACCGCGCAGGATTGCCGCGCGAGCGTATGGTCGTCGATTCTTGCCGGCGCCAGTGCCGGCGTGACTTACGGCGCACACGGCGTTTGGAACTGGCAGACATCGCGCAGTCAAGGTTCGGTGCTGGGCGAGGGCTTCGACATGCCGTTCCGCTGGCAAGAGTGCCTGCAGTTTGCGGGCGTGTGGGACTTTGGCGCGATTGAGCATGTGCTTGCCGGCCTGGGTGCCACGGCTGCCGACGACGCGCTTGCCGTGGTTCCGGCGCAGGAGCTCCTCGATGACGCGCGCGAGGCCATTCGTGTGGCGCGCGTTGGCGATCGCGTCGTCACGTACCTGCCGCGCACCACGGCGCTCAAGTTTAAGCTCGACGGCGCGCGTGGCTGGACGGCGACGGTTCTCGACATGGAAGACAAGCGCGTCGCCAAGCTGCCCGTTCGCGACAACGGTGACGGCACCGTGCGCGTGGCTCAGCATCCCTTTGAGCACGACGCCCTGGTGATCCTGACCCCTGGGCGCTAACGGCTCTTCTCCAACATTTACAACCCAGTCCCTTTCATAAGGCTGCGACGGAATGGTTCCTGCATGACGGCTTTAAGCTGTCAAGGGGAGCCATTCTGCCGCACTCATTGGGGACGTACTTAAATGAGTGGTTTAACTTGAGACGGGACTTTTTGACCGCCTGATGGGTCGCGCGCCACAATTCGGGCGCTACAGTAGCTCGCCGTGGCGGGCAATGTGGCGGCGCTTTGCCAGCTGGGTGAGCGCGATGTAGGCGGCGACGATGCCGATGAGCAGCGCGAAAAAGCTCGTGGGCAGCGTCGTAAGGCCGAGCGTATCGGCGATGGGGCTTGCCGGCAGCCAGGTGACGAGCGCCAGGCCCAGCACGGTGAGAACGCACAGCGCGGGCGCGGCGTGGTCGCGCGGGCTCGGCAGACGCGGGGAGCGCAGCATGTGGATCACGAGCGTCTGCGACCACATGGACTCGACAAACCAGCCACTCTGGAAGATTGCGGCGAAGGCCATCATACCCGCGACGTTGCCCGCGGCGGCAAGCTCTGCCCAGCTCGCGCCCACGGTTGCGGGGCACACCACAAAGAAGAGCGCGGCGAAGGTCACGATGTCAAACAGCGAGCTCACGGGGCCCAGCTCGAGCATAAAGCCCTTGATGGACGCGGCGTCCCAGGCGCGCGGGCGGGCAGTCCAGGCGTCATCGACGGTGTCCCACGGCAGCGCGATGCACACGATCTCGTAGACCAGCGACAGCAGCACCAGCTGCAGGGCGCTCATGGGCAAAAACGGCAAGAACAGGCTCGCGACGGTCACGGACAGCACGTTGCCAAAGTTGGAGCTCACCGTGGTCTTGAGGTACTTGAGCAGGTTGCCGTAGGTGCGGCGGCCTTCGATGATGCCGCGCTCGAGCACGCCCAGGTCCTTCTGAAGCAAGATGATATCGGCGGATTCCTTGGCGATGTCGACGGCCGAATCGACCGAGATGCCGCAATCGCTCGCGCGCATGGCGGCGGCGTCGTTAATGCCGTCGCCCATAAAGCCCACGGTGTGACCGAGCAGCTCGCGCATGACGCGCACCAGGCGCGCCTTCTGCAGCGGCGAGAGTTTGGCAAAGAGATGAGTTTTCTCAGCGCGCTCGGCAAGCTCGGCGTCGTCGAGCGCATCGATCTCGGAGCCCAGCAAGACGTTACTCGCGTCGATGCCGATCTGCTCGCAGACGGTGGCGGCCACGCGGTCGTTGTCGCCGGTTAAGACCTTGACCGCCACGCCCTTGGCCTCGAGGGTGGCGACGGCGCCGGCGGCACTTGCCTTGGGCGGATCGAGGAAGGCCAAAAAGCCCATCAGCACCATGTCGCACTCGTCGGCGATGCCAAACTCACCCACGCAGCGCGGATTGGTCTTTTGCGCCACGGCGATCACGCGCAGGCCCTCGGCATTGAGTTCGGCGACTTGCTTGCGAATCTGGGCGAGCTTATTTTCGCTGAGCGGCTGGGCGACACAGTCAACCTCGACAAAGGAGCAAATCTCGAGCATTTCCTCGGCAGCTCCCTTGGTAACCATCTGGGTTTTGCCCTGGGCGTCGGCGACGACTACGCTCAGGCGACGGCGTGAGAAATCGAAGGGCACCTCGTCGACCTTGGTATAGCGGTCGCGCAGGCTCTGGCCCAGCGTGGAGTCGGGCGCGACAGTCGAGGGCGTCACGTCGGCACGGTCGATGACGGCCAGGTCGATAAGGTTTTTGAGGCCGGTCTGGAAGAAGCTGTTCAAAAACGCATGGCGCAGCACGCGTGCGTCCTCGTTGCCGTCAGTGTTGAGATAGCGCTCGAGCACGATGCGGTCTTCGGTGAGGGTGCCGGTCTTGTCACAGCACAGGACATCCATGGCACCGAGGTTTTGGATCGCCGGCAGCTCCTTGACGATAACCTGGCGGCGGGCGAGGTCCTTGGCGCCCTGCGACAGGCTCGTGGTCACGATGACGGGAAGCATCTGCGGCGTGATGCCCACGGCCACGCTCGTGGCGAACAGCAGCGCGTCGATGACGCTGCCCTTGGTGGCGGCGTTGACGGCAAAGACGACCGGCGCCATAACGAGCATAAGGCGTACGAGCAGCATGGAGACGCTCGAGACGCCGCGGTCAAACGCGCTCTTCTCGCCGCGCCCGTTGAGCATCTTGGCGATGCCGCCCAGGTAGGTGTCCGAGCCGGTGGCAACGACAAGTGCTATAGCGGTGCCGTTTTGCACGGAGGTGCCGGTAAAGACGATGTTTTTGCAGGCAGAGAGCGGCAGCGCGGAGCTGCCGGCACCCTCGGCGACGGTGATGGCAGCGGTCTTTTCGACGGCCTCGCTCTCGCCGGTGAGTGCGGACTCGATCACAAACAGGTCGCGCGCGGTGATGATGCGGGCATCGGCCGGCACCATATCGCCGGCAGAGAGACGGATTACATCGCCGGGGACGAGATCATCAAAGGGGATCTCGATACGCTCGCCGTCGCGCAGGGCACAGCAGGTGTTGGAGACCAGGTCCTTGAGGGCCTCGGCCGCATTGCCGCTGCGAGCCTCCTGGATAAACTTCATGCTGCCCGATACCAGCAGCATGATGCCGATGACGATGACCGTGGAGGGATCGCGCTGGGGCTCGGGTACGGCGAGCACGTCGATGTAGAGCGAGACCAGCGCGAGCGCGGCGAGGATGCCGGCGAAGGGATCGATGAACGCGTCGGCGATGCGGCGGGCGAGCGTCTTGGTCGGCGCCTCGATGGTGTTGGGGCCGGCGGCGTCCAGGCGCTCGGCGGCGTGCTCGGCAGTGAGTCCGTCGGCCGTGGCGTCAAGCAGCACGAGGGCGTCCTCGGCGCTATGGGTGGCGGCGAATATGGTGTTCTTGGACAGGCCGGTGTGAGCGGCGGGGCGCGCCGTGCGGCGGCGCTTGGAGATGACTTCGAGTACCGTGGCGGTTTTGAGCATCAGCATAGGGTCCTCCTTGTTAAAGGGAGTTAGCGTACGTGTCGTATGTGCTTTAAAAACCTAGATGTCGCTCACGTCATGCTCTCGAACCACCACAAAGGCGACAGGCACCTTTGTGGTGGTTTTGACGATCGATTCGTGGCGCTTATGCGTGTGCGGAATCCTCGCGGCGTGCCGAGGGCGACATGCAGGTTTTTCGACTATGGCTGCCTTCCATGGCACACCTCCTTAAGGCCGGGCGCGGCGCGCTTCGGGTGTCTCGCACCCGTTTTAATCCGCCCGTATTCTTGATGAGGGGGTTTGCCGTGTCAACCTCATTGTTCGGAAAACCATTGTCCCTGACAAAGCCTTTACAGAATGACGTGGCCTCAAAGCGCGCCCACATCGACGCCTCGCCTGCGCTAAACTGAAGAGCACGTACGCGATTACGAGAGGAGCCCGCATGGAGGCTTACAAGCAAGAGTTCATCAAGTTTATGGTCGAGTCCGACGTTCTTAAGTTCGGCAGCTTTACGCTCAAGAGCGGCCGTCAGTCCCCGTTCTTTATGAACGCCGGCGCTTACGTGACGGGCTACCAGCTCAAGAAGCTGGGCGAGTATTACGCCCAGGCTATCCACGATAACTTTGGCGACGACTTTGATGTCCTGTTTGGGCCGGCCTACAAGGGCATTCCCCTGGCCGTCGTGACCGCCATTGCCTACCACGAGCTGTACGGCAAGGAGGTCAAGTACTGCTGCGACCGCAAGGAGGCCAAGGACCACGGCGCCGATAAGGGCAACCTGCTGGGCTATGAGCCCCAGGACGGCGACTGCGTGGTCATGGTCGAGGACGTCACCACCAGCGGTAAGTCCATCGACGAGACCTATCCCAAGGTTAAGGCTGCTGCCGATGTCGAGATCAAGGGCCTGATCGTGTCCCTCAACCGCATGGAGGTCGGCAAGGGTGGCGTGACCACCGCGCAGAAGGAGATCGAGGCCAAGTACGGTTTCCCCGTCGCGAGCATCGTCTCCATGGCCGAGGTCGTCGAGACCCTCTACAACCACGAGATCGACGGCAAAGTCGTCATCGACGACGAGCTCAAGGCCGCTATCGACGCCTACTACGAGCAGTACGGAGCTCGTTAGTTACGGCGTTTTACCAAACGACGTAACTGCTCGCTCTGGCGGGTTTTCGCTGTCGCTACCAAAACATCGGCGTTGCCGTGGTAGTCATTGGGGACAGACATAAATGAGTAGTCATTGGGGACGTTCTTAAATGACTACTCAGGATGAGCGTCCAAAAATCCGCGCTCGTTCGATTGGCGCATGTCTACGCAGCGTAGGTTGTCGAGCCTGGCCTTCAAATGGATACTGACTGTCGAACCGGTTCACTCCATTTCTTCAATTTGATTGGACAGCCCATGAACCAGACACGGCAAACCAATGCCTCCCATACTTTTTTGGCAGCGCATGCCATCAAGCAGCTGCGCGAAGAGCGCGGCCTCACCCAGCGCGCCCTGGCGGAAAGCCTTGGCGTGACCGATAAAGCCGTCAGCAAGTGGGAATCCGGCCGCGGCCTTCCCGACATTTCCCTCGTTGAGCCTTTGGCCCAGAGACTCGGCATAAGCGTGGCTGAGCTTTTGGCTGGTGACATTCGGGCCAACGCCAACCGTGCAGGCAATATGCTCAAAGGCGTCTTTTACGTTTGCCCTATCTGCGGAAACGTTGTGCACGCGCTCGGAGAAGGCAGCTTTAGCTGCTGTGGCTCCACGATGTTTCCCCAGGAGGCCGAAGAGCCGGACGCGGACCACGCCTTTTCCATCGAGCGCATCGAGGACGATTGGTACGTCACGCTCGATCATCCCATGACCAAGGATCACTACATTAGCTTTGTGGCATATGCGACTATGGACGGCATCTGCTTTAAGAAGCTCTATCCAGAACAATCGGTGCAGCCGCGCTTCCATATTACCGGGCGCGGCAGGATATATCTTTACTGCAACCAACACGGACTCTTTACGTCGCTGACGCCTCGCAAATAACGGCTGTCTATCCGCCCTCCTCATGCGTTCCCGGGGGACCCAAAATGAGCGTGGATAATCTCCCGGTTTTGGCCTGTGTGCGGGCTCAAAGTGGGAGATTATCCACGCTCGTTATCTGAGTGTCCAAAAATCCACGCTCGTCGCTACTTGAGTCCGGGCAGGCGGGTGTAGGGGAACGAGCGCTCTAAGAACTCGGAGCAGCGGGCGTAATCTTTGGCAAAGTAGCTGCTATAGAGCGAATCGAGTACGTATTGCACGGCGATATGGCTGGCGAACTGCGTGATGCGGTGCGTCATGCTCTCGTGGTCGCTTACCGTGAGATAGGCGGCAAAGCCGGGGTGAATGCGGGCACAGTACGGCGTGCCGATGACGATGACCGGGACATGTCGACTGCTAAGGATCGGCAAGATCTCCTTGAGGTTGGGGGCAAGGCCGCTGTAGGAGATGATGATTGCCACATGGTCGGGACCCGAGGCGAGTGCCGTGCGCACCTGCGCCTCGACGCTGTCGTGGCACGTCGCGCTTTTGCCGGCGGAAAGCAGGCGATCGCGGAACATTCCCGCTGGATACAGGTTATGCGAGCCCGTGTAGATGTCCACGGTGCCGGCGCGCATGATGAGCTTGGCGGCGTGGTCGAGCTGTGCAGGGTCGAGCAGCTCCTGCGTTTCGGCCAAGGTGGTCTGGTAGAGCCCCTCCATGCGCTCCATCACCTGCGCAGGGGTGGAGGTGGCATCGAAGGGAAAGTTGATGTCCACGTCGCGCCGGTTGCCCGCCTCGGTCGCCTGGCGGATGAGCTCGACCTTGAGGTCTTTGAAGCCCTCGAGGCCGAGCTTTTTGCAAAAGCGGTGAACGCTCGCGACCGAAACGTTGGCGCGCGCGGCAAATTCCTTAATGGAAAGCCCGCGCACATCCTCGCCCATGGCGAGGGCCGTTCGCCCAAGTTGTTGCTCGGTGGGGGTGAGGCTTTTGCCCTGCGTGATCTTCCGCCTGATATCCATATGGCTCCTATGCGTTTGCGTCGCGATAAACCAATCATAGCGATAAATAAAACGTTCGGCTTGGCTGGGAGTTTTGGTCCGCCGGTCTATGAACGACGGACCGCTCGACGCTGTGCGGGCTCAACATAGGGGCGCTGTCCTTGTTGGGCCGTTTGCGCCCGGGGCGTTACCCGAGCACGCGTACGGGCCCCTAGAGACCGCTGGGCTCGGAGGGCTCGGTCATGCCGAACACGTCGGGGACGGCGTGGTCGAGGGTGTTGATGATGTCAATCGTGAGCGCGTGCTCACCGGCTAAAAGTGCGGCGGCCTCAAAGCGGTAAGGCGGACAGATGCGGGTGCCGAGGGATTTGCCGTCGAGGGTGACGGTTGCGGTCTCAAAGACCTCCCCAAGGTCGATGACAGCGCGGCTGGCCGCTTCGCCCAGGACAAAGGAAGCCTGGTAGCGGAATGTGCCGGCCTTGCCGGGGAACTCGGCCGAGGAAAGGTCGTGCAGGTCTGCAAGCTCAACAGACTCGCCAAAGGCATCGGTGCCAGGGGCAGAGAAGGCAACCGCCCAGGGCCCGTCGACGCATGTGGCTTCGTCTTCGGCGGTTGCCACAGCAACGGAACCTGTAGCCCCAAGGACCACGATGCAGCTCTCGTAGGGAGCCAGCTCGAGCGTGCCGTCAAAGGCGGCGGGCTCGGTGCCGTTGAGCAGATCGAGGCGCGCGCCTGCAACGGGTGTGCCGTCGGCAAGCGCAATCTGAGTGGAGATACCCTGCTTGGGATGCTCGTTGACGAGCATCAGATAGGTCTCGCCCGCCCGCTCGTAGCGCAGTGCGCGCAGCCAGGGCTGGGGCTCGGCGCAAACCACGGTCTGCATGCCGGTGTTGGCAAGTGTGTCTGCGAGCTCGGTGGTCGCCAGGAGCTTGATGCCGGCGACCGCGGCTGCATCCAGGGAGGCAAAGCCCTCGCGACCTGCAGTGTCACCGTCGTAGCGCTTGTTCGGCAACTCATCCAGCGCGTACACGGCAACACCTGCGGCTGCGGCACGCGCGGCAAAGTCGAGCACGGCTTCGCCGACAAACTCGGCTCCGGGCATCACCAGGCAGCGGTATGCCTGGCCGTTCACGCTAAAGCCGCTACCGTCTGCGGCAATTTCAACGGCATAGCGCCCTGCGTCCTCAAATGCCTCTGCCGGCACGATGTCAAAGTCGACCTGCGCGCGCATAAGCTCGGAGGCGGCATGCTGCATAAAGTTCGCCTCGCCTGCCCACTCGGCGTCCGCATGGTAGAGAAGCGCCACCGGGGTCGTTGCGCGCCCGCCGCTCAGCAGGCTCGCCGTACGGTTCATGTAGCTCATAAGCTGCCCAAAGTGTGCAAACTGGGGGTTTTGGCCATGCGCATAGAAATGCGGCGGGCAGTCCCAGTCGGGGAAGGTGGCCATGCTAAAGGCATGCGGCACAAACCAATTGACGCCGCGCACCAAAAAATGATCGGCGATCCACTTCATCTCGCGTAGGCCTTCGTGCCATCCAAATGCGCCAAAGACCTCGGCCATGCAGCGCCCCTGCTTTTTGGGGTCGAGGTGTGCTGCCGAGGAGCCCAGCTTGGGCAGCACGTAGTTATAGAACTCGAGGTCCCACACGCCGCGTCCGTAGCTGTGAAGGCCGCGGTCCATGCCGGGTACCAGCTGGTTGATCACGATGTCGACGCCCGCCATGTCCTGACCGCCCACGGCGCGGAAGTAGTGCCCGGCGCCCACGCCCAGGCGCGCGTGGCAGTCCTTGTCCTCGATAACGTGGCCGATGTACTGCACGCCGCGCGCGCGGCACCAGTCTCCGAGCTGGTCGCAGAAGCACTCCTTATAGAGGGTGCTCGCGATGTCCATATAGACGTGGCGTACGTGCGCGCCGGCCGGCTCGCGGTCCCACAGGTGCGGGAGCTCGGCCAGGTAGCGCTCGCCCAGTGCCGCGCGCAGGCGACGCTCAAGCTCGGCCGACCAGGGTAGGGGCGCGGTGGCCTTGCCGATGAGCGTGTCCGAGATGCCATCGGGGCCCGTGGTGCCCTTCTCGTTGGCAAATCCGGGCTCATCGGAGAAAAAGCCCAAGATGGTCTTGCCAAACTCATCGCCCAGATGCTCAAAATGCGGCTCGTAGACAGCATCGATGAGCTGCGCCACCGAGGCGCGGTCGACCATATTGATGTAGTCCTCGTTGTAGGAGGTCTTGCCGCTCGTGAACATCACGCATGCCTGCGTGAGGCCCGCAGGTGCATCGAAGACCAGGCGGCTGGGGTTGCCGTCTGCATCGTCGATTACTCGGTAAGCGACGTCGACGGGGCTGCCGTCCTGCATAAATGTCACGCCGTAGAAGCGCTCCGTTTTGTCGAGCATGTTGGCGAGCGCGATGCTCGCGGCGGACGTGGGGCCCACGATGTCGAACGTGCGGTGCGTGAGCACGATCTTGCGGAGCTCGGGCACGGCCTCCTTGACGGCGCCGTTGGCAAAGCCCGTGGGGAAGTGTGCGTCGTCCAAGATCCAGAGCTTAAGGCCCAGCTGCCTGCACTCGTCAATGACAAAGTGCAAGTCGCGCCACCAGCCCTCGCCGCAAAAATCGGGGTGTGGGCGGCTTTCGAGACAGACCTCGTGGATGTCGGCGCCGGCGATCTTTTCCAGATACTCGGCAATGGTCTTATGGCTCTCGCCCTTCATCCACAAAAACGGAAGCACGTGGTTGTCGTATGTGCCCTCGAGCACCTGCTGATAGTACTCGGTCATGGATCCTCCTTGGCTCGATCGATCTGCTGCATAGCACAGATTATGGACGCGTCGGCGCGTTCTGCTAATATCTGAATCACGACGAACTATGACTAAATCAACGATTGGCAAGCCATGGAGATCGACGAGCTCGAGCGTAGGCTCAGCGAACTGAGCGCCAGTGAGATCGCTTATAAAGACGGCATGGCATTTGATTGGTCGATTATGACCGAGCATGTCGAAATCGACGGATGCCCAGTGCGCAAGATTGGGCAGCCAGGGTTTGCCTATGCCCAGCCCGGCATGCCGCGCGGCCTGACGATAAGGAAAAACTCGCGCTTTAATGCAGTTCCCGAGCACGTGCATGATTACGTGGAGATGAGCTATGTGTATCGCGGGCGCTGCCCGCAGACGGTGGCGGGGGAGAGGCTCGAGTTGCGCCGCAACGAGGTGCTTTTGCTCGACGCCCTTTGCCCTCATGCCGTGGCGGCGCTCGGCGAGGACGACATCATGCTGAGCATGACCGTTTCACGCTCTTTTTTGCGCCGGAGTCTCGAGTCGAGCCTCTCGCGCGAGAGCGCGGTCTCGCGGTTTTTGTTCAACGCGCTCAACAGCGAGACGGACCATCGGGGCCATGTCCGTTTTTACTGCGGCGAGAGCCGTCGGATTCGGCGCTACATGCAGGAGATGCTCTGCGAGCTGTACGACCCGAGCCCCAACGGTCCCGAGATCGTCTTGCGTCTGTTTCAGCTGTTTTTGGCCGAGCTCATGGATTGCTACGAGCGCGAGCTGGTGCGCGGCGCGGCGGACGGCACGGCGGGGCCCACTGCCCTGGTGACGGGAATGCTTGGCTATATCGATCGCGAATTCGCCGCGTGCTCCCTCGAGGGGATGGCGGCGGAGTTTGGCTTGAGCCCTAATTATGCGACGGCGCTCCTCAAGCGACATGTGGGCAAGGCCTTTAGGCAGCTTGTGCAGGAGCGACGCCTGGTGCGTGCGGCCGAGCTTCTGCGCGGTGGCGCCACGGCCGGGGCGGCTGCGCATGCGGTGGGCTATGAAAACATGAGCTTCTTCTACCGTAAGTTTCACGACAAGTATGGATGCACCCCCGCGGCATACCGCCGGTAAGCGCGGGGCGGATCGTCTTCGCTCCTTCGGTGTCAAAAAGTTTCAGCTGCAGCGCTGTTGCAGCGCGCGTCTGCGAAAAGAAGTGTCCAAATCGGCGCCTTCGCCCTGGCCTGGAGCGACTCGGCGGCATACTCGTTTCATCAGCAACACGCATGAGCGAGGAGGCACTTATGGGATTCCCCGAGGGTTTCTATTGGGGTGGCGCTACCGCCGCCAATCAGTTTGAGGGCGCTTGGAACGTGGACGGCCGCGGTCCTTCCGTCGACGACCATTTTTTGGGCGGCAGCTACAAGGAGCCGCGTCAGATTACGATCGACATCGACTCCGACCGCTTCTACCCCAACCATGACGGCATCGATTTCTACCATCACTACGAGGAGGACATCGCGCTGTTCGCCGAGATGGGCTTCAACATGTTCCGCATGTCCATCTCTTGGAGCCGCATCTTCCCCAACGGTGACGACGCCGAGCCCAATGAGGCAGGTCTCGCCTTCTACGACCGCGTCTTCGACTGCCTGCGCGCTCACAATATCGAGCCGCTCGTGACCCTGTCGCACTACGAGATGCCCTATCACCTGGTCGAGAAATACAATGGCTGGGCGAGCCGCGAGCTCATCGGCTTCTTTGAGAAGTACTGCCAGACCGTCTTCGACCGCTATCAGGACAAGGTCAAGTTCTGGCTCACCTTCAACGAGATCAACTGCGGCACCCAGGACATGGGTAACCTCTTTGGGACCAGCATGATCCAGGGCTTTGAGGGCCCGGCTTCGGCGGTCCACACCACGCCGCAGGCCCGTATGCAGGCCCTGCATCACCAGTTTGTCGCCAGCGGCCGCGTCGTGCGCTATGCCCACGAGCACTATCCGCAGTTTAAGATGGGCAACATGGACTGCTTCATCCTCTCCTATGCCGCCACGTGCGATCCGGCCGACGTGTTCGCCACGCAGCAGGAGATGAATACCATGAACTGGTACTGCTCCGACGTGCAGGTGCGCGGCAAGTATCCGTTCTATGCCAAGCGCTTCTGGGCCGAAAACGATGTCGAGCTCGTGATGGAGGACGGCGACCTGCAGGATATCGCCGACGGCAAGGTCGATTTCTACACCTTTAGCTACTACATGTCCGGCACCGTGGGCACCCACAAGGATCACGAGATGACCGAGGGCAACATGACCTTTGGCGGCAAGAACCCCTATCTGGAGTCCACCGATTGGGGCTGGCAGATCGATCCGCTGGGCCTGCGCATCGCCCTCAACGAGATTTACGCCCGCTACGAGATTCCGCTGATGGTGGTCGAGAACGGCATGGGCGCCTACGACGAGGTCGAGGAGGACGGCTCCATCCATGACCCGTATCGCATCGCCTACTTGCAGAGCCACGTCAAGGCCATGGGCGAGGCCATTGCCGACGGCGTCGACCTGATCGCCTACACCTGGTGGGGCCCCATCGACCTGGTTTCCGCCGGCACGGGCGAGATGCGCAAGCGCTACGGCTTTATCCACGTCGATAAGTACGACGACGGCACCGGTACCTACGAGCGACGCCGCAAAGACAGCTTCTACGCCTACCAGAAGATCATCAAGTCCAACGGTGCCGAGGGCCTGGATTAATCGACAATATGAGTGCCACCGGGGAAAAGCGTTGGGATGGGCTCGCGATTCGAGTCCCCACCTTAGCATTTGAACCATTTGGCACTATAATCACCATAGGCATGCGCACAACGTTGCGCTTAATCAAGAGGAGAAAACGTATGGGTCTGTTTGACATGTTCAAGAAGAAGGCTGAGCCCGCGACTGCCGCTGCTCCGTCCTCCATCTCTGCTTCTGCCGGCGCCGACGTGCTGTGCTCGCCCGTCAAGGGCAAGGTCATCAAGATGGCCGACGTGCCCGATCCCGTCTTTGGCGGCGAGGTTCTGGGCAAGGGCTGCGCCGTGTGGCCCGAGGACGATCTGGTCTACGCTCCCTGCGACGGCAAGGTGACCGTCACCATGGGCCACGCCGTGGGTCTGCAGTCCGATAGCGGCATCGAGGTTCTGGTGCACGTTGGCGTCGATACCGTCAACATGAACGGCGACGGCTTCGAGGGCTTCGTCAAGGCCGACGATGTCGTTAAGGCCGGCCAGCCCATGCTCAAGATCGACCGCGCCAAGATCGCCGCTGCCGGCTACAAGGACTGCGTCGTCGTGGCCGTGTCCAACACCGCCGAGTTCGCCGACGTTGAGCTCGCCGCCGAGGCCGACTCCGCTGTCGCCGCCGGCGACGCCATCGTTAAGGTCGTCCGCAAGTAAACTGCGACAACATAAGGATGTGCAAGGGTGGTCGGGTTATCCGGCCGCCCTTTTTTAATGGGCCGAGTGGGCGCATTTTATTGCAGGGGGCTTGCTTTATAGGCCGTTCGTTCGTCAAATTGAGCCGCCTGCGCTTTTGTGACGCAGGGGGTTGGGCCTGGCCGCTAATATGGACTTGCTGTTACGACGTGCGCTGCGCAGGGAACGCGGCGCCGCTTGTTGGGAGGAACAACATGAAAAAGAAGCTGCTGCTTGCGCCCCTGATGGCTGTTCTGGTCGCGTGCGTGGTTGTGCTTTCCGGCTGCGGAGGTCCTTCGGTTGAGGAGCTCATCACCGAGGATCTTACGACGCAGTTTGACGAGGTCAAGAACGGTGGCGACGACTTCCTCGCCGGCCTGGAAGAGGCCTCGGGCGACGAGTTCGAGCAGCTGGGCATCGATCCCAAGGAGTACGCCAAGAGCTATCTCGAGGGCTTTGACTACAAGATCGGCGACGTGACGGTCGACGAGGACAAGGGCACCGCGACTGCCGAGGTCACCATTACCTGCAAGTCCATGAACCAGATCGTTGAGGATTTTGCCACCCAGTACCAGGAGAAGGTCGCCGCGCTCGATTCGATGCCTTCCGATGACGAGCTGTACAAGATGGCCGGTCAGGTTATGGTCGATGTGACCAAGGCTGCTAAGACCAAGGACACCAAGGTCACCTTCAAGTACTCCTGCAATGACGACGGCGAGTGGTCTGCCGACGATTCCGCAACCAACGAGATGATGAATGCGATGATGAGCTAGGGGAGTTACGGCGTTTTACCAAACGCCGTAACTGCTCGACGCTGCGCGGGCGCCAGAGCGACAACTTGTCATTCAAAGAGGACGGCATGACCAGAAGGTCTATGCCGTCCTCTTTTCATGCCAATTTGTTCGCACTGGTGCCCGCTCGCTGCCCGTCCTCTACCTGCGGCGTTGCCATGGTGGTCATTGAGGCGGCACTTGGGGACGTTCCTTTTCTGCCGGCAGTTGGGGACACTCCTTGTATCAACGCCGCATCAAATGCTCGGGAAAATGCGACCCGGTTTTTGGCCGAATTCCGGGTCGCGGTTTCCGGATGGGGTGGGTTGCGGAGGTAGCGTGCAGAGATGTGGTGTAAGAGGCGGGGCATGCCCCGCCTCCGCCCTTT
>CAJLPI010000007.1:0-95452 GCA_905208535.1 uncultured Collinsella sp. | reverse complement strand
GGGGGAGGTGCGGGCCGCGCGGCGGCCGGGCACGTACGACGCCACCAGTGCCGACACGATCGACACCGCCACGACCACCGCGATCGCCAAAGCCGCCGCGACCGCCACGGTCGCCGCCACGGCCACCGCGATCGTCACGACCGCCGCGAGGACCGCGGTCCTCGTCCAGGCCCATGGCGACGAGCGGAGCAATAACCTTATCGAGAGCGGCCATCAGCTCGGTGGCCTCCTCGTAAGAAAGCTCGGGCAGGAGCTTCTCCTTCTTGTTGGCAAGCTCGACCAGGCCCTCGGCGGCATCCTCGGCAGCGAAGACGACGATCTTGCGCATATCGCCCTCAGCGTCGTCGATGCGGCCGACCAGATCGGCAGCCTCGGCCTCGGCCATCAGGCCATCGAGCTCACGAAGGCGCATGCCCAGCAGGTCGGACATTTCCTTCTGCTCCATCTTGGGCTTGAGGTCAAGAAGCTTGATGGCGCGCTCGATGTTCGCCATGCGCTCGGCCTTGGCCTCCTCCTCCTTGGAAATAGCAAAGCGACGGCTACGCAGCAGGCGGGCGGCCTTCTGCATCTTGTCCATCAGCTCTTCGTCATCGTAATCAACGGCGGCCTCGACAACCTCGGCCTCCTCCTCGGCGGAAACCTCGTCAGCAGCCTCAACCTCGGCAGCTTCGGTCTCCACGGTCTCGACTGCCTCAACCTCGGCAGTCATGGTCTCGTTCTCGGTCTCGTTCATGATCTCTTCGTTCTCGGACATGAGACTCCTTCTTGGCCCTCTCGGGCATCATCGCCCCATTCGCGGGGCCCGTCGCGCACTCTTTGCGCTTTAAACATTCATGCCTCTCGGCAAAACGTCCATTAGTTTATGGTGTCGACTTCCAATCTAGCTGCAGAATCTATGTGCACACATTAATGCGACATGTGCGACTCGCGGCGGGCGTACACCAGCGACACCGCGAACCCGGCCACGGCAATCACGGCCGCTACGCGCACGGCAGCCGCAAATCCGATCGCCTGGGCAACGTCCGCCGCAACGCCGGCGGCACCGGCAGCCGCTGCAGAACTCGAAAGCAGGCCGATAAACAGCGACGGGCCAAACGAGGCGGCGATCATGTTCCACGTGTTGAGCAGCGCCGTTCCGTGGGGATGCTCGGCAGCGGGTAGCGTCTCCAAGCCGGCCGTCTGCGAGGGGCTCAGCACCAAACCGACGCCGGCATACACCACAACGGTCAGTGCAACGACAACGCCAATGTTCATGCTTGCCGCAGTCATCGAGATTGCGGTCTGCCCCACGGCAATCAGGGCGAAGCCGACCGGCAGTAGCGGCCATGCGCCACGGGCATCCATCACGCGTCCGCCCACAATCGAGGTCACGGCGTTGCAGGCAATCGCCGGCAAAATGAGCAAGCCCGCAACAAGCGCGGTCATGCCGTATGCGCCCTCAAAATAGAGCGGCAACAAAACGCTCATCGAGAACGTCGTCATCATCGACACCACCACAAGCAGGCACGCAGGCCAAAAACGAACGCTCGCCATGGGACGCACGTTAAGCACCGGATGCTCGAGCTTGAGCTGGCGGGCCGCAAACAGGCCGAGCAGCACAATGGCGGCGAAGAGCGCCACGATATCGGCAATCAGATTGGTCGAGAACTCGCCTACGGAATACACGAACGCCGTAATGCCGGCGGCGAGCAAAATAACCGACAGGATATCGAGCGAAACATCCAGGCGCTCTCCGACATTTCGAACGAGCTTTGCACCCGCCGCAGCGACCACAACACCGCCCACCAGCGGCACTACGAACACAGCCCTCCAGCCAAACAACGTGCACATAAGACCGCTGATCACGGGGCCAAACGCCGGTCCCAACGTGATGCAGGCACCGCCCAGGCTCAGATACAGACCGAGCTTCTCGCGCGGAGCACAAGACAGCACCACGTTCATCATGAGCGGAAACAAGATGCCCGATCCCGCAGCCTGCATAATACGACTCGGCAGCAAAACGGTAAACGACGGGGCGACCAGGCACAGGACTTCGCCGGCGACCATGCAGCCGCATGCAAAGAACAGCAGCTTGCGCGTCGAAAAGCGTCCGGACAGAAAGGCCATGATGGCCGTAAAGATCGACGTCACGATCATGTAGCCCGAAACAAGCCACTGCGCCGTGGTGGCACTCACCGAAAAGGCCGCCATAATGTCGTGCAGCGCCACGTTAATGATGTTCTCGTTAAACGCGGCAACAAAGGCTGCGATATACATGACGACGAGAAACGCCGAAGTGCCCGATGGCGTTGCCCTAACTTGTTGCTGAGATTTGCTCCCCATGCATTTCCTTCCTCTTGGAACGACCGTCGCATCGCCCCGGAGGAACCGTCCAGGGCGAGAATGAGCCCTAGACTTACGCCAAATGCCGCAACACGACGAATCTGGCAACATGGTCCAACGTCGAAAGATTGTAACGCGGACGCGCTGCTTTCCTTCCGCGCTATTATTGAAAGTCCACGAAAGCATGAGACATGAGGAGCCCGCCATGATTAAGCCCATCATGAAATCCGAGTTCTTTTTGCGTCTGCCTTCCGAAGACGCGGGACCCGACGATGCCGCGACCGGGCAGGACCTCCTGGATACGCTCCACGAGCATGAGCGCGAGTGCGTGGGCCTCGCCGCCAACATGATCGGCGTGCGCAAGCGCATCATCTGCGTAAAGGACGGCAACAGGACGCTGCTGATGTACAACCCTCAAATTCTTGAACAGGTCAATGCCTATCAGACGAGCGAAGGATGCCTCTCGTTGATCGGCGAGCGCCCCTGTACCCGCTACCGTCGCATTAAGGTGGAGTATTTGGACGAGAACTTCGTCCACCGCATCAAAAACTTCTCGGGCTACACCGCCGAGATCATCCAACACGAAATCGACCACTGTAACGGCATCGTTATTTAGTCAGCCCAGATAACGATGCAGGTTGAGCACACGACAGCGAGCGAGCCGCATTTGCGCCAAGGTGACGCGAAATGAGAGGGCGCTGACCTTCTGGTCGCGCCCTCGAAATTGAACGTCAGATTGGCGTGAATGCGGCTCGCGCAGCGTCAAGTGGTCCGCCGTTCGGTAGAACGGCGGAACTAATTAGCTCTGGCGGTAATGATCGAAGAAGTCGGCGAGGTCTTCGAGGGACTCCTTGAGCACTTCCATGCGCGGCAGGTACACGATGCGGAAGTGGTCGGGCTCGGCCCAGTTAAAGCCGCCGCCGCGGGTGATCAGGATCTTCTTCTCGTGTAGCAGGTCAAGGGCAAACTGCTCGTCATCGGTGATGTTGAATTTCTTGACATCCATCTTGGGGAAGATATAGAACGCCGCGCGGGGCTTGACCACCGAGATGCCATCGATCTTGCTGAGTGCCTCGTACACAAAGTTGCGCTGCTCATACACACGACCGCCAGGACGGATGTAGTCGTTGACCGACTGGTGTCCGCCGAGCGCCGTCTGGACGATTGACTGAGCCGGCACGTTGGAGCACAGGCGCATGTTCGAGAGCATGTTGATGCCCATAATAAAGTCGCTCATGCAGCGCTGGTTGCCCGAAAGCACCATCCAGCCAATACGATAGCCCGCAATCATGTGCGACTTGGAAAGGCCGCTAAAGGTGACGCAGGGCAGGTCGGGAGCGAGCGAGGCAATCGAGACGTGCTCGTAGCCGTCCATGCACAGGCGGTCGTAGATCTCATCAGCAAAGATCATCAGCTGATGCCTGCGTGCAACCTCGACGATACCCTCGAGCACCTCGCGCGGATAGACGGAACCCGTGGGGTTGTTGGGGTTGATGATGACGAGGGCTTTGGTCGCGCTCGTGATCTTGGACTCCATATCGGCCAGGTCGGGATACCAATCGGCCTGCTCGTCGCACAGATAGTGCACGGGATGTCCACCGGCAAGGGTTGCGCACGCCGTCCACAGCGGATAATCGGGGCTGGGAATCAGAATCTCGTCACCGTTATCGAGCAGCGCGTTCATCGAAAGCTGGATGAGCTCGGACACGCCGTTGCCCGTGTAGATGTGCTCCATCTGAACATTGGGCAGGCCCTTGATCTGCGAGTACTGCATGATCGCCTTGCGCGCGGAGAACAGGCCGCGCGAGTTGGAATAGCCTTCGCAGTCGGGCAGCTGCTGGCGCATGTCCTTAATGACCTCATCGGGCGTGCGGAAACCAAAGGGCGCCGGATTACCGATATTGAGCTTGAGGATGCGCTCGCCCTCGTCCTCCATACGGGCAGCCTCGTCGACGACGGGACCGCGCACGTCATACAGGACGTTATCGAGCTTGGTGGATTTAGAAAAAGTACGCATGGTGGTGCTCCTTGGAATTTGAGCTGAAGGATTAGGTTCGGATTTGGCAACGTTATGGGACGAGGACGTCTCGCCTTGATCGGCGTCACCGGCGAGCAGCCAGGTAACATCGACCTCCAAAATACGGGCGAGCAGCTCTGCCACATCACGCCGCGGGATCGTCTTGCCGCTCACATATTGGCTCATCTGACTCTTGCCGAGTTTTTTGCCGAGCATCTCCGATGCGCGGATCACGTCCGACTGGCGAACGTCGCGATCGGACATAGTCTGTCGCAGGCGATCACTAAACGTCTCTTGGGCCACAGGAACCTCCTTGCTGGCAAAGTTCAATTTATAGGACACGAATTGAACCAAGGTTCAATTTAGCAAGCAGTATAGCGCCGTACCTCATTCGAAAGTTCAATTTCATAAGAAAACGTACCGAACTCCGAGATTTGCCCAAAGCGGACAATAACGTGCACGCGTTTAGAGGTATTCAAGGAATCGAGCAGCAGCAAGCGAAACGTCGGCCGTTCGATATATGGCGTTGATCTGCCGATGGGGACGTCCTTCGAGCGGACGCACGGCGACATCGAACTGACAGCGGCGCAAGATGAGCGCCGGAAGAACGCTCACGCCCAGGCCATCCTCCACCATGGCCATAATCGCATAGTCATCCCAGGTCGACAGTTTTGAGCGCACCGTCAGCCCCGCCCGACGGAACAGCGGCGTAATCTCGTCATCGGTGCCGCGTTCCAGCAGAATAAACTGCTCGTTGGCCAAGTCGGCAAGCGAGACGGCCCCCTCACTAGCAAGCAGAGAGTCTGTCGGCACCACCGCCATCAACTCGTCGCGCACCAAAGATCGCGATGTCATGCCATTTTCTCGGGGCTCATGCGGGATAAAGCCCAGATCGCAGCGGCCCTGCGCCACCCATTGTTCAATCTCTGAATAGTCGCCCATCAGTAACTCATAATCGACGTCTGGATAATCGGCGCGAAAACGCGCAATCACTGGCGGCAGTACGTGGGTCGCCACGCTCGAAAACGTACCGATGCAGATTTTGCCACGCATGAGCCCACGCATCTCATCCACCCGCCGCTGCAAGCGAATGAATTCCTCGCAGAGCGCCTCGACAGCCGGCATGACCTGCCGCCCGTCGGCAGAAAGAACCACGCCTTCGCGACTGCGGTCGAGCACCTTAAAGCCCCAGTCGGCCTCGAGGTCGGCCACCATGCGGCTCACGCCCGATTGCGAATAGCTCAGGCGCTCGGCGGCGCGCGTAAAGCTTCCGGCACGCACCGTCTCGAGCAGCACTTGCATCTTTTGGATATTGGTCTCCACGGCACGCCCCCACCCTTGCATGAGTTTTTGTCATGTTTTCCATGCATTATATTCGCTTTTCTTCTAAGGCAACCTCACCCATAGTGAACATGCAGGGATATGAAAGGGGCGGCTGCGCATGAACAACGGACTGATTACGTATTTAGCAGCATTGTTGTTGTTTGGCTCCAACGGCATCATTGCCGCGGCCATCGCGCTGCCGAGCTCCGATATCGTGCTGCTGCGCACCTTTCTGGGAGCCTTCTCGCTTGTCACCATCCTCGCCATCACCCAACGCCATAAACTGCAGGCGCCGTCTCGTCCCCGCGAAGCTGCGGCCTTGATCCTCTCGGGAGCTGCGTTGGGCGCCAGCTGGATTTTCCTGTTCCGCGCCTATCAGACGATCGGTGTTGGCATCTCCTCGCTGTTGTATTACTGCGGCCCCATCATCGTTATGGCCCTCTCCCCGCTCATTTTTGGCGAAAAGCTGACCGGCGGCAAAATCGCCGGGTTTATCGCCGTTGCCTGCGGCGCCTTTCTCATTGCGGCACAAGGTCTAGGCGGCAATATGCCCATTGCGGGTATCGCTTGCGGCATCGCCTCGGCCTTCTGCTACGCGTTGATGGTCATCGCTAGCAAGGGTGCGCCACACGTCGAAGGCCTCGAAAACTCCGCGCTCCAGGTGAGCGCCGCCTTTATGACCGCGCTGGTCCTTACGCTCCTCACGCAGGGCGCCCCCTCGTTCCTCTCCCCCAGCATTGCCGCCGGCATCGATTGGCGCGCCGTCGCCATGCTCGGCGTCGTCAACACCGGCATCGGCTGCCTGCTCTACTTTAGTGCTGTCGCCAAGCTGCCCGTGCAGACCGTCGCGGTTGTCGGCTACCTCGAGCCGCTTTCGGCAGTCGTGTTCTCCGCCGTCCTTTTGGGCGAGACCATGACGCCAATCCGCCTCATGGGCGCCGCGCTCATCATCGGCGGCGCGGTCTTTTGCGAACTCGCCGGCAAACGCGCAAGCACCAAGGCCGGTATCGCCCAGGCAGCACGCGCTTAAGGGACATTTTCTCGGGGCGCATGCGGGATAAAGCCCAGGTCGCAGCGGCCCTGCACCTCACAGGAGATGCAGGGCCATTTTGCATTGCAGTAAAGCTATGGGCTACGAACGACGCGGCTCGGGAACCACGAGCCTATCGGGGCTCGCGCCCTCGGCATCCATCAGGCTCACGTAGCGAATCGATGGGTCATCGTAGGTCGCGTAGTAATAATTGCCCGTACGCGCGCTAAAGCATCCGGTGTAGATGGTCTTCTCAAACTTGCCGTCGCCCATCTTGGACGCTCCCTCGATCATCGCCACGCCCTCGAGCGAACGGAACATGCGGACGACGTTTTCGGCCTCGCTGCCCTTTTGCGGGTAATTGGCATTGAGGTAGGCCGCCTTTACAAAACGGCTCGGCGAATAGCAGTCGCCCGGAATACCGCGCATGCCGGCACCAGCGCCATAAGGCTTGAGCTCGGCGGCGCGCCATGTCACCGTCTGCGGAAAATCGCTGGTGGCGGTGATATAGGTGCGCAGGTTTTCCATATGCCACGGGAAAGTCGGCTGGTTGGCAAGGGTATCGACCGGGTCGTCGTATACATGCAGGCCGTCGGCCATCATCTCGACCACGATACTGCGCTGGCTGTCGCCGATAATCCAATGGAGCAGCGACACGCCCAGGCCCTCGCCGGCAGATTTGGCGACAATCACCGTATCGCGCAGTGCAGCCTCGGCCTCGTCGACCGTCGAGAACGTCGCCGCCACCCACAGGGGAAACTCGTAGGCCGCGATATTGGTCTTGCCATCAACCGGCCCCTCGGCATACTCGGCATAGCCGGGAAAGTTGAGCCCCGCCACAGCCAGGCCCGCATCGTTGCCGCAATCGAAAAACATGGGATAGTTCTTGTAATCGATACACATACCGATTACCGCATGCGCCGCCGTCGCATCGTCGATAAACGAGTACGGGATGTGGAACCCGCGGGGCACCACGCGAACCTGCTCGCCGTATCCAAAGCTCCAGTCGAGGTTGCGGCCCAGATACATGTGGCCGGAATTATCGGTAAATCGAATGCTCGTGCACATAGCGCCTCCTAGCTCAATGTTCTTACTAAGGTCATTGTCACCAAACAAAGGAGCGCTAAACAAAAAAGTCCGGACATGACAACAATGTCATACCCGGACTAAAAACGACGAGGTGCGGTGCTTTGGTCCCCTTAGACCAACTTTCCAAGACAGTGATCAATCATGTGCTGGATCATTTGCGCCTCAAAGCCCGCGTAGTCGCGGCGGCATTCCTTCATCTTGCCGTCGACGATCTGGTCAAAGGCAACCTTGCACTTGATGTAACGCGTGGACTTGGTGACCTCCTCGTGCGTCAGGCAGCTCTCCTCCATCTTGCTGGCGCCCAGGCCAAACACCAGACGAGGGTTGTAGAGCACGTGGGGCTCGCCGGCGTCGTCCAGGTAGACGCAAACCTTCTTGGTAACGCCAATCTGGTTAGCGGCAAGGCAGCCGGCATCGTCGAGCGACTTGATGGTATCGATCAGGTCCTGAGCAACCGCCTCGTCCTCGACGGTCGCAACCTCGCAACGCTGGGACAGGATAGCCTCGTCGCGGCAGAGCTCTTTAATCATACGTTCCTCCATAGGGGTCGTTGTAACCGCTTAAGTATACGGTACCTACACATTTTCATGCGAATAATACCGTCCGTCTGCTACAAAGCGCCGAACTTCAACACGCGAGGAACATCAACCTTTCAAAGGCGATATAGTAGGTGAGTTCGTGTCAATCGGCCTAAACTCGGGGCCGAACAAGGAAAGGGTATGCATGGACGAACTATTTCACGTCAGTGAGCGCAAGTCCACAATCGGGACCGAACTTCGCGCTGGACTGACAACATTCCTGGCGATGGCCTACATCATCGCCGTCAACCCCGCGGTGCTCTCGGGCGCTGGCATCGATGCGGGAGCGCTCGCCTGCGCCACCTGCCTGGGCGCCGGCATCATGACCATCTGCATGGGCATCTTCGCAAACCGCCCGCTCGCCTGCGCGTCGGGCCTGGGCATCAACGCCATGATCGCGGGCATCGCCACCACCATGTGCGGCGGCGACTGGCACGTGGCCATGAGCGTTATCTTCCTCGAAGGTATCGTCATCTTGCTGCTCGTCCTGTGCGGCCTGCGCGAGGCCATCATGGATGCCATCCCCGTGGTCCTGCGCCACGCCATCTCGGTGGGTCTGGGCCTGTTTATCGCCATGATCGGCCTGTGCGACGCCGGCATCATCACCGCTGGCGCCGGTACGCTCGTCGGCCTGGGCGACATCGCCTCCCCCACCTTTATCGTCGGCATCATCTCCATCGTCGTGACGGTTGCCCTGGCTTCCCGCAACGTGCCGGGCTCGCTGCTCATCGGCATCATCGTCGCCGTTATCGCCGGAATCCCGCTGGGCGTCACCCATGCGCCCGAGGGCCTCATCGCACCGCTCGACTTCTCGACCTTCGGCGCCCCGTTTGCCAGCACTGCCGACGGCAACCTTGCCATCGTGAAGGTCCTGACCGACCCGATGCTGCTCGTCGTTGCCTTCTCGCTGCTCATGAGCGACTTCTTCGACACCATGGGCACCGCGATGGCCGTCGCCAAGCAGGGGGAGTTCTTGACCGAGGACGGCAATGTCGAGGACATCCGTCCCATCCTGGTCGTCGACTCCGTGGCCGCTGCTGCCGGTGGCTTTATGGGCGTCTCCTCCATCACCACCTTCGTCGAGTCCACCTCTGGCGCTGCCGACGGTGGCCGCACGGGCCTCACCTCCGTCACCACCGGCGTGCTGTTCATTCTCGCCGCGTTCTTCTCCCCCATCGTCACCATCGTTTCCAGCGCCGCCACCTGCGGTGCTCTGGTCTACGTCGGTTACCTCATGATGAGCGAGGCCTCCGAGATCGACTGGTCCGACGTGTCGCAGGGTTTCCCGGCGTTCATGATTGTCGCCGGCGTGCCCTTCACCTACTCCATCTCTGCCGGCATTGGCCTGGGCTTTATCGCCTACGTGATCGTCGCGCTCTTTAAGGGCGAGGCCTCCAAGATCAAGCCGCTCATGTGGATCGCAGCCCTCGCCTTCCTCGTCTACTTCTTTGTAGCGTAGGCGCAAGATTCGCAATACCAAACAGCAAAGCGCGGAGTCGCATCGAGCGGCTCCGCGCTTTGCTTTTAAAGCCAGGCACCACACGGACACGCGATGTATTGCTTCGCAAGTTTTGGACGTTTTGCTCTCCAAACGGCACTACCGACGGCTACATCCTGCAGATATGCTGGATATAACCGCATAGGCCCTATGAGGATGGGAGTAACCATGGCCGCCTTGTTCACGACCCCCAAGCGCAATGACAAAACCTCTGGAGCCCATTTTGTCGAGCCCGACCTGCGCCGTCGCACGCTGCTCGCACACGGCAGCTGGCGCCGCGTGACGCGCCGCATCGTTGTAGGCGCCGTATGCGCGCTTACGGTAAGCTCGCTGCTCATGCCGAGCATCTCGCTCGCAGCCGAGTGGGTGGACGTTGGCGGCGTCCGCCACGAAGCGGCCGCGGGCCCCACGGGAGACGCCGCCGGTACCTGGTCATGGGATGGCGCCGATGACATGAAGCTCAACGGCTATAACGGCGGCGCGATCGAGGCAGCGGGCAAGCTCAACGTGAGCTACGAGGGCAACAACACCGTCACTAACGACGACGGCCGCGGCATCAAGGTTAAGGATGGCGCGAACGAGAACGCCGAGCTTAATATTCAGGGCGACGCGTCTAGCACGCTCAACGTGACATCTTCTCGTGACGCCATCACTTCCGTCGGCAACATCAACATCGACGGCGCTGGCACTGTCAACGCCACGAGCACCGAGCACGATGCCATCGATGCCGGGGGCGATGTCACCATCAAGGGCTCGGGAAACGTTAACGCCACGGGCGATTCGGATGGCATCAGGGCCGACGGCAACATCACGATCGACAACAGCGGAACCGTCACCGCCAAGGCCACCGAGGATCAGGGTATCGATGCTAACGAGAACCTCATCATAAAGGGCGGCGGCAAGGTAGAGGCAAGCTCTATCGAGGACAATGCGATTTGGGCCGACGGCAGTATCGAGATCTCGGGTGGCAGCCAGGTCAAGGCAAGCTCCGAGGAAGACGCCGCCATCGACGGTAAAAACAGCCTCACGGTCACGAACGCTTCCCTCAACGCAAGTGGCGTTGGGTATGGCATCTATGTCTACAAGGGCATCACGCTCGATGGCGCGACCGTGACGATCCGCGCAAGCTCAGATGGCGGGGAAGTCAGCGCACTCTTCACCGATGAGGACGACATCGTCATCAAGAACGGCTCGACTGTGGATGCGCTCGCAGAAGGCAGGTTCTCGGTTGCAATCTCCACCAGTAATTTCTACTCCGGCGAAGCGGGTGGCCATATCTACATCAGCGACTCCGTTGTCAAGGCCATAGTCCGCTATGCCGAGACCGGCGGCGACGGCCCCGACCACTACAGTGGAGACCAAAACGACGAAATCATCCCTGAGTCCGAGGGCCTGAACATCGGCATCTTCGCGCAGACCAGCGAGGGCATCACGCCCGCGACCATCTCGATCGTCCGCAGCAGGGTCACGGCCGAGGGAGACACGGCGGCAATCTTCGCCCTTGCCATGAGCGCGGACGGCAAGGCGATCGGCACCATCGAAATCGAAGGAGCCACCATCCAGACGCCTGAAGGCGGCAAGGTCATTGACTATCGCAACAAGGAAGAACTCAGCGACGGCATCGTCTACGAGGCGGGTCAAACCATCGGCACGGGCGACGCCGTGATCGACTCCCCCTACAACGAAGCAGTCGCCAAGAGCACGGTCATCGTGCCTCCCGAGGAGACCAAGCCCGAGGAAAAGCACGGCAAGACCAAGCCAGAGGGTTCCAAGTCCGAGGGCACGAAGACAACCAAGACCGTTGCAGTTGCAGCCAAGGGAGCCAAGACCGTCGGCAAGCTCGCGGCAACCGGCGACACCTCGAACGCAGCCATCGTGGCAGCCGCCCTTGCAGGAACAGCCGCCATCGCCGCAGGCGCCCTGGCGAGTCGCAAACGCTCGTAAACACTTTTTCGCACAGGACGGGTGGATCGCAGCCCTTGCCTTCCCCGTCTACTTCTTCGTAGCGTAAGGGCAAGGCTGCAAAAGCTGAACAATAAAGCGCGGAGTCGCCATGCGGCCCCGCGCTTTTCTTTTAGCGTCGGTCCCTGCGCCGGCGTGCGGCCTATTTCTCCCCCATTTTGGCCATTTTGCCCTCCAAACGGCACTACCGCCGGCAACATCCAGCAGATACGCTGAACCTAGCCGTATAGGCCCTATGAGAACGGGAGCAACCATGGCAGCCTTGTTCACGACCCCCAAACGCAATGACACTACCGCCGGAACCCATGTTGCCGAACCCGACGTTCGCCGTCGCATAGGACTCGCGCACGGCAGCTGGCGCCGCGTGACGCGCCGCATCGTCGTAGGCGCCGTGTGCGCGCTCACGGTGAGCTCGCTGCTCATGCCGAGCGTCTCGCTCGCGGCGGAATGGGTCAAGGTCGGCGAAACCAAATACAACGCCGGCACTGCGGCGGGCGACGAGACCGGCACCTGGTCGTGGGACGGCGCCGACGACTTGAGGCTCAACAACTATAACGGCGGCGAGATCCAGGCCGCAGGCAAGCTCAACGTGAATTACTCGGGAAACAACATCGTCACTGCCGACTGGATCGAAGGCATCAAGGCTTCTCATGGCAAGAATGAGAACGCCGAGCTCAATATCCAAGGCGACGCGGGCAGCACGCTCAGCGTGACATCTACTGAGGACGCTATCCTCTCCACGGGTAATATCAACATCGACGGAGTCGGATCCGTCAACGCCACGAGCGCTGGGTTTGATGCCATCGACGCCGAGGGCGATCTCGCTATCAAAGGTTCGGGCAACGTCAACGCCACGGGCGTATCGGATGGCATCAGGGCAAACGGCAATATCACGATTGACGACAGCGGGGCCGTCACCGCCAGGGCTACCAAGGACAAGGGTATCGGAACCGACAAGAACCTCACCATCAAGGGTGGCGGCACAGTCGAGGCAAGCTCAGCCGATGGTGAGGCCATTTGGAGCGGCGGCAACATCAATATCTCGGACGGCAGCCAGGTCAAGGCGAGCTCCGAGAAAGACGCCGCCGTCGAGGCCAAGGGCAGCCTCGCAGCCACAAACGCCTCCCTCAACGCAAACGGTGTTGAATATGGCGTCTATGCCCACAAGGGCATCACACTCGATCATGCAAACGTGACAGTCCGCGCAAGTAAAGGCAGATACGGTGACGCCATTGCCCTCTTCACCTACCAAGACGATATCGTCGTCAAGAACGGCTCCACCGTGGACGCGTTTGCGGAAGGCGAGGTTTCGGCTGCATTCTCCACCAGAAACGATCGACCCAACGAGGAGGGTGGCCACATCTACATCAGCGACTCCGTTGTCAAGGCCATAGCCCGCTATGTCGGGAACGGCGACGGCCCCATCCCCTACAGCGAAAACCAAGATGGTGAGACGAGCCCCGAGCCCCAAGGCGAGAACATCGGCATCATCGCCCAGACCAGCGAGGGCGTCACACCCGCAGTCATCTCGATCATCCGCAGCAAGGTAACGGCCGAAGGAGATACAGCGGCAATCTTTGCCCGTGCCATGAGCGCTGACGGCAAGACAATCGGCACCATCAAGATTGAGAACGCCGCCATCCAGACGCCCGAAGGCGGCAAGGTCATTGACTATCGCAAGCTCCGTGACGGCATCTACGAGGCAGGCCAAGCCATCGGCACAGGCGACGCTGTGATCGACTCCCCCTATAACGAAGCTGTCGCCAAGAGCATGGTCATCGCGCCTCCCGAGGTAGCCAAGCCGGAAGACCCCAAGCCCGACGAGACCAAGCCCGCAGAAAGCAAGCCCGCGGAGTCCAAGCAGAGCCCCAGGCCTGAGGGCTCAAAGCCGACCAAGGCCGTTGCGGCTTCAATCACGAAAGCCAAGACTACCGGCGTGCTCGCGGCAACCGGCGACACCTCGAGTGCGGCCATCGTGGCAACCGTCCTTGCGGGAACAGCCGCTATCGCCGCAGGCACCATGGCGAGCCGCAAGCGCTCTTAGACGCCTCTGCGCACATGGCAGCTCCCGCGAAGGCCCCGAGTCCCAGCACCGTTTAACAACGCCACCGCCGAGCTCCCCTCCGGCGGTGGCGTTTTCCATATGCGTCCGCAGGGTATGCACGAGATTGTCTTTGGTCTAGCCCAACCTGCATGAGCCGGCGTGCGACAATGGGGGCCGTCGATATCACAACGCCGAGAGAAGCCCGTCATGGAAGCGCATCAAAAGCAGATAACCGTTCATGCACAGCATGCCGAAAGCGCACCAGTCATCTATCTTCCCGTGGTCATGGGCGACGGCACGGAGGTTTATGAACGCTGCCGAGAGCTCAACTGCCCGCCCTTCACGCTTGTCGGCATTGGCAGCCTCAACTGGAATCGCGAGCTGAGCCCCTGGGTATGCGACGGTACCGTGCGCGATGCCGAGCCCTTTGGTGGACAGGCCGCTGGTTTTCTTGACGAGTTGTTGAAGCAGATAATCCCAGAGGCCGAATCATCGCTCCCGCAACCGCCCACCTGGCGCGGCGTTGCCGGCTACTCGTTGGCGGGTCTTTTTGCACTGTGGGCACTTTGGCAAACAGATGTCTTTGAGCGCGCGGCGAGTGCATCGGGGTCGCTGTGGTTCCCCGGCTTTATCGACTACGCGCGCGGGCGCACGATGACAGCTACGCCCGACGCCGTCTATCTGTCACTCGGCAAAAAGGAAACCAAGACGCCCAACCGCATGATGCGGCACGTACTCGACGATACGCGCGCGATGGAAGAGCTGTTTATCGAGCGTGACATTCCAACAACGCTGGAGCTCAACCCCGGCAATCACTTTACCCAAACTGACCTGCGCATGGCACGCGGCATCCACTGGATACTGACGCATTAAAAATGGCATCCACGCGTACATACGCATGGATGCCATTTTTAATTTGGCTGAACGCAGCTGCTATTCAGCAGTCTCCTCAAGCTCGGAAGTATCGAACTCAAAGTCGTTACCGGGCAGGATGGCGTTGAGCACAATGCCCACCAGCGAGCCCACGGCAAGGCCCGAAAGCGAAATCGTCACGCCGCCCAGCTCCAGCACGATGGCGCCGGTGGTACTGTAGGCAATGCCGAGCGAAAGCACGAGCACCAGAGCCGCCACCAGCACGTTGCGGTTGTTCTGGAAATCAACCTGGTTCTCGATGAGGTTACGTACACCAACGGCGCTGATCATGCCGTAGAGCACGAGCGACACACCGCCGATAACGCACGCCGGCATGGCGGCAATCACCGCAGCAAACTTGGGGCAGAACGAAAGCACAATGGCACAGCAGGCGGCAATGCGAATCACGCGCGGGTCGAACACGCGCGTCAGGGCAAGCACACCGGTGTTCTCACCATACGTCGTATTGGCAGGAGCGCCAAAGAGCGATGCCAAGATAGTCGCCAGGCCATCGCCGAGCAGGGTACGGTGCAGACCGGGATCGGCAATGTAATTGCGTTCGCAGGTAGAGCCAATGGCGGAAATATCTCCAATGTGCTCAATCATGGTCGCAAAGGCCAGTGGCATGATGGTGATAATGGCCGTCGTGGCAAGACTGCTATCGAACTGCGGTCCAAAGAGCGCAAACACGGTGTTGTCCCACACGACGGGCAAGCCAACCCAGGGGGCGGCTGCGACGCCAGAGAAGTCGACCTCGCCCAGCGCGGCCGCAACGGCATAGCTCACCACAACGCCCAGCAAAATCGGCACGATCTTGACCATGCCGCGCCCCCAAATATTGCAGCTGACGATCACGGCCACAGCGACAACGGCAACAAGCCAATTGGTCTGGCAGTTGGCGATAGCAGAGCTTGCCAAGATCAGGCCGATGGAAATGACGATGGGACCGGTCACCACCGGCGGGAAGAAGCGCATGACACGCTTGGCGCCAAAGGCGCGGAACAGGGCCGCAAGCACCGGATAGAGCAGGCCGGCGCAGGCAACGCCCAGACAAGCGTAGGGCAAAAGCTCGGCCTCGCCGTTGGGTGCAATGGCGGCATAACCCGCGATAAAGGCAAACGACGAGCCCAGGAACGCGGGCACCTTACCGCGCGATAGAAAATGAAACAGCAGTGTGCCGATGCCGGCGAACAGAAGCGTCGTCGAAACGGAAAGGCCGGTGAGCACGGGCACGAGCACCGTGGCTCCGAACATCGCAAACATGTGTTGCAAACCCAACACGAACATGCGCGGGCGGCCGAGCGACGATGCATCGTAGATGGCATCGGTGACGGCGGGCGTCGAGGATTGGGACATGGAAGTCCTTTCGAATGGAAGGGCGATCAGGCATATCGGATAACCTGCCCGAACGATACGATCCGAACCATTGTACGCGATATGCAGTACCTCGCACGCGCCGCCACCTGCAAACGCTAGCGCTATTTCCAAACGCGCTCGGCAATACGCCTGACCAGCGCAATCTTTGCCCACTGCTCGTCCTCGGTCAGCTTATTGCCAATCTCGCAGCTGGCAAAGCCACACTGCGGAGACAGATACAGGTTCTCGAGCGGCACGTACTTTGCCGCCTCGCGGATGCGCTCGACGATAACATCCTCGTTCTCGAGCTCTGCCGCCTTGGTGGTCACCAAGCCCAGCACGACCTTCTTGCCGGGAGCAACGTACTTGAGCGGCTCAAAACCACCGGCGCGGGGCGTGTCGAACTCCAGATAGAACGCGTCAACGTCCTCACGCGCAAACAGGTACGGCGCGATGGGGTCGTAGCCGCCCTCAAAAGCGTAGGTGGAGTGGTAGTTGCCGCGGCATACATGCGTGTTGATAACCAGATCGTCGGGCTTGCCCTCGATGGCGGCATTGTTGAGCGCCACGCCCAGCTCGCTTACCTTTTGCAGGTCGACCGGGCTCATGCCGGTTTTGGCAACAAAATCGGTATCGCAGTAGATGCCCCAGGTGCAGTCATCAAACTGGATGTTGCGGCAGCCCGCGGCATACAGGTCAGCAATCACGGTGCGGTATGCTGCGGCAATGGCATCGACGAGCTCTTCGTCGGTCTTGTAGACGGCGTGCAGACTCTCCTGCTGGCCATCGCAGCGGTCGAGTGTGACTTCGGAGAACGTCTGGATCGGCGCCGGAATGGTCTGGCGCGCGACCTGGCCCTCTCCCTCGAGCGACTTGATAAATTTGAAGTGCTCGACGAACGGATGATTCTCGCCGCTAATGGGACCGGTTACCACGGCGGTGTCGGCGGTAGTCTCCTCATCGTGGAACATGTAGCCCGTGCGCGAGGCGCGGCGCTCAATGCCGTTGAGGCCCCACATAAAATCGAGGTGCCAGTAGCTGCGGCGGAACTCGCCATCGGTAATCACCTGCAGGCCGGCAGCCTTCTGCTTGGCCACTAAGTCGCGGATGGCCTCGTCCTCGACGGCCTTAAGGCCGGAAGCGTCGAGTTTACCCGCGACATAGGCGGCACGGGCGTCCTTTACAGCCTGCGGACGAAGAAAGCTGCCGACGATATCGGCGCGAAACGGCGCGTTCGGTTGAATCGAAGTGCTCATAGATATCTCCCTTTGCATTGGTTGCTTTACTGGGACAGAGTATGAGCGCTCATATGGCCATCGTAAAATATGCGTTTATAACAGTTTGATATAGATGCTTCCTATATCAGTTTGGACTGCCATAAAGAGATTTGACCCGTGCAGAACGCAGCAGTCTAGATGTGCTGACGAATCGCTTCGATATAGGCCTGCCCGTAGCGCGTAAGTGTCGTGTTCTTGCGCGTGATGATGCCGATCTCCATGTACTCGTCTACATCGAGCGGAATGGAGATAATGCCGGGGCCGTTAAGTTCATGGCTGATCACGCCCGAACAAACCGTGTAGCCGTTAAGGCCCATGGCCAGATTGAACAACGTCGCACGGTCGCGCACGCGGATATTCTTGCGACGCTCAAAGGTCGAGGTCAGTTCCTCGGAATAATAAAACGAGTTATAGCTGCCCTGCTCATAGGACAGGAACGGGTAGTCCTCGAGATCTTCGAGCGTCACGCTGGCGTGGTCCGCCAGTGGATGGTCGGCGCATACAAAGACATGCGGCGTGGCGCAGAAGAGCCCCTCGAATACGAGTTCGTTGGCGGCGAGCATGCGCTCGATGACCTCGCGGTTATGCTCGGATAAGTACAGGATGCCCAGTTCACTTTTCATATGCGCAACGTCCTCGATAATCTCGTGGGTCTGCTCCTCGCGCAGGGTAAAGTCGTAGCGCGCGGCATCGAACTCGCGGATCACATCGACAAATGCATTAACGGCAAAGGAATAATGCTGGCAGCTCACACTAAAGTGCGGCACCTGCTCGGACGTGCCTTTGTACTTGCCCTCGAGCAGGTCGGCCTGGTCGAGCACCTGGCGCGCGTAGCCCAAGAAGGTCTCGCCTTCCTCGGACACAATGACGCCCTTGTTGGTGCGCTCAAAGATGTGTACACCCATCTCGTTTTCGAGATCGCGAATTGACGCGGTAATCGAAGGCTGCGACACAAAGAGCCGGCGCGAGGCCTCGGTGATGCTGCCGCATTCGGCAACTTTGACGACATATCTGAGCTGCTGGAGCTTCATGGCTTTCTCCCTAGACGTTCGTGACGTCGAAACCCGTCGCGTCCATCTGACGCATAAACGACGGCATCTCCCCCGTCGCGGCGCAGGCGGCAATCTGATGCAGAGCCCCGGCAACCGCATCATCTGCCGCAGCGCCGATATGCCAGCGCGCGGCAGCCGTGACGGCCTCGTTGGCATTGGCGACTGCAACGGAATTGGGAACGGCATCGATCATGGGCAAATCGTTATCGGAATCGCCGAATACGGCCACCTCGTCGGGCGTCAGGCCCAAAGCGCGCGCCAGCTCCAGCGCAGCACAGCCCTTGTCCCAGCCGGTCGGAAGAACGTCGAACAGGCGCACGCGGTTGTTGGGAAACACGAGCGAGAGCTCCGGCACCTCGGCGGCAACACGCTCGCGCAGCTCGGCGAGCTCCTCGCGCGAACGGGCACTCCAGATATTCGCCTTGTATACCGGGGCATCGTCAACGACAGGGCGACAGGGAGCCTCTTCGCCCTTGAGCCACGCGTTGCCGCCTGACTCCATGGCGTGACGCACACGCTCGGGATCGCTTGTCACGCAATAGGCGTCGTTGTCCCAAAAGTCATCACCCAGACGGTAGACCTTCAAATAGGTATCGTCGGTCTCTTGCTCCAGGTAGTCGGCCAGGCGCATAAGGGCATCGTTATCAGTTGCGCGCGAGGCAACCGCCTCGCCATCGACAAACATCACCTGGCCGTTGCAAAACGCACCGGTCGAGAAGCACTCGGAGCGATTGCGGAACATCCAGCTCATCGCGGACGGCTGGCGATCCGAAACCGGGCCAAAATGCAGGCCCGCCGCCTGCATGGCATGAATGCCCTCGATGGCGCAGTCGCTGGCGCCATCGTGTCCAGCAGGAATCAGCGTATCGTCCATATCGGTCAGCACAAGTTTGATCATAAGGTCCCCTCGGTCATTCTTTATCCCGTCTATTGTAACGACCTGCCAATAAGGGACAGGTTTATCTTGGCAGGTTTTATCTGGGAAAATGCAGCGCCCCTGTTGCCACCTGCCAAAATAAACCTGTCCCATATTGGCAGGTGCGCTAGTATAGGGAACAACAGATTCGATGCGGGAGTGCCGGCGGTGCAAACCACAAGGCTGAGAGGGCATAGGGCCCAATCCTTTGAACCTGTCAGTTAATGCTGGCGTAGGGAGCATGCCGCCTTTACAGGGGCGCTGTCTATGCACAGCGCCCCTTTTCTATGCCAAGGAGGCATGTGCAGTGATTGATTCGGAACAGCTTAAGCAACATATGGTCAAGGCCGTAGAGGAGATTCGAGCCACCAATCCGATGGCCGGCTCCATCACCAACACGGTGACGATCGACTTTGTCGCCAACGCGCAGCTCGCCGTGGGCGGTTCGGCCGCCATGGTCTATCTGCCCGACGAGGGCGAGGCGCTCGTTGCCGGCGGCGGCGCCATCTATCTCAACATGGGCACGCTCTTCCCCATCTACGAGCAGACGATTCCCCGCGCGGCCAAGGCGGCACACGACGCCGGCAAGCCCTGGGTGCTCGATCCGGTGGGTCTGGGCATCGGTGGCCTGCGCACCCAGCTGGTAAACGAGCTCAAGCAGTACAAGCCCGCCATCGTACGCGGCAACGCCTCCGAGATCATCGCACTCTCCGGCCTGTGGGGTCTTGAGGGCGAGTCGGCCGATCTGAGCCGCGTACGTGGTGTCGATACCACCGACACGGTCGACGCCGCCCGCGGCGCCGCCGTGGCGCTCGCTCGCTACACCGGCGGCGCCGTTGTGGTCTCGGGCGAAGTCGACCTGATTACCGACGGCACGACCGTGGCCAAATCCCACGGCGGCAGCCCGCTCATGTCCAAGATCACCGGCTGCGGTTGCTCGCAGGGCGGCGTGCTGGCCGTGTACGCCTGTGCTACCGATCCGTTTACGGCAGCAGTCTGCGGCACCGCCGTCTACAACGTTGCCGGCACGCGTGCCGCCGCCGTCGCCGATGCCCCGGCAAGCTTTAAGGTCGCCTTTATCGACGAGCTCTACCGCGCAACCGCCCAGGATATTGCCGACAACCGACTCGAGCTCGAGGAGGCATAAGCCATGTCCGAACCCGCAACCAATGCCGGCATGAACACGCTCGTCGCCGTGGCCATCGCCCCATGCGGCACCGGCGACGAGCTGTCCGCCGAGGTCGCCGAGGTCGTGCGCGTCATTCGCGAGAGCGGCCTTCCCAACCGCACCACCTCGATGTTCACCGAGATCGAGGGCGACTGGGACGAGGTCATGCAGGTCGTGCGCGACGCGACCTTTGTGTTGGCGAGCAAGGGCATCCGCACCGAAGTCGTGCTCAAAGCCGATATTCGACCCGGATTTACCGACACCATGACCGGCAAACTCAAGCGCATGGAAGCACAGATCAAAAAGCAGGAGGAAGCACAATGAGCATCCGCGACAACCTTGATATCTCGGCCTATCTGGTACTCGGCCCCGAAAACACCCTCGGACGCCCCGTGGGCGATGTGGTGGCCCAGGCACTCGACGCCGGCTTTACCTGCATCCAGGTGCGCTCCAAGGTGGCAAGCGCCCGCGAGATCATTGCGCTGACCGACGACGCCGCGCAGGCAATCGCACAGGCCGGCAAGACCGGTCAGGTCGCCCTGTTAATCGATGACCGCCTGGACTGTGTGCTTGCCGCGCGCGAGCAGGGTATTGCTGTCGACGGCGTGCACGTGGGCCAAAGCGATATTCCCGTCGAGGTCTGTCGCAAGCTGCTGGGCCCCGATGCCATTGTGGGCCTTTCGGCCCGTTGCGAGGAGATGCTCGAGTACGTCAAGACCGCCGACATGAGCCTGGTCGACTACCTGGGCATCGGCCCGCTCCACGAGACCGAGACCAAGCGCGACTGCGGACGCGCGGCCGACGGCTCTATCATCACCAAGAGCTTTGAGGACCTTGCCGCACTCCACGCGGCAAGCCCCGTGCCCATCGTGGTGGGCGGCGGCGTTAAGACGGCCGACTTGCCGCAGCTTAAGGCCACCGGCGTCGACGGCTTCTTTGTGGTAAGCGCCGTCTGCAGCGCCGACGACCCCCATGCCGCAGCCAAGGAGCTTGTCGACACCTGGCAGCAGGCATAGGCATAGGCCGAACAGCTGATTCACAGCCTCATATCTTCAGCAATGGAAAGCGCATCCCAGTTTGGGCCTCCATTCCGGGATGCGCTTTCCGTATGCGACCCTTACCCCGCCAGATACGATTCCAACGCCGGCAAGGTCGCCTCCGCATCGCGGCGGCCGATCTGGTAGATGCGCTCGAGCTCATCGGGCTCGCGGCACAGCGACGGCACCTTCACCGATTCGCTCGGCCGCACCACAAAGATCTCGCCAGCGGCTTCGCGACGCGCCAGGTCATCGAGCGTGGCATTGTAGACCTCGTGCCGATGCTCAAGCGCCGCAACAAACTCCGGATAGTGACGATACACGCGACGCAGCATAGGCATCACGCTGTTGGGCTGCTTTACAAAGCCCGCCGGCTGCGTCAGCACCACCACGTTGCGGTCATAGCCTTGCTCAAACAGCCAAGCGCTGGGAATGGAATCGGCAACACCGCCATCCAAGTACTTACGACCCTCGATGGCAACAGGACGCGTCGCCACCGGAATCGCCGACGACGCCCGGATCCACTCAATATCGCGCTCGTCGCCATAGGGCAGGTCATGGTAGACGGCCTGCCCCGTCTTAAGATCGGTACATACGCACGTAAACCGCATGGGGCAGGCGCGATATGCCTCCAGATCGATGGGATCGCGCTCGATGGGTACCTCATGATAGGCAAACTCGGCATTGAACATATCGCCGGTTCGCAACCAGCTCGTCACGCTCGCATAGCGCTTGTCGGCGCAATAGGCCTTGTTGTAGCGAATGGCGCGGCCGATCTGGCGCGATTTAAAGTTGTAGCCAAACGCCGCGCCCGCCGAGACACCCACCATATGGTCGCAGGTTAAGCCGTGCTCCATCCATACGTCGAGCACGCCCGCCGTATACATACCGCGGTAGCCGCCTCCCTCGAGCGCAAGCCCCACCGTGCGCGTCGTGTCTGGCTGTGCCATGCGACCATCTCCGTTCCCGTGTTTTAAACCGGAACAAGTATACCCATCAACATATATCGTCTTAGTCGCATTTTCATCGAATGTCGCATCGCACCGCCGCGCTACCGTTTGGTGAAAAATAGCCGCCAGCAGCATGGACGCCTATGCACAATCCTATAATGTTGTTTATACTACTCAGTAGTTATCAGTAACGAACACGAACCAACAAATACACCCAGCGACGCACAAGGAGGGGCCTAGATACACGCAAGGCATTGAGCAACAACGCGTGTACACAACGAGCTCGCCCAAAGCAATCCACCCCGACCTCAGAAAGCCGCTTACACCATGGACACCGTCAGCAATTACACCGAAACGCTCGAAAAGACCATCCGCGACCTTCTCGAGCGTCAGGACGATCTGATCAGGACCGCCTTTACCGACCAGCTCACCGGGCTGGGCAACCGCGGCGCCTTTACCCGTTCCCTAGAGGAACTCTGGGAGCAGGAACTGCCGGTGACCATGGCGTTTATCGACATCGATAACCTTAAGCACTGCAACGACATCTTTGGGCACGACGAGGGCAACCGCTATATCTTGCAGGTTAGCTTCTACCTCAAGCTGTATATGAAGGTGGACGAGGCGGCATTTCGCCTGGGAGGCGACGAGTTTGCCATCCTGTCTACGATTGCGACCGAGGATGACCTGGCCGAGCGTCTGGAGCACTGCCGAACGGTCCTGCTCGAAAACAACGATTCCAAGATGCCCCACTCGTTTAGCTACGGAGTGGCACACGCCGACCCCGCCCTGGGCGAAGCCCCCAATCGCTTGACGAACGATGCCGACCATCGCATGTACGACTACAAGCTACGTCATGCCGTGCACCTTGATCGACGCAATATCGCACAAGCCCACACCGACGACTTCGAAATAAGCGATCGCATTTTCGACGCTCTTTCGATGCTCAACGAAGGCCGATATTTCTTTATCGAGAACTTGGACAAACATCGAACCCTTTGGTCACAAGGCGCCTTGCGCGATCTTGGTCTTCCTTCGGAGCATATAGACAACTGCCACGATTACTGGAAAACGCGCGTCCATCCCGATGACCTTGAGGCTTACACCAACGACATCGATCAGATCTATAACGGCTCCAAACACCGTCACGTCATGCAGTATCGTGTGCGCAACGCCGCCGGCGATTTCGTCCTCTGCCGTGCTCGCGGGTTTCGTATCGACGGCGACGGAAATGTCCCCTCGCTCTATGTTGGCGAGCTCGTCAACCACTCACTTGCCGAGACCGTCGACGCCGCCACGGGCCTTGGAACGCAGCGCATGTTGCTCAACGCTATCGATGCCTGCCGTCGCGACTGTTGCGAGACGGGGCTTATAGCGGTGCGCGTTCGCGGCACGACAAAGCTCAACGAGCTTTACGGAGCCGAGGCTGTCGACAACATGCTTGCCGAATACGCAGGCCGTATGCTGTCGATCACCCGTGGCAGGAGTCGCGTCTACCGCTCACGAAGCGTCCAGTTCGTCGTGCTCAGCAACGATTTGGACCATGAGGCATTCGAGCAACTGGTCCATCATCTAAAAGAGGCCGTTTTCGCTCCCGTTCGAATCGCGGGCGATACCATTACTCCCGTCTGTCTTGTCGTCCCGGCCTTCTACGAGCGCCTAGCCAACCAAGCGACCGCCGTTTTAGGCGAACTCGACCGTCGCCTTCGCACGGCCGGCGGACTTGTTCCCAACGACAGCCTCCCCATACCCGAGATAGAGCGCAAAAGCGCCATCGCCGAGCGCATCGATATGCTCACGGGCCTCTGTCGACCCAGCGAGTTTATGCGGCGCGCCAACGCATTTCTCCAGACAAGGCGCGACGGCGCTTGGTGTATCGCCACCGTCGACATGGGGCACATGCGACTGTTCAACGAATGGCACGGACAGACCGAGGGCGACCGCATGCTCGCCGATGTGGGCACGGTCCTCAAGGACATCGAGAATGCCGACATGGGCGTCGCAGGGTACTGGGGCCAAGACGACTTTTGCATACTCATCCCCTTTGAGCACGACACCGTCCATCAAATCTATAACAGCGTTCGCGAGGCCGTGGCCAAGCATGATGACGGCGTGGGTTTCTGGCCGTCCATGGGCGTCTACCCCATCGACTCCAACGAGGAAATCACCATCGATGCGCAGGCCAAGGCCATGTTTACCAATCGGCGTGCAAAAAACGACTTTAAGGAGCGCATTGCCATTTTCCGCCGCGAGGAGTACGAGCGCGAAATCTCGTTCCACCGCACGCTGACCGAATTCCAGTATGCGCTCTCAAACGGCCGCATTACCTACTACCTGCAGCCCCAGGTCGACATGGAAACCGGCGAGATCACTGGCGCCGAAGCGCTCACGCGCTGGATTGACAAGGATGGCTCCCTCATTTCACCCGTCACCTTTATCCCCGCTCTCGAGGAAAGCGGTTTTGTGGTGACGCTCGACAAATACGTTTGGCAGGGCGTTGCCTCGTGGCTGCGCGGGCGCATCGATCGAGGGCTTCGCGTGGTTCCGATCTCGCTCAACGTGTCGCGCGTGGATATCCTTGCCTGCGACGTTGCCGAGCATATGGGGGCACTCGCCGACCAATACAATCTGCCGCCCGAGCTCATGCGCATCGAGATCACCGAGACGGCTTATACGGGAGAGTCCCAAGCTGTGGATAAGCTGACGGCCGACCTGCACAACCGCGGCTTCTCGACCTACATGGACGATTTTGGCACCGGCCAGTCCACGCTCGCGATGCTCAAGAACGTCAACGTCGACGTCATCAAGCTCGATCGCACGTTTGTGCCCGATAACGGCGATGAGGGCCGCAGCGTGCAAATCATCTCATCAATGCTCGAGATGGCGCAGTCACTCCATCTGCCCGTTGTGATCGAAGGCGTCGAGACGGACAAGCAGGCAAACATGCTGCGCCACATGGGCGCCCGCTACGCTCAGGGATTCCTCTACTACCGCCCCATGCAGGCGGAGGATTTTGAGGCATTGCTCGATGGTGGCAACGACAACTAATACGCTCGCACGCAAAACGCCACCGTCGAGGGAGCGTTTGTTCCCATGAGCTAACTAATACCCCAATCTAAACCGAATTGGGAGTAAGATACAAACCATTGTTCCATTCAAGGAGGTCATCCATCATGAACGAGTCGTATCGCCTGGGCGAGCAATCAATCATCGCTCATCTTCAGCGGCTTGCGAACGGGGCCTCAACCACCGAGCTCGATGTTGCCGCGCTGCCCCCGGAGCTGTGCGCCATCGGCGAGCAGCTACAGAAGACATTTGCCATCCTGCAGCAAGAACGCGAGCTGCTTGAGCGCGGCGCCTATATCGACTCGCTCACCAATCTTGGCAACCGTGGCGGACTCGACCGCCACGTCGATCAGCTCTGGCGCAAAGGCACCCCCTTCACCTGCGCCTATATCGATATCGACCGCCTTAAGCATTGCAACGATAAGTTTGGCCACACCGAGGGTAATCGCTACATCCTGAACATCTGCCGTGCACTCACCGAGACAATGGAGCCCGATGAGTTGCTGTTCCGTATCGGTGGAGACGAATTTGTACTTATATCCCCCACGACAGACGAAGCCGAGCTCGAGCAGCGCCTGGAGCGGACGCGCGCCAATCTTATCGAGGCAACATCGGACGGCAAGGCGCCCATGATCGCCAGCTTTAGTTTTGGCTGCTCGCGCGTCGACCCGCTTGCAGGCGATACGCGTCGCCAGATGACAAAGGACGCCGACCGCAAAATGTATCGCTACAAGCTCATGTACCGTGTGCAACAACCGGAAGAAGGCGATGCGCCGCAACGCCCGGTCACCGAACAACCCCCCTGCAACGACCGAGTGTTCCAAGCGATCTCCATGAGCTCCGAGACGCGCTATCCGTTCATCATTAACCTCGACACCGGCGAATCGCAATGGTCGGTTAATGCCGTGCGCGATTTTGACCTACCCTCCCAGCATCCCTACAACTCGCTCGATATATGGCTTGCCCGTGTTCACCCCGAGGACCGCGACAACGTACGCGCCGAGCTCGATATGGTGGTAAACGGCACGTGGCACTTCCACTGCATGCAGTATCGCGTCATGAATACCGCCGGAAAATACGCGCTTTGCGACTGCACGGGCTACCGCCTGGACGGCACCGATACCGAGCCCAACATGTATGTGGGCATTGTTACCAACCGAAGCTTGGCAGATACGACCGATTCCGTGACCGGCCTGGGCGATATCCACGCCCTGGTCAACGCCATTGGCGAGATGCGTCGCGTGGCACGAAACGCGGGCTTGGTCGCCATTAAAATCGACGACATCGCCAAGGTCAATGCCCGCTTTGGCTTTGATGCGGACGACCGCGTTTTGGCAGAAAGCGCCGCCTGCCTCATGGATTGCTCGCGCGGCAAGGGTCGTCTGTTCCGCTCGACCGGACCAATGTTCGTGGCGCTCTTTGACGAGCTTGATCCCGAAGAGACCGACGCGGTTGCAGACGAAATCGAACGGTTCTTGGGATCGCCCGTGCTCCTTGGCTCATTTGAATATCAGCCGCCCCTTCGCGTGGCGACGCTTCATCTGGACGCCGTCGACCGACAGCCCGTTTCCATTTTGAACGAACTCAATGCGCTGATTAAAGAGGCGCCGCAGGTACCGGGCACCAAGCTGGACTAGCGTTATGGGGCGCATGATGGTTAATTTCCGATCTCAACCGAACACATTGGGCAAATAGGTCGTACCCGCAGTTAGCCGAACGTCCCCGCAGTCCCTCCCGGGGCCCGGGGGCACCGTTTCGATACTCTTGGTTTACTTTGCCTGATGCAAATAAGTGCTCAACAAGATAGAACCTATCCCCCGCCACGGATATGCCCTCGAGTAAATCTGTTAAGCCAAGCCTATCAAATTCTATTGACAATTGGCTGCATTGGTCCATTTTGTCGTCCAGCCACTTCCGCTGGCTATCGCCTCATAAACACAAACCTAACGAGCCGCACGAACGACAAAGAGGCCAAGCTGAACAGAAGTAGAACCAAAACTTCAAAAACGCTGGTATTCCAATCGCGTACCCAGCCCTCTACCGCCCACAAGAAAAACAGCAGCCCCATCCATAACGTCACAGAAGAAATCAGCTTTGCGTAAGGGCGTATATCAATCTCGCTCTCCCTTTTTGTGACATCATATCCAGCAATTGAGCAGAGCCATCTTCCTCTTCGGTATTGGATTGAAAGGACAATCAAGGCAATCGAAGTCATCAAGCAAACAGCATCCTCTGTTTCCATAGAGTTTCCTTTGCTTTCCATCCTAGTTACGCATTCACAATCGAATCAAACCAAGTATGAATTACTCGATAGCAACCGCCTTAGTATAAACCATAGCCGCCGCAGCAGCCCGCCTTCCAAGGCCTCAAAGCTCGCCATCGAGGGCGACCCGCCCAGACCCCTTACAATCTGCTCGCACGAGGCCCCGCACTCCAACATCCTCTGGACCGTATCCCGCTCGTACCTGGTGAGCGTGCCTGCCGTGGGCCCTCGGGGCCGGCATCGTGCCCCACGCCATCTGCCCGCTCGTGCGATAATCCTCTGCAGAGGTCACCGACAGCAGAGGGAGTTTGTGATGAAGGTTCTTTTGGTCAATGGCAGCCCCAAGGCAAACGGCAACACGGCCCGCGCACTCGCCGAGGTCGCCGAGCAGCTTAACGCCGAAGGCATCGAGGCCGAGATGTTTCAGCTGGGCGCCAAGCCCATTCGCGATTGCATTGGTTGCGGCCAGTGCGGCAAGCTCGATTGCCGTTGCACCTTTGACGACGATGTGGTCAACGAGTTGATTGCCGCTGCCGAGCAGGCAGACGGCTTTGTCTTTGGCTCGCCCGTCTACTACGCACATCCCAGCGGACGCATCCTCTCGGCACTCGACCGCGCATTCTATGCAGGCAGCAAGGCCTTTACGCACAAGCCGGGCGCCGCTGTCGCCGTTGCCCGTCGCGGCGGCACGTCGACCACCTTCGACGTGCTCAACAAGTACTTCACCATCAACCAGATGCCCGTGGTAGCATCCACCTACTGGAACAACGTCTTCGGTGCCATGCCGGGCGAGGCCGCCCAGGACGCCGAAGGCCTTGCCACCATGCGAAACATCGGCAAAAACATGGCCTGGCTCCTACGTTGCATCGAGGCTGGAAAGGCCGCCGGCATCGAAGCCCCCCAGGCCGATCGCGCTAGGACCAACTTCATCAGGTAGAACGGCGGAACATAGATATGAATATTCAAATTTTCGGGACTAAGAAGTCCTTCGACACCAAGAAGGCCCAGCGCTATTTTAAGGAGCGCCGCATTAAGGTGCAGTTTATTGACCTTAAGGAAAAGGAGATGAGCAAGGGCGAGCTCACGAGCGTGATGCAGGCGGTTGGCGGCATCGACAAGCTGCTCAACCCCAAAGCCAAGGACGAGGAGACGCTCGCACTCATCCAGCACCTCACCCCCAGCCAGCGTTTCGATAAGCTGCTCGAGAACCAGCAGGTTCTGGCCGAGCCCATCGTACGCAACGGCAAGAAGGCCACCGTCGGCTATTGTCCCGATGTATGGGGAGCCTGGGAGTAGCCTGTGTTATTTGTCAGCGCGTGGGTATAAGAGCAGGCGTTTGGCATAAGATTCAACTGTAAGCCATGTCTAACAAAGGAGGGCACATGCCCAACAGACCCGTAAAGATCATCATGCTTACCGGATACCTCGGTGCCGGCAAGACCACACTGCTCAACCACATCCTCGCTAACGACGGCGGCATCCGCGCTGCCGTGATCGTCAACGATATCGGCGAGATCAACGTCGACGCCAGCCTCATCGCCGACGGCGGCCTTTCCGAGACCGACGACCTCATCCCGCTCACCAACGGCTGTATCTGCTGCACGCTTTCGGACGATCTGGCCAACCAGCTGCAGGGCATCGCCGATTCGGGCAAGTTCGACTACATCATCATCGAGGCCTCGGGTATTTGCGAGCCTATCCCCATCGCCTACACCATCTCGAGCTTCTGCGACGAGGCCAAGGTGGGCGGCGAGCCCAAGCTCGCGCTCGACAACATCGTGGCCGTGGTCGACTGCGCCCGCATGTACGACGAGTTCAACGGCGGCCGCGACCTGCTGGCCGAGGATATCGACGAGGACGACATCGAGAGCCTGCTCATCCAGCAGATCGAGTTTTGCTCCACGCTGGTTCTTAATAAGACTGACACCGTCACCCCCGAGCAGATCGCAGAGCTCAAGGCCATTGTGCGCAGCCTGCAGAAGGACGCCGTGATCGTCGAAGCCCAAAACGGCGAGGTCCCCATGGAGGAGCTGCTCGACACCGGCCGCTTCGACTTTATGCGCGCCTACAACTCCGCCGCTTGGATCGAGGCCATGGAGCATCCCGAGGAGCACGACGACCCCGAGGTGCTCGAGTACGACATCGAGACCTTTGTGTACTCGCGCCGCAAGCCGTTTGACCTGCAGAAGTTCACCGATTTTGTTGAGCAGGAGTGGCCCGACGAGGTCATTCGCGTCAAGGGCCCGCTGTGGCAGACCGGCAATCCGGACATGTGCTACATGTTTGAGCAGGCCGGCCACCAGATGCGCCTAATGGAGAACGGTCTGTTTGTCGATTCTGCGCCCGAGGGCGAGAAGCAGAAGATTATCGACGAGAACCCCGAGATCATGCAGATTTGGGACGACGAGACGGGCGACCGCATGACGAGCCTGTGCATCATCGGGCGTCACATGGACAAGGACGCGCTCATCGCCGCCCTCGATGCCTGCCTGACCGACTGGCACCGCGCCTAGGTTATCAAAGCGGGCGTTTTCCGCCCACGTAACCGCCTAACCACCACGAAGGTGCCTGTCCCCTTCGTGGTGGTTTTTCATTCTGAGCCAAGGAGATTCATGTTCAATATCGTGCTGTATGCACCCGAGATTCCGGCCAATACGGGCAATATCGGCCGCACCTGCGTGGTTACTGGCGCCCGCCTGCATCTGGTAGAGCCGTTGGGCTTTTCGCTCGACGACAAGACGGTGCGTCGCGCCGGCCTGAGCTACTGGCAAAACTTGGACGTGACGACCTATGCCAGCTGGGAGGATTTCCTTGTGCGCAACGACCTCTCCCCTGCCGACGAGCGCCTGCATCTGCTGACCAAAAAGGCGCGCCGCACCTATGCGCAAAGCACCTACCGCGACGGTGACTATCTGGTCTTTGGCAGCGAGAGCTCGGGGATTCCCGAAGACCTGCTTGCTGCGGCGCCCGCGCGCTGCGAGCGCATCCCGATGCTGCGCGATTGCGACTCACTCGATAACGCCGAGGCTTGGGAAGCCCACGAGGAGGCGCTCGGACATACCGAGGACAGCCACGAAGCCATCCTTCGGCAGGATATCTGCGGCAACTTTATCGACCCGGCCGACTACCGCATTAGTGCACTCAACCTCTCCAACAGCGCCGCCATCGTCCTCTACGAGGCCCTCCGCCAGACAGACTTCCCCGGCATGTGACAAAGGGACTGTCCCTTTGTCACATTGATGCACCAAATAACGAGCCGTCGCTTTTAATCAGAATTAACTAGAATAAAATGGAGTTAAACGGCGATGTGAAAGGAGAGCCTTGTGGAATATCTCGAGAACCCGTTTACCCCCAGTTTTGGTGAGGTTCCTGCCCATCTCGCCGGCAGACAACAGATTATTCGGGATTTGGACCGTGCCTTCTTGAGCCAGCGTAGACGCCCGGAATTGACCTCGATCTTCTCAGGCGCGCGTGGAACCGGTAAAACCGCTCTCATGTCGTCGCTCGCGACAAGGGCGGAATCCCACGGCTGGATAGCGGTAAAGACGACCGCGCTCTCGGGAATGCTTGAGGAAATCGAGCTCGGGGCGAAACGTGCTGCAGGCCATCTCATCAACCCGTCTAACAACTTCGAAGTCACCGGTCTCGGAATCGCGCCGCTCGGCAGTATCGAGGTCAATCGCGTTCACGATGCCTCGACTTGGCGTTATCGCATGAGCGACATCATCGACCAGCTCAACGAAACGGGCACTGGTCTGCTCGTCACGGTTGATGAGGTCGACCCGACGCTCGATGAGATGATCCAGCTCGCAGCCACGTATCAGCACTTTGTGACCGATGGGAAACGCGTCGCTCTACTCATGGCGGGACTTCCCAACAACGTCTCGACGTTGCTGAACCACAAGACGGTCTCGTTCCTTCGTCGCGCCCAGCAATATCATCTGGGGCGTATCGCCGACTACGATGTACGCGAGGCCTTGATCCGAACGATCCAGGAAAACGACCGTCTGGCGGATGCCGAGGGAATCGATAAGGCCGTTCGCTCGATTTCGGGCTTTCCTTTCCTTTTGCAGCTTGTGGGCTACCGCGCCTGGGATCTCACGAGCAACTCGAGGGAAATATCATCTCGCGACTTTGACCAGGGAATCAAAATCGCACGCGACGAAATGGACGACCGGATCCTCGCAGCGACCTATCGGGAACTCACTGCGGAGGACAAGCGTTTTCTCATCGCCATGCTCGATGACGAGGAAGAGTCCACCACCGCTGACCTTGTCGAGCGCCTTAAGCGTTCGCCGCAACAGGTCTCCCGCTACCGACGCCGCATGATAGACGCCGGCATCATTGGAGAACGCGGGCGCGGAATCGTCGCTTTTGAATTACCGTTCTTCCGCGACTATCTCGCCGCTCAATGCGTGAAATAGGCATCGGATGTGACAAAGGGACTGTCCCTTTGTCACATTCTGCTAGAGGTAATGGCCAGTGATGCTTGCGGAGCAGGCAGCGATGTCGCCCGGCGTACCGGTGCAGACGATTTGCCCGCCCGCGTCGCCGCCACCCGGACCCATGTCGATCACGTAATCGGCGTTACGGATAAGGTCGAGGTCGTGTTCGATCACGATAACCGTGGCGCCCTTGGCAACGAGTCCGTCAAACACACTCAGCAGCACCTGAACATCGAGCGGATGCAGGCCGATCGTGGGCTCGTCGAACACGAATACGGCATCGTCCTGCACGCGGCCCATCTCGCTTGCAAGCTTAAGTCGCTGCGCCTCGCCGCCCGAGAGCGCCGGCGTGGGCTCGCCAAGTGTCAGGTAGCCCAGACCCAGGCCATGCAAGGTCTGCAGGCGCGCCTGAACTTTCTTGAGTCCCACCGTGGCGTCGAGGGCCTCGTCCACACTCATGTCCATGAGCTGCGGCAACGTGAGCAGACTGCCGTCCTTGCCCTCGCGATGAATATGCGAGGCTGCGTCTGCATAACGCGAGCCACGGCATGCAGGACAGACAATCTCGACATCGGGCAAAAACTGCACGTCGAGCGATATCGAGCCCGTGCCATCGCACGTGGGGCAGCGCAAAGCGCCAGTGTTGTAGCTAAAGGCACCCGCCTTATACCCTGACGCCTTGGCCTCGGGCGTACGGGCGAAGGCGCGGCGCAGCTCATCATGGATGTCGGCATAGGTCGCTACCGTCGAGCGTACGTTGGCGCCGATGGGCGTGGCGTCAATCAGGTTGGCGCGCGCGATGCCCTCGGCATCGACCCAACGCACGTGCCTTGGCAGGCGCTCACCGGCTGCCTGTGCCTTGAGCGCCGGGATGAGCGTCTCGAGCACCAGTGTCGTCTTGCCCGAACCCGAAACACCCGTCACCGCGACAAGGCGGCCGCGCGGGATATCGACTTCGAGTGGTTTGACGGTATGGATGGCATCGGTCGCCATGCGGATATGGCCTAGGTCGAACAGTTCGTCGTCAGCCACCTGCGGGCGCAGACGCTTGGGGTCCGAGCGCAAGAACGGCGCGATGCGGCTGCCCTGCGATTGTTCGACCTCGTCTACCGTACCGGCGGCGATTACATGGCCGCCGCCTGCTCCCGCAACGGGGCCCATCTCGACCAGATAGTCGGCTTCTGCCAGCACGCGCGTGTCGTGGTCGACAACAACCACGGTATTGCCGTCGACCACCAGATCGCGCATTACGCCTACCAAGCCGTCGACGTTCGCGGGATGTAAGCCAATCGAAGGCTCGTCCAGCACATACAGCACGCCCGTCGATCGGTTGCGGACCACGCGGGCAAGCTGTACGCGCTGGCGCTCACCCGTGGAGAGCGTGGCGCCGGCGCGGTCGAGCGAAAGGTAGTCGAGACCCAGATCGACCAGGCGACGGGCCGTGCTCAAAATCGAATCGCAGATATCCGTCGCCATGGGCTGCATCTCGGTCGGCAAGGATGCGGGCACTCCGCGCACCCACTCAATCGCCTCGCCCAGCGTCATGGCCGCCGCCTGCGCCAGATCGATACCGCGCACCTGGGGCTGGCGCGCGGCCTCGGAAAGACGCGTGCCTCCGCAATCGCGGCACGGTCCCTCGCGCAAAAAGCGCGCAACGCGCTTGAGCCCCTTATCGTCCTTAACCTTGGCGAGCGCATTCTCGACGGTATAGACGGCGTTGTAATAGGTAAAGTCGAGCGGCGTGGCGCCCTCGCCATTTTTGGGAACGTAGAGAATGTGCTTCTTAACTGCCGGGCCATGGAACACGATATCGCGCTCTTCAGGCGTGAGCTGGTTGAACGGCACGTCGGTGCGCACGCCCATCTCGCCGGCCACCTGCTTCATCAGGTCCCACATGAGCGTGCCCCAGGGAAGCACCGCGCCCTCGTTGATGGTCTTTGACTCGTCGGGCACCAGGCTCGCCTCGTCCACCTCGCGCATGACGCCGGTGCCGCCGCAGGTAGAACACGCGCCGCCACTGTTAAAGGCAAGGTCCTCGGCACCCGGCGCATAGAACTCGCGGCCGCATGCGGGGCACGTGAGCGACAGGCCCGCGGCCACGTTAAGGCTCGGCTCCACACGCGTCCCGCAATGCGGGCACACGTGATGGGCGCAGCGGCTAAAGAGCAGGCGCAGGCTGTTGTTGAGCTCGGTCATGGTGCCAAAGGTCGAGCGCACGCCTGGCACACTAGGACGCTGATGCAATGCGAGTGCCGCCGGCACGTGCAGCACCTCGTCCACCTGAGCATGCTCTGCCTGTGTCAGCCGACGGCGGGTATAAGTGCTGAGCGCCTCCAGATAACGACGCGAGCCCTCGGCATAGAGCACCCCCAACGCCAGCGAGCTCTTGCCCGAGCCCGAGACGCCGGCAATACCCACGAGCTTTCCCAGCGGAATATCGATATCGATGTCTTTGAGGTTATGGACGCGCGCACCGCGCACCTCGATAGCCTGCGGGCTCATCTTCTGTTCCGTCACCTTTATCACCCTACTCATGCCATAAAACGCGGTCGCGGATATACTCGCCCAGCATGGGCACGGTAAACCGCACAAGGCCGTATCCGGCGGCCTCGATGACGCGCTCGCGAATCAGGCTTGCGCGATATTTACTCGCCCAGCTCTGGGTACGGTCGCAGCGCTCAATGATATCCGCCGTGCGCGTCGGCTTGTCCTCGTCAACCGCCATAGCCTCGATAAAGAGGCGCTGAGGGCTGCGCAGACCGTAATACAGAGGTGCGTCAACCGCTTCGTAGAACTCGGAGACGGCATCCGCATGGCCATTCTCGACATCGCGCCTTTCGATGACCTGCGAGCCACGCCGGACAGCAGACCGCCACATGTAATAGCCCACCAGCTGAACCATATAGGGATGCCCCATGCTCTTGCGCGCCGCAAGGTCCGCCGTCTCCGCGTCAACGTAAAGACCAGCGTCTTTGACCGTCTGGATATACGAATCGCGCACTTTGGGCAAAGATATTGCCCCCAACGTACGCTGCTGGGCACGCCGCAAAAACGTCACGCTCGGCTCTTCGAGCAGATCGTCAACCATACTGGGCAAGCCGGCGAACGCCAGCGCAAGACCGCGCTGGTCGCTATCGGGCAAGCCCGTGGCATCCTGGTCTCCGAGCACCTGCTGATAGAGGACGGCAAGAGCCGCCAGTTCCTCGATAGACACCGATTGTGCCTCGTCAATCGCAAACAAGACGCCCTTGCCCGGACCGAGCTTCTTGAGACGCTCGTTGACCAGCCCTCGCAATGTCTCGCCTTTTGCCCGCGCCGCCTCGACCGACATCCGGCCAAACGACGGCCCAAACTCCATTGACGTCACAACGGGTTTATTCGAGCGAAGCGCGTCGGCCAAGCGGTCGCACAAACCAAGCGAAGCGGAATCGGAGACAACCGCCCATCCGCGCTCGCTGGCTAGACGTTGCAGCTCCCGCAGGAGAACCGTTTTGCCACAGCCGCGGTTTCCCGTAATGAGCATGAGCCTGCCCGGCGCTCCGGCGCCGTTGTCGAGCCCTTCCTCAAAATCTTCGATGACCGACTCGCGACCGATGAGTATCGGAGGCCGCTTACCAGCTGTGGGCTTAAAGGGATTTGGATTCATATCGGCCTCCTCGGATTGGCAAACCCTGGTAACAGTTATACCAACTTATACTGAGTTATACCAATAGCATGTGACAAAGGGGCTGTCCCTTTGTCACATGTGGCCGAAAAACTCGGCGTCTGCTGCTCGCCAGGGACGGAAGGTGGCGGGATCGATCTTTACGTGCGCTGCGGCGGGCACGTCATACCATTTGACCGTGTAGCCGGCGCCGTGAGAGCAAAAGACCGAGTCGGGCGTGTTGGGCAGATCGGCCTCGGGCTCATAGGCGGCCGTCTCGATTACGCGCTCGGCATCATGGCAAGCCGCATAACCGGCGAACTCCAGGTACAGATGACCGCGCCCGCTCGTGTAGGCAGCCACCTCCAGCGCGTAATCCTGCACCTCGGATGCCGGCACGCGACCCACAAGCTTCGCTCGGTCTCCCGCCATCGTCGGCGGCTCGTACTCGGCACCCATGCGTGTGGCATCTGACAACGCCCGGCCCACGCACTCCCCCGGCACCTCGAGCTCAAAGTGGTACCACGGCTCCAGCAACACGTCTGCGCCGACCTCGCGCGCCTGCATCAAACCCTGGCGAATCGCGCGATACGTGGCCTGGCGAAAATCGCCGCCCTCGGTGTGTTTGGCATGCGCGCGGCCGCCCGTGAGCGTAATGCGCACATCGGTGATGGACGAGCCCGTCAGCACGCCCAGGTGGTCGCGCTCCATAGCGTTGGTGAGTGCCAAACGCTGCCAGTTAAGATCGAGCTCGTCGGTCGAGGTCACGGTGCCAAACTGCACACCCGAACCCGCCGGCAACGGCTCCAAGCGCAGATGCACCTCGGCATAGTGGCGCAGCGGCTCAAAGTGGCCCACGCCCTCGACCGGCCGCGAAATAGTCTCCTTATAGAGAATGCCGCCGGGCTCAAACGCAACCGAAAGGCCAAAGCGATCGGCCAACACCCGCTGCACGACCTCGAGTTGCACGGCGCCCATCAACTGCAAATGGATCTGCTCAAGATGCGTATTCCAGCTTACGCCGAGCATGGGATCTTCGTCCGCCAACTCACTCAGCGCTTTAAACACCGCATGAACGTCGTGTTCGCCCGGCAGCACCGTATAGGTGAGGACCGGAGCGATGACGGGCGCATCGCCCGCGGGCTCCGTGCCCAGGGCGTCCCCTGGGCGAACGTGCGCAAGACCCGTCACGGCGCAAATACCGCCAGCAGCAACTTCTTGGGCAAGCTCATACTTCTCGCCGTTATAGATGCGTACCTGATCGACCTTCTGTTCCCACGCCTCGGCACTGGAATGCCCGCTGATCATCTGTTTTGCGCGCAGCGTGCCGCCGGTCACTTTAACCCAAGCCAAGCGCTCGCCACGATCCCCGCGGCTGACACGATAGACGCGCGCGGCAAACTCCGGGAGCCACGCCTGCTCACGCATCAGCGCGCATATACTATCCAGTAGCTCGTCAACGCCTTGGTCCTTGAGCGCCGAGCCGGCAAAGCAGGGAAAGAGCTTGCGCTCGGCAACCATGCGCGACAGCGTTGCGACAGAAAGCTCACCCGCTTCAAGAAACTCCTCGAGCGCCGCTTCGTCCAACGCAGCAGCGTCCTCCTGAACGGTGCCGCCCGCCAGCAGCTCGTTGGCATCCAGGCAGCCCTCGGAAAGACGCTGCCCGAGTTGTGCCAGCAAAACATCGCGGCCGGGATTCTCCAAATCGATCTTGTTGATGAAGATGAACGTCGGGATGTCATAGCGTGCAAGCAGGCGCCACAGGGTTTCGGTGTGCCCCTGCACGCCATCGTTGGCACCCACAACCAAAATCGCATAGTCGAGCGCGCGCAGCGTGCGCTCCGCCTCAGCCGAAAAATCGACGTGGCCGGGTGCATCCACGAGCATGACGTGGGCATCGCCGTGGTCGAGCACGGCCTGCGACGAGAAGATCGTAATGCCGCGCTCGCGCTCGATCGCGTTCGTGTCCAGGTGCGAATCGCCATCGTCCACGCGGCCGCGCTTGCGAATGCGACCCGCATTGAACAACATGGCCTCGGCCAGCGTAGTCTTGCCGGCATCGACATGCGCCAAGATTCCAACGACAGCTTGCTTCGACATGGCTCTCCTCTTATTGCAAGCCCATCGCACGCGGCAACGGGCATCCTCGTTCCACACTGGATGATACAATTTACGGGCCGGCGGGCGAAGCGGGCCCTATCCCCCGACCGAGCTCATCGCCCCGCGTTGCCGCGCGGCGATTTTCGCAGGTTCGCGCCTTGCGAAAGCCGGCACCTCCCCTAACAGCGCAGCGATCAAAAATAGCCCCACCCGGGGCCATTTTCATGTACATGGATTGTTGATACGCGTCCCCGCTCCTATGCCTCGCGCAGCCAATCGAACGCAACACGCGGCGTGCCGTCTGACACATACACGACGCCGGCGCGCTCGAACCCCGCCTTCATGCTCGCGCCCTGCATGGGCAGGTTGTCCGCGTGCGTATCGATACGCAGGTGGTCGGCACGTTCCTTGGCAAAGACAAACATCGCGGCCGCGATACCGTGCACGGTGCCGTCGGACGCCACGCGGTGCAGTACGGCGTACGGAGTGTCGCTACGCCACTGACCGTCCTCGATAGCGTCATAGCACTCGTCCGGGCCCGTTAAAAAGGCAAACGTCGCCACCACGCGGCCGTCGACTTCGCACACGTAACTGCCACCGGCGGCGATATCGGCAGCCAGCTGCTCGGCCGAAGGCGTGCCCTCGGGCCACTGTGTGGCGTTGCCATGCGCTCGCATAAAGGCGCGGGCGGCGTCATAGATGGCCATGACGGCAGGAATGTCGGTCTCGAGGGTTTTTCTGATCATCGCGCGGCGACCTCACGTTTATTGGTATCACTTTGATTGAGCAATGATACCAGCGTTTGGAAAGGGCACGAAGCAGATGGGAAGCAAAAAGCGAGCCGCCTGGTCAAAGGCCAAAAGCGATTTTTTGGGCGCTGCCACCGGCGGCGAAATAAGCGACCTGTTTGCGCGCGAGGACGAGCGCCGCGACGCCCTGGATGCCGAGCGCGATGAGGCCTGGCGCTACAAGTCGTGCGAGCGCAAAAACCGTTACGACACACGCGCCGAGGCCGAGGCCGCTATGGCCGACTGCGAAAACCGTGGGCGGCGTGGTTTAGCCTGCTACAAATGCGAATACTGCGGCGGGTGGCATCTGACGTCGCACCCCTGGAAATAGACTCCGCATCGGCACGGCGCTGACGGAGTGCCGGCCATCGCACGCAGGCTACGGGCGCGGCGGCACCAAGACATCGTAGCGGACAGCCTTGCCCGCAAGCTGATAGCTCGGCTTAACGCCGGCAAGCAGCGGCCCCTTCACCGGCCGCTTGATAACAACCTTGCGCGGCCGCACTGCAAGCGCAGCTTTAACCAGCGTCTCCTCATCGGCGCACGGCTGCTCCAAATGGTGCAGGAGTTGGAACTTCTTTTTGACCGCCGCACTCTTGGTGCGCTCGGGAAACATGGGATCCAGATACACCACATCGGGAGCCGCGAGCTCACCACGCTCGACCAGCTCAGCCGCATGGCGAAGGCCGGCAACACTGTCCTCGCCCGCATGTAAGTGCATGCGCGCCACGGCAGCCGCAAGCGCCGGATCATCTGCCGCGCGATCCAGGGCATCCTGAAGGAGCGCCGCGATCACGCAATCCTGTTCATACAAATCGACGGTAAAGCCCACAGCGGCCAACAGCAGCGAATCCTCGCCAAAGCCTGCCGTGGCGTCAATCGCCCAGGGGTTCTCGATACCTTTTGTGCGTGCAGCCTTCACCAACAGCTCTTGCTGCAGACGACCCTGCTTGAGCCGTGGGAGCATACGGGCAAAATCGGCACGCAGCTCCATCGCATCGTCGGTGAGCGTGAGGCCCTCGGGCTTCCCGATCAGCTCAAGCCCCGCGGCCCGAGCAACAGAAAAGGGATCGACGACGCCCATGGGTACTCCTTAGCAAGCAAAGCGGATACGTGAGCGCCGCATGTGTCGGCACCCAATCGTCCGCTATTGTCCCACATGCGACATGGCCCACAGCATCCCAATGCAAAGCACCGCCATCAATCCCGTGCACACGGCAGCGATCACAGAATCGCTCATGCGCCTTCCCAACGATTGCGGCTCGCGCGCCTGCCCTGTTCCGTACATCATGGCTCCTCCTTAGACCAACTCCTTGTTACATCCTCATCATCGCAGCGCCGCACATGAGCTGCCATCGATTTGACTTACGTCCAGCTTTCCTTTTTGAAAGGTTGAGGTGCGCAGGCCTAAAGCGCTTTCAGACGCATGCGCCGCCGCGTTGAACTACAATGTGCTTCACCATATGTGCAGCACAGGGGGTACGCCAGATCGGCCGTACTCGTATCGAAAGGATCCAGCCATGAGCTACGCTCGCAAGACACTCAAAATCCTTGCCCTCATTTACTTTGTTTTGGGCATCGCCAGCCTCGTCATCGCCGGCGTCGGCATCGCCCGAGGCAGTCTCGATTCCACGTACGGGCCGAACGCCATGCTCGCCGCGGCCGTACTTGTCATCAAGGGTCTTGTCGATCTTGCCGCAGGTGTTGCGGGCATCAAGGGCGCCAACAAGCCTTCGCAGGTGGATGGCGCGTTTAAGCTCGGCATCGTCGCCGCAATCGCCACGATTGCGCAGGCCGTGCTCACGCTTCCCGCGTTTGGCGGCGACGCCATCAACTTTGGCGCCTTTGTCATCGTGGTCTACGACCTGTTCTTTGTTCAGCAGGCGCACACCGTTAAAGCCGAGAACAAGGATCGCCTGTAGGCACTTGCCTTCCACTGACCCCTACATCCAAGCAGCTAACAAAGGGCCGATCGCGCAACGACGCGGTCGGCCCTTTACGTTTGCCCAGATAAAACCTGCCATAATAAACCTGTCCCTTTTTGGTAGGTTAGTGGCGGTACTCGGCGATGATGAAGTCGATATCGGTCTGAAGGGTGTCCAGGTTTGCCAGGCGCTCTTTGTCGGCAGGGCGCGTGCGGTAGTAGTACGGCGTCATCTGGAACACCGCCTCGATGTCGGCCTGCGTCTGGAGCGTAATGTTCGCAGACACCCGCTGCGTTCCCACCAACTCGAGCTCGGTTGTCTTCGGCAGCTTCTCGTCGTTAAGGTATGGCGTGTCGTAGAGCACCTCCTTGAGCCCAAAGAGATGACGGGCGCCCGGCACCACGGTGTAGAGCGAGCCCTCGGGCGCCAGCACGCGGGCAAACTCGCGCTCGTTAAAGGGGGCAAAGAGCTCGGTCACCATATCGAAGGTGCCATCGGCCACGGGGATGTCCTTCATGTTGGCCACGAAGTACGTCGCATCGCCGCGCTTGGCGGCAAGGCGCACCATCTCCTTGCCCAGGTCGAAACCGTAAGCATCTACGCCCGGCACCGCGCCCATAGCGCTGGTGTAGTAGCCCTCGCCGCAGCAAATATCGAGCAGCGTCATGGGGCAGTTCGTAGACGCGGCACGTCCAGACACCCGCTCGCGCACCAGCTCGACCATCGCATCGCGCAACGGCGCGTAGTATCCACGGTTCAGAAAGTCACGACGGCTGCGCGCCTGCGACTTGGGATCACCCATGGAGTCGCCGCTCTTGGACGAGCGCAGCAGATACAGATAGCCCTCGCGCGCACGGTCAAACCGGTGTCCGCCCGCGCATGCAGCACCGCGCTCGTCGTCCACCAACGGTTCATGGCAAACGGGACACAACAACATGGCAACTCCTTAGCGCGAACAACACAACGCCCACCATTGTCGCACGCCTTCCCCACCTAGTCATAGAAGAGACAAGGAGTGTCCCCAGCTGCCGACAGAAAAGGAACGTCCCTAAGTGCCGGCTGGCTGCATTAGGAGTATCATCGTCTGCGCAAATAAGCACGAAAGAGCATATTAGAGATTGAGAGCGTATGGCAGACACCGCATCTAAGCACATTGACATGACCACCGGCTCGCTATGGCGCAATATTCCCCTGTTCGCCTTCCCCGTGGCCGCCACGAGCATCTTGGAGCAGCTGTCGAACCTCATCGCCACGGTCATCATCGGTAACTTCTCGGGCGACCAGGGAACCCTCGCCATGGCGGCGGTCGGCTCCAATGTTCCGCTTACCAGTCTTATGCTCAACCTTTTTATTGGCATGTCGCTTGGCTCCAACGTGGTCATCGCCAACGCTATCGGCCGCAACGATCAGAACATGGTCAAACGCGCCGTCCATACCTCGATTTTAATGGCGCTCGTGGGCTTTGTCGTCATCGCACTGGGCGAGATCTTTGCCGAGCCCATGCTCGCTGCGCTCAACGTGCCTGCCGAGACCATGCCGCTCGCTTCGCTCTACCTGCGCGTCTTTTTGCTCAGCATGCCCTCGATCTTGCTCTACAACTTTGAGGCCGCGATCTTCCGCTCCGTCGGCATCACCCGCATGCCGCTGCAGGCACTTGCCGTGTCCACCGTCCTCAACATTGGCCTGGACCTCATCTTTGTCCCCGTACTCCACTGGGGCGTCGCGGGCGTCGCCATCGCCACCGCCATCGCCTACACCGTCAGCGCCGCTACGCTCTTTATCCGCCTGCTCAAGACCGACTCCGTCGTCCGCGTCACCCCACGCGACTTAGGCTTAGACCCCGTCGCCCTCAAGCGCATCGTCAAGATCGGCCTGCCCGCCGGCATCCAAAGCGCTGTCTTTGCCGTCGCCAACATCATCATCCAGTCCGCCATCAACAGCTTGGGCACCGAGGTCATGGCGGCATCGAGCGCTGCCATGAGCCTGGAGTACGTGTGCTACAACCTGCTCAACAGCTTTAGCCAGGCCTGCACCACCTTTGTGGGACAAAACCACGGTGCCCGCCAAATCGACCGCTGCACCAAGACGCTCAAGGTCTGCCTGGTCGAAGGCGGTATCGTCGCGCTCACCACCATCGTCATCATCGTAGGCTTGGGACGCGAAATCCTGGCGCTGTTCAACAGCGACCCCAACATCGTCTCGATCGGCTATATCCGCGTGTGCTCGATCTTCCCTGCCTACGCCTTTAGCATGTTCTACGAAAACATGTCCGGCTACCTGCGCGGCTTTGGCATCTCGCTCATGCCCGCCCTCATCACCATGATCTGCGTCTGCGGTATTCGCTTCTATTGGGTATTCTGCGTGTTCCCGCACTTCCGCACCTTTGCGAACATCATGATGGTCTACCCCATCAGCCTGGGCACCACGGCGTTCTTTATGGTCGTGGCGGTACTACTCTGCCACCCGGCACGCACCTATCGCGCCGCCCAAGCCAAAGCGACAGCCCGCTAAACACCGCACTCAACGCCATGCCAGTCATTAATTGACAATATGTGAGCTCATATAGTCGATAAAGTGCCTCGTGGCGATAGGCATGGTGTCCCAGCTGCGCCAGGCTGCCACTACGTCACGCGAGGGAGCGTGCACGATGGGACGCACGCGAATATCGGCCCTCATGCCCTCGACGGTACGGCGATACAGCATACTCACGCCTAGGCCCTCCTCCACCATCGCCATGATGGTGTAGTCGTCGGTCACCTCGCTCGTCACGTGCGGCGACAGCCCATGCGCCGCGAATGCATCGAGCACCAGGCTCTGTTCGCCCTCATCCAGCAGCACAAACGGCTCGGACGCCAGGTCGGCGAGCGTCACCTTTTCCTTTGCCGTCAGCGGATGCGCGGCCGGCAACAGTGCCACCAACTCATCGTGATAGACCACGCGCTTCTCGAGCCCAGCAGTAAATCCGCGTGCCGTAAAGCAAAAATCAACCACGCCATCGTGCACCCACTGGGCATTGCGCGTGTAATCGCCCTGTTTGAGCGTAAAGCGTACACCCGGATGCAGGGCACCAAAGTCGCGGATCACGCGCGGCAACACGGTGCGGCTCACGTTGGTAAACGTTGCGATACGAATATCAGTCGAGGAGAGTCCCAGCAATTCCTGGCGCTTGCCCTCAAGCTCGGCCTCGGCAGTTACAATCTGGCGCAGATACGGCAGGTACTGCTTGCCGTCGCGCGTAAGCGAAACGCCCTGCTTGCCGCGCTCGATAAGCGTGGTACCCAGCTCGCGCTCGAGCGCTTTGACGGCCTGGCTCACCGCGCTTTGCGTATAGCGCAGCTCATCGGCTGCACCCTTAAGACTGCCGCGATCGACCACCATACAAACAATCTGATACCGCGATGCCATCGTACCTCCACATCGACGTAGCCGTAAAACGTTTTGCCAGCGCTTTTCCCGCCTACATTAGTATTACTTAATCATACTGAAGATACATTCGCTTTACTACATCTAAATCTGGGAGCAGAATCCTTTTTGCGAAACCGTTCTGTAACAAAAGGAGTCCCATGGATCGCAAAAAAGCAATCGCGCTCTCGTTTTCCGTTCCCGTCGCATGGGGCTTTTCGTACCCCCTCATGAAGATCGGCATGGACAGCATGAACGCCACGAGCATCGTTGCGCTGCGCTGCATCATCGCCTTTGCGGCCTGCCTGTTGCTCTTCCACAAGCGCGCTTTCCGCATCAACCGCGACCTTATGGTTCGCGCCGCCATCATCGGCGCCATCATGGCAACCGAGCTCACCTGCATGTGCCTGGGTTCCAGCCTCACCTCCGCCTCAACCGCCGGCTTTTTGCAGAGCCTGACGGTCGTGATCGTGCCGTTTGCCAACGCCGCCCTGCTGCGCCGCGCCCCCGAGCGCAAAGTTCTCGTCGGCACCGCCATCGTCACCTGTGGCATGCTGCTGCTCTCGGGCGCCGACTTCACCAGCCTGAACCCGGGCGCGCTCATCATGTTGCTCTCGGCCTTTATCTATGCCGGCCATATCATTGTGGCGAAGCGCTTTGTCGAAGATGTCGACCCGCTGGCCCTGGGCGTTTGGCAGCTTGGCTTCGGCGGCTTATTCTCGGGTATCGCCGCATTCACCTTTGGCGGTTTCACGCTTCCCGGCACGCCGGGCGAGGTCGTGGTCGTCGTCGCACTCGCGCTCATCTGCTCTGCCTACGGCTTTATCATCCAAACGCTCGCGCAGCCCCACGTGCCCGCCGAGACCACAGGCTTTGCCTTCTCGCTCGAGCCGGTCTGCTCCGCTGTCTTCTCGTTCTTCCTGGTCGGCGAGGTCCTGAGCCCCATCGCCTTCTTTGGCGCCGCCCTCATCCTCACCGGCGTCATGGTGGCAACCGTCGAGCTCCCGCGTCTTCGTGCACACGGGCACGCTCGCATGGCAGGAGCGCCCGAGCGCGTCTCGTAAACCCCACTCCTTATACAGCCGCGGCATAAAGGCAACCGGTGCGCCTTTATAATAGATGCCAACAGAGCATCAGACGTAAAGGAGCCCCATGGACGCCGCGACCCGCGACCGCAACATAGCAACTTGGTTGGGCGATGCGCCGCAGCCGGTACGCGACACAACGAACCAGCTGCTCGAGCGCATCGCCCTTTTGCGTGCCGAGCAGACCATCTACCCGGCACAAGACGACATCCTCAATGCCCTCGCCTACACGCCGGCCGACCAGGTCAAGGTTGTCATCTTGGGTCAGGACCCCTATCACGGACCCAACCAGGCCATGGGGCTGTCGTTCTCGGTCCCCGCGTCGCAAACCAAGTTACCGCCGAGCCTGCGCAACATCTATAAGGAACTCAACGCCGATCTGGGCTGCCCCATTCCCGCCACGGGAGACCTAACCCCATGGGCACAGCAGGGCGTCTTGCTCCTCAACACTACGCTCACCGTGCGTGAGCATGCCGCGAATTCGCACGCCAAGCTGGGCTGGAGCACACTCACCGACTACGTTATCGAACGCTGCTGCCAGCTGCCCCAGCCGGTCGTCTTTTTGGCATGGGGACGCTTTGCCCAGCAAATGGTTGAGGGCAAGCTCGACGCGATCGGCGCGGGCAAGGCAACCGGCAAGTTCTGCCTGGCCTCTACGCACCCCTCGCCGCTTTCGGCCAACCGTGCCACGGCAGAACTCCCCGCCTTTATAGGGTCGCGCCCCTTCTCCGCTGCCAATCGGCTACTCGAACAGCACGGCTCGACCCCCGTCAACTGGACTTGCCTCGGCTAAAAACCGATACATCAAAAACGCGCCCGACGGCTTTCCATCGGGCGCGTTTCCTATTCGGGCCAAATAAACTGCGTGCGGCCGGCCTCGCCGCCGTCAATGAGCAGGCTCTGCCCGGTCATAAACCGGTTGGTCACGCCCACGAAGTAGATCCACTCGGCGATCTCTTGGGCGGTGGCCCAGCGCTTAAGCGGCGTGAGCTCCATAATCTGGCTCCACAGGTGCTCGTCCTCCATCACGCAACGGTTGAGCGGCGTGATGACGCCACCCGGGTCCACGCTGTTGGCGATGGCCTGCGGCGCCAAGCGGTTTGCAAGGTTCTTGGTGTAGGCGATAACGCCGCCCTTGCTGGCAGCATAGGCGGGAAACTCCGATCCCGTATGCCCGCTCGCCGACCCCACATTGACCACGGATGTAATAGCCGGCGCCGGCTTGGCGGCAAGCCCCTCCCCCACAAAGGCGTAGCGCTCGGTCACGTTGATGGTGCCGCACAGGTTGGCGGCAATATCGTCGGCCGAGTCCTGCGTACCAGCAACATTCACGATCACCTGGGGTTCAAGCTCGCCTGGAAACGAGTCCGGCTCGCGGACATCGACGATCAGATGGCGATAGCACTCGTGCTCGATCGCCGCCGGCTGCAGATCAAAGCCCACGACCTCGTGGCCCTCGTCCAAAAAACGCTGCACGCACGCAGCCCCGATACCGCCCGAGGCACCCGTGATCAAAACCCGCATGCTTGCTCCTTAGGCGGTTGCGTGACGCTCGAGGTACTCGGCGCCCACATTCTCGCGCTCCCAGCCACGCACGACCTTGTAGCCCACGGGGCTCAGGAAGACCTCGCATAGCAGCTCGGCAACAGCGCCGGTCAGCGAGCACATAAGGACCTGCACCCAGGTCCAACCAAAGAACGTGTGGCTCACCACAATGGCAAAGACCAGGTTGTCGATAAACTGGCCAACACCCGTGGACACATAGGAGCGGAAGGCAAAGCTCGCAAAGTTATTCTTTTTGAGCATACGGCCGAGCGACTGGTTGAGCGTGGAGTTGACCACGGCAGAAACGAGCATTGCCAGCGAAGAGCCCAGCACCACGTACCAGGTGCCACCGATGGTGGCGTTAAGGGCAGTGTTGACCTCGATCATGCCGGTGTCGTAGTAGGCGCCCCACATACCGGGCGTGAGCGAGCATGCCCAAAAGCACAGGCTCACGGCCAGGTTAACCAGCAGCGCGAGGATAGAGATTTTGATGGATGCCTTGGCGCCAAAGCGCTTGCAGATCATGTCCTGGCACAAAAACGAAACCCAGCTCACCACAAAGCCGCAATCGAGTGCCAGATACGGCAGGCTGATGAGCTCTTTGTTGGCCAGCAGGTTCATCATGATAACGCTCACGATAAACAGCGAAACCGTTGCCGCGGGAATGCTCCGCAACAGGACCTTGTAGTCCTCCATGACCTTCTTGATCATTATGTACTCCTTTGGTTTTAGGTTTAACGAGCAGGATATCGGACCCGAACTGCTCGGCCGCCACGGTCTTGAGGCGACGGTGGGTATGATAGCCGCTCACGCGGCGGCAGGCAAGCAAACGGCGCGGCGGCCCCACAGGATCACCGCGCCGGTGCGCTAAAACGTTACGTTGCCGAACTCCGACAGGACAAGGTCGGGGTTGTGGTCGGTAGCCCAGTCCACGTTCCACGGGCTCGTGAACAGCAGCAGTTTGCCGCCGCGCATGTCCTCGACGCGCAGGGTATCGCGCGTGAGCGAAAGGCCCGGGATATCGATGGTGTCGGGGTCGTTTTGGATCCAGCGGATGTCCGTATAGGGCAGCGGCTGGCGACGAACCTCAACACGGTACTCGGCCTTGAGGCGGCGCTCGAGTACCTCAAACTGCAGCACGCCGACCACGCCCACGATGACGCTCTCCATGCCGGCACCCAGCTCGCGGAAGATCTGGATGGCGCCCTCCTGGGCAAGCTCCTCCATGCCCTTCACAAACTGCTTGCGCTTGAGCGTGTCGACCTGCGTAATGCGGGCAAACATCTCGGGGGCAAACGTCGGGATCTGCGGATACTGCACGTGGCGCTTGCCGGAGCACACGGTGTCGCCGATGCTAAAGATGCCGGGATCGAACAGGCCCACGATGTCGCCGGCGTACGCCTCGTCCACGATGGCGCGATCGTCGGCCATCATCGAGGTGCCCGTAGCCAGCTTGAGCTTGCGATTGCCCTGCACATGGAAGGCATCCATGCCGCGCTCGAATTTGCCCGAGCAAATGCGCACAAAGGCGATGCGGTCGCGGTGGTTCTTGTCCATGTTGGCCTGGATCTTAAACACAAAGCCGCTAAAGTCGTCGCGGCAGGGATCGACCGGTTCGCTGGTGAGCGTATCGGTATAGGCGCGCGGCGTCGGGGCCAGACGCAAGAACTCCTTCAGGAAAGGCTCCACGCCAAAGTTGGTGAGCGCCGAGCCAAAGAACGCCGGGCTCAGCTTGCCGCAGGCCACGGCATCCAAATCGAGCTCGTCGCCGGCACCATCGAGCAGCTCGATATCGTCCATCAGGTTCTTGTGGTTCTCCTCGCCAATCAGCTCATCCATGGTGGGATCGCCCAGCTCGGCCTCGACCTCGGCGACCTTCTTGGTGGCGTTGGCGTGACCATCGCCCTCAAAGGCGATGACGCGACGGGTCTGACGGTCGAACACACCGCGGAAGTTGCGACCGCTGCCGATTGGCCAGTTCATGGGATACGTATTGATGCCCAGGACGTTCTCGATCTCTTCCATGAGCTCAAACGGATCGCGAGCCTCGTGGTCGAGCTTGTTCACAAAGGTGAAGATGGGAATATGGCGCAGCGTACAGACCTTAAAGAGCTTTTTGGTCTGGGCCTCGACGCCCTTGGCACCGTCGATAACCATGACCGCAGCGTCGGCGGCCATGAGGGTACGGTAGGTATCCTCCGAGAAGTCCTGGTGGCCGGGGGTATCGAGGATGTTGACGCAGGCGCCGTTGTAGGTGAACTGCAGTACCGAGGAGGTAACGGAAATGCCGCGTTCCTTCTCGATGTCCATCCAGTCCGAGACGGCATGCTTGGCCGAGCTCTTGCCCTTGACCGAGCCGGCGGTCTGGATGCTGCCGGTATAGAGCAGCAGTTTCTCGGTAAGCGTGGTCTTACCGGCGTCCGGGTGGCTGATGATCGCGAATGTGCGGCGCGACGAGATTTCATCCGACAGGCTTGCCATGCGGATCCTTTCTTGCATTGAGTGCATTACGTCGTTGTAACCGTACTATTGTAGCCGCGAAATCCCGCCATAGGGCACCTATCAGGACAAATTCATCAGCCAAGCTCGCTGTGCACCTGGCAGTCGCCTCAAGGACTGTCTCGATCTGTAACAGCAAGACGGGTTTTGAGCCCCTACCTGTTACAGATCGAGACAAACTGGCAGGCCCGCCGGCACAATCTCAATCTGTAACATCTAGCCGCCCAAATCAGGTCTAACTGTTACAAATCGAGATAAACAGGAAGGCAGGGAACCAATGTCTCAATCTGTAACATCTAGCCGCGCAAATCGACTCTTACCGTTACAGATTGAGACAAATAGGCAGGCGGGCAAATAAGATCTCGATCTGTAACAGCAGGCGACCCAAAACGGACCTAGGTGTTACAGATTGAGATTGTTTTGGAGCAAGCGCGACACTGGCGGGCTATTCCACATTTGTCTCTTGCGTAACTGTGCATAGTGTATACATACTGTGCTTACCGGTTATATACACGTGTAGCCCAACAGCTAAGGAGCCGCTGTGGACATCATCCTATCCAATTCGAGCGATAAGCCTATCTACGAACAGATATCCTCACAGGTCGAAGCTCAGATCCTTTCGGGCGCGCTCGCTGCGGGAGCCAAACTCCCCAGCATCCGTGCACTCGCGAGCGATCTTGGCGTGAGTGTCATCACCACCAAGTGCGCCTACGCCGACCTGGAGCAACTCGGCTTTATCTGCACCGTGCAGGGCAAGGGCTGTTTTGTCGCCGAGGGCAACCAAGAACTCTTGCGCGAAAACCAGCTCCGCCATATCGAAGAGCTGCTTGCGAAAGCGGCGAGCCAAGCCGAAGCCTTGGGCGTCACGCGCGACAAGCTGCACGAGATGCTCGACCTCGTAGCCCCCGAAACCATGCAGTAGCCATCTGCAAGAAAGGCTATACCATGCAAAAGTTGCTAGAACTCAAAGGTGTATCGCGCCGCGTGAGCGACCGCTTTTCACTGCGCGACGTCACGCTTGCCGTGGAGCCCGGCCAGATCGTTGGCTTTGTGGGCGCAAATGGCGCCGGCAAGACGACGACCATTCGCGCCGCGCTTGGGCTTATAAAGCCCGATGCCGGCGAGGTGCATCTGCTTGGACAGCGCTGCGACGCCAACGCGCCCGACGAGACGCAGCGCCACCTGCGCTCCCGCATCGGCCTCGTCCTGGACACGTGTCCCTTCCCCTCCACGCTCAAGGTGGGCCAGGTCGAGAGGCTCGTAGGCCCGGCATATCCCACATGGAGCTGCGAAACGTTCGCCGGATTCATCGACCGATTTGGCCTCGATCCCAAGACGAAGGTCAAGGACCTCTCCCGCGGCATGGGCATGAAGCTGCAGCTCGCCTGCGCGCTCAGCCACAATGCCAAGCTGCTCGTTTTGGACGAAGCCACCGCGGGCCTCGATCCCATGGCGCGCGAGGAGCTGCTCGATGAGCTGCTCGCCTTTGTTTCCGACGGCCAGCGCAGCGTGCTGCTCTCGAGCCATATTACGTCCGACCTCGATCGCACCGCCGACCGCGTCATCTGCATCGATAACGGTTCGATTGTGTTTGACCTGCCGCGCGAGGACATTACCGACCGCGCCGGCATCGCCCACTGCACCCAAGCACAGGCCGCAGAGCTTATGGCTTGCGTCGAAGGTGCCCGTGCCGCCCACCACGCCTATAGCGTGGACGTGCTCGTACCCAACCGTCGCGAGGCGCTCGAGGCCTTCCCCGAGATTCCCTGCGACCGGGCAACCATTGATGACTATCTTCGCCTCATACTGAAAGGGGCTTCGAAATGAAACGCGCCTTTATGTCTGAGCTCGCCATCGTCCGCACGCTTGTCCCGAGCATCGCGGGCGTCGGCCTGTTCATCTTCGTCGTACTAACCCTCGCCAACGCATCGGATGGCGATGCCAGTATGAGCGCCGGCGCCTGCGCGGTCAGTGCCATGTCGCCCATCGTGGTCATGAGCTCGCTGGCCGGCTACGACAATCAAAACGGATGGGAGCGCTATCGGGCAACGCTGCCCCTCTCGCGCAAAGACATCATCTGCGCACGTTACCTCTGCATTGTTGCCTTCTCGGCCATCATGGCGTGCGCGACCGTGCTTTTGAGCACCATCACTCTTCCGTTCTTCGATCACACGGGCATGCCCTCGACGGGACAGATCGTCTTTGAGACCACAATAGCCTCCGCCGCATCGATGCTCATCTCCCTCATGATGGTGTTTCTGGCACAGCCGCTGTTCTTTCGATTTGGACACATGGAGGCGCTGCGCCTTTCCGTCGGCCTGTTTGCCCTGCTCGGATGCCTTGCCATGGCCACGCTGAGCTCCTCCAACCCCATCAGCAACTGGCTCATGTCGATTGCTGGGGCGAATCCCGATCCCGCCGTCCTCGGCTGCCTGTGCGCAGGAATTGCCGTACTGGCCCTCACGCTATGTGCAATCAGCTGCACCGTCAGCACCAAGGTCTATCGGGCACGCGACCTGTAGGCAAGCAAATCTCGACCCACGCGGGCCGCAATCGGTCGCAATCGCCCATCCGCAAATCCATGGCAAACGGCATGTCCCCGGCGTGCGCCACCGTACTACTTGCGCAGCGGCTTGGGCAGCGGAATGCCTGCCGCGATGACGGCGGCGATGATCATGCAGACGATGCCCTTGAGTGGGAAGCACATGAGCAGCAAGCCCACGACCATGACGGGCTGACGCATAACGGCGCCCATCGTCGAGGCCGTGCAGACGGCGACGCAAAAGACCGGATCGGCGCCGGTAAGGATGGCAAGGCCATAGCCCAGGCTTACGCCCGAGAAGATAACCGGGAAGAAGTGGCCGCCACGCCAACCAAGGTTGATGAGGGCGGGCGTCAGCATAGCCTTGACCAGACCGGTCGCGATAAGCACGCCGGCGGGGATGGTCAGATAGGTCTCCATGAGCACGTCGGCCTGCGTCTCGCCGGCAAACATGGTGAAGGGCAGGACCGTGCCACAGATGGCGAGCGCCAGACCAGCCAGCATTGCCTTGACGACAGGGCGCTCCCCTATGGCATGGGACAGTGCCTCGCTTGCATGCTCAGAGACAAAGTACAGCCAACCGCAGACCGTACCGACGAGCGACAGGGGAATAAGCCAAGCAAGCTCGAGGTTACCCACCTGAGCGGCCTCGAACCTCGGCATGCCCATACCGCCGCCCATAAGCTGGCCGAGTAGCAGATAGGTGCCCAGGCCGCCGGCAATTGCGATGCCGTAGACCACGGTCTTTTGCGCCTTGGGCAGCTTGATCGTGATCTCATCGGACGCGGACTCATCGTCATTAGCGCCCTGGCCGTCGGCGCTACCGGCGAGCGGCGCCACAAAGCCAAACACGGGCGCGGTGAAGAGCGCCGTTAGGGTAGCTTGGGTACCCAGCAGCGTGAGCTGCCTAAACTCGGCGCCAAAGCGACGCATGCGGTCGCCGACCCAGCTGCACAGGCCCGCGATGACGCCGGTCAGACCGGCTTCCGGTCCAATACTTCCGCCAAACAGCAGCGGCAGCAATGCCGCAAGCGAAAGCTTGCCCAAGTTGTCGTACGGGTAGCGGCCGTCGCGCTTTACCTTGGCCATTACCTGATTGAGATCATCGGTCTTGGTGCCCGTAAGCTTTTCGTACAGACCGATCAGCAGGCCGCCCAGCAGGCAGACGAAAAACGGATACGGCAAAAAACCGAACGGACCGCTCGCGAGCTCGGGCGAAGCGACGCCCAGCATATGCGGGATTTCGGTCCATAGATAGTCGATGCCGTGCTCCATCGCAAAGAAAAACAGCCAGACCGCGGCGCCTGCAAACGCACCGGTCACGGCTACGCTAACTAAAAACAGCGCACGGTTTTTGGGTTTGGAAAGGTTACCCATCGGGTCCTCCCGTGGTCAAAAGCGACAAAGATAACTTTTATTGTAAGACGGGCACAGCGCGGACGTGCCGACCATCCACGCCTCAAACGGCACCGTTGGGCGCCGCACACGCGATGACCCCAAGGCCTAGTTGTCGATAATCGATACAATTTGGTGCAGGTCGTCGGCAAAGTAGATGCCGGCCTGACGCTGCGAGCTCGATAGGCCTTTATCGATCATGTGCTCGAGCAACGACCTAAGATCGTTGTAGTAACCGTCCAAGTTGTACAGGATGCACGGCGCGCTCAGATGTCCCAACGACACGGCCGACATGACCTCGGCAATCTCCTCGAGCGTGCCCGTCCCACCGGGAAAGGCAATGAACGCATCACCGAGTTCGATCATCTTTGCCTTACGCTCGGCCATGTCGCTCGTCACGATGAGGTTGTCGATTCCGTCGTGCTGAAACTCAGCCTCGATAAAAAAGCTCGGCTCCACACCCGTCACGTGCCCGCCGGCATCGAGCACGCTATCGGCGAGCGCACCCATCAGGCCTGACTTGGAGCCGCCGTACACCAGCGCGTGTCCGTTGGCGCCAATCCAGTTGCCCAGCTCCTGCACCGCGGGCAGAAACGCCGGGTCATTACCGACGCTGGCGCCCAGATACACGGTGATATTCATATTCAGTCCCCCTCATCGTGACGCGCGGCGCCCGCCCTAGCGTTGGCGTCGGCGATATTCGCGCACGCGGCGCGACAGGTCGGCGAGCTCATCGCGATCGAGCTCTTCCAGATGCTCAAGATCGTCCATAAAGCGCGCCATGGTGTCCTTTTGGCGCATCTTGATGAGCGTATTGCAGTAGTTCACCGCCACGCCCGTGAGCATGGCGATGTAGAAGATGCTGATGACGCTCAAAACGACGGTGATAGCGCGGGCAACCGGCGTTTCGGCCGGGATATCGCCAAAGCCGATCGTCGATACGGTCTCAAAGCTAAACCAGAGGCCATCGCCAAACGTAAGGGTCGCAGGGTCGGACAGCCAGACGGCCGTCGAGCACAGCAGGTAGAAGATAAGGAACAGGCCGGTGATGCGCGCAAAGCCAGCCTGGCGCAACACGTCGGCAAGCGTCCTCAACTTGTTCATCGCGACCCCTTTTCCCAAGCGTCCAATCATGTTCGTTCGGTATTGTCCCACACTCGACACTCGAGGACGCTCCTTTTGTGCTGGCAGAAAGGGACTGTCCCCAACTGCCGGCACATAAGGAACGTCCCTAAGTGCCAACTCCGGCAAAGAGTGTCCCCGGCGACTAGTCGTTTAAGAACGTCCCCAATGACTACTACAACTGCCGGACAGATTGGGAACGTCCCTAAGTGCCGGATGTTTGGCAAGCTGAGCTGGTATCCTTATGCGGTATTATCTCGACTCGATAGGATTGCCTGTGAAACCTTCCGCCGTCCTTCGCTTAGCTCTATATCGCACCCTAGCTGTCGCGCTTGCTGCGCTCACACTACTGAGCGCCGTCATGCCCACCCCAGCCTTTGCCGCCGACTCCGACCAGCAGGTCAAGACGGTTCGCGTTGGCTGGCTCGTCAACAACAAAGGCTTCCAGGAAGGCACGCCGGGCGAGCGCCTCTCGGGATGGGGCTACGAGTACCTCCAGACCCTCTCGTATTACACAAAGGGCTGGCAATACGAATACGTTAGCGGCACCTTCTCCGAGCTTATGGACATGCTCGAGGCAGGCGAAATCGACCTCATGCCCAACATCTCGTATTCGGCAGAACGCGAGCAGAAGCTGCTCTTTTCCTCGAACCCCGAGGGCACCGAGCGCTACTACATCTACGCCAGGCCCGACCGCGACGACCTGGCCAAGGGTGACCCCCAGGCGCTCCAAGGCCTCACCATCGGCTGCAACTCTGGCGTTATGCAAACTATCGTCGGCCAGCAGTGGCTCGCCGACGAAGGCGTTACCTGCACCTATAAAGAAATCGACACCGGCAGTGCCCTCTTTGAGGCGCTTGCAGACGGCGAGGTCGACGCCGTCATCATGAACGACACCATTTCGTCGCCCGATGCGTCACCCATGTTCTACGTAGGCTCGAGCGACTACTATTTTGCCGTTCCCAAAAGCCGCCCTGATCTGATGAACGACATCAACGCCGCCATGACGACCATCGCCCGCGATAACCCGCGCTATAACGAGGAAGTCAAATCGAGTTACTCGACCCAGAACAGTGGCTCGTCATCGCTCACCGGCCCCGAGACCACCTGGCTCAAAGAAAACGGCAATACCATCACGATCGGCTATCTTAAAAACCAACTTCCCTACTGTACGCAAAATGACGACGGCGAGATGGAAGGGTCGCTCGCCTCGCTTGCAACGACGTTGCACGACAAGTTTGGCATTACGGTCAAAACAATCGCACTCTCGAGCAACAAACAAATGATCAAAGCCCTTTCCAACGGGACCATCGATGTCGCCCTGCCGTTGTTTCGCGACTACTGGCTCGCCGAGCAGACAGGGGTCATCCAGTCAAACTCGATGGGAACGGTTTCGCTGACCGCCATTCACAGTGGCAAAAACCTGAACAGCGACCTTAAGAACATCGCTTGTACAAAGAGCACAATCGTTAACCGTTTTGAGCTCGAAAGTCTCTTTCCGAACGCAACGGTAACCGAGTATTCGAATGACGGCGAGGTGCTCAAAGCCCTCGATGAGGGGAAGGCACGTTGCATCATTGTCCCCAGCACGCGCCTGGAAACTCTCCGCGACATCTACGACATCGAGGATTTCGAAACACAGGAACTCACCAACACGGCACAACTATCGTGTTTAATTTCGCGCGGCAAGCCCGAGCTGCTGGGAATCATCAATAAGGGCATCGTCAATGCAGGTGAATCGCTCTCTGCAAACAGCTATTTCCCCACATCGTACTCGGCGCAAGAATCGGATGCGTTCCGACTTCTCTACCGCAACCGCATCGTCATTGCGGCAGTCGTCATTTGCATTTTGCTCACCGGCATCGTCATCCTTGTCTGGTCGCTTTACCGCGCACAGGAGGAACGGCAGAAAGCCGATGCCGCCAACGCCGCCAAAACCGCTTTCCTCACGCGCATGAGCCACGACATCCGCACGCCGCTCAACGGCATCCTGGGCCTTATCGAAATTGAGGAATTGAGAGAAGGCGACATGCAGGTCGCCCGCGAAAGCCGCGCCAAGGCGCGCGTTGCCGCCAATCACCTGCTGTCACTGATTAACGACATCCTCGAGATGGGCAGGATCGAGGAGCGCAAAGTGACGCTCGAGCACGAATCATTCAACCTTAAAGAGCTGTGCGACAATGCGCTCGTACTGTGCAAGCTCCGCGCATCGGACCGCGGCATAACCATGCTCGACACCAGCGAGCCCTACGCTGTCGACCAATATATGATCGGCAGCCCCACCCATATTCGGCAGATCCTTGTCAACCTGCTCGACAACAGCATCAAGTACAACAAGCACGGAGGCACCGTCACGTTCTCATCGACCATCAAACCGGTCGACGACGAGCACGCCGTGTTTTGCTTTAGCGTCTCGGATACCGGCATCGGCATGTCGCCCGAGTTTCTTAAGCACATCTACGAACCGTTTGCCCAAGAGGGCAACGATGCCCGCAGTAAATTTCAGGGAACTGGCATGGGCATGCCGATCGTCAAATCGCTCATCGATATGATGGGCGGCACGATTGAGATTTCGAGTGAAGTTGGCGTGGGAAGTACGTTTAACGTCCAGATTCCGCTCGAGATCGACAAGAACCCTCAGGCAAAAGAACGTACGGACGAGCAGGCATACAGTTGCTCGCTTGCAGACATGAACGTTCTTTTGGCAGAAGATAACGAGCTCAATGCCGAGATTGCCCAGGCTCTGCTCGAAAGCGAGGGCATCGTCGTAACTCGCGCCGCCGACGGCAACGAAGCGGTCGACCTATACGTTGGCCGTCCCGCGGGTAGCTTCGATGCGATTCTAATGGACATCATGATGCCGGGCATGGACGGCTACGAGGCAACCCGCGCGATCCGCCTGAGCGAAAAGGCCGATGCGGCCGACATCCCCATCATCGCGCTCACCGCCAACGCCTTTGCCGAAGACGCCAAGGCGGCACACGACGCTGGCATGAACGCCCATCTGCCCAAACCGCTCGACTTTAACAAGCTCAAAAACATACTCGCCTGTATCAAGAAAAACGGGGCTGTTTCGCTATAGTTTGTGCTCAACCACCATGCGCAGTAGAAAGGAAGCCAACGATGTTTAGGCCCTTACGTCGAAAGAAACGCGCCATCACCGACGAGGAAGCGCGCGAACTGCTCGCCACCTGCAAGCGCGGCGTCTTTGCCGTCAACGGCGATGATGGCTACCCCTATGCCATTCCCGTCAACTACTTCTTTGACGCCGAGCACGACAAGATTTATTTCCATGGCGCCAAAGCCGGCCACAAGGTCGACGCACTCAAGCGCGATGACAAGATCTGCTTTACCGTTTACGGCAACGAGTGGTACAAGGACGGCGACTGGGCTCCCTACGTTATGAGTGCCGTTGTCTTTGGTCGTTGTCGCCTGGTAGATGAAGCGCCCGCGTTTATCGAGGACAAAGTCCGTCAGCTCGCGCTTAAGTACTACCCTTCTGCCGAAGAAGTCGAGGAGGAGATCGCCAAAGACATAAAGGGCGTCCAACTCTACGAGATTTCGATTGAACATCTTTGCGGCAAGCAGATTCATGAAAAGTAGCGAATGCGGAAAACGCGCTCGCTACCCTCTGCGCCCCATGTGCCCACGCATTTTGACGGCGTGGGCACATGGGGCAGCACTCGAATCGAGCGCCCCCTATACCCCAAAAACGTAGCGGTCCAGGCGCTCACACGCCTCCTTTACCCGCGAAAGCGGCAGTGCCAGATTCACGCGGATGTGACAGGGCCCGTGGAACGGACGGCCGTCCTGATACCCCACGCCCACGCGCGCCCCCTCGTCGAGCAACCACTGAATATCGCGGCCATGTTCGCGACACCACTTGGTACAGTCCAGAAACACCATGTAGGTGCCCTGCGGACGTGAATAGGACACGCCCTCAAAATGCTCGTCAACGTAATCGCAGAAGTAGTCAACGTTGGCATCGATGATCTCGTTGAGCTCATCGACCCACTCGTAGCCCTGCTGCTGGTAGGCACCGATAAGCGCATGCATGGAGAGGACGTTCATCTCGTTGTAGTGAGTCTTGTTGGACACGGCGCACACGCGGTCGCGCAGCGTCTCGTTATAGATGATGTGGTAGCTGCCGACCAAGCCCGCCAGGTTGAACGTCTTGCTGGGCGCGTAGAGGGCAACCGTGCGTATGCGGGCATCCTCGCTCACCGACTGCGTCGGGATATGCTTGTGCCCCGGCAGGATGATATCGGACCAAATCTCATCCGAGATCACCACGCAATCGTGCTGGCGATAGGTATCCATGGCGCGCTCGATCTCATCGCGCTCCCATACGCGGCCGCAGGGGTTGTGCGGCGAGCAGAACACCGCGGCATGGATGTGGTTTTGGGCGAGCTTGCGCTCCATGTCCTCAAAGTCCATGCGCCACACGCCCTGGTCGTCGAGTTTAAGCGGGCTGTGGACAATGCGATAGCCCGCGGCCTCGATGGACTTGGTAAAGCCGATGTAGGTGGGACTGTGGACCAGCACCGCATCGCCCGGCTGGACATATGCGCGCAGCGTCGACACGACACCGCCCAGCACACCGTTTTCGTAGCCGATGTGCTCAGGTGCCAGGCCCTCGACGCCATTACGGCGACTCTGCCATTCGATGATGCGGTCAAAGTACTCGTCGCGCGGATCGAAATAGCCAAACATGGGATGCTGGGCGCGCTGAATGATGTGCTCCTGAACCGTGGGCACCGTGGCAAAATTCATGTCCGCCACCCACATGGGGATGCGGTCGAAGCCCTCGTCGGGTGCGTTCGGAGCCATGTCGGGAATTTCTCCCCAGGAGTCAACGGCGATGGCGTCCATGCCGTGGCGGTCGATAAGCGAGCTGAAGTCGTATTTCATGCTGAGCTCCCGTGCAAAGCGGATTGTTTTGGTAGGCGTTATTGTCCACCAGCGCGGGCGGTTTTGGCATAGGGTTTGGCGCTTAATTTGACGGGTGCAGACGAATGGCAGGTTAGCCCCGCGCGTCGTTGACGGCGGCTACGGTTAGCTGGGTTTCATCAACCGTAAAAGATATGTCGAGCCCGGCGAAGGCCAGATGATAGACGCGGTTCGGCTCGTGCTTGCTGCCTGCGCGGCGTGGGTCTTGGCGCAGGACCTCGACCAGGCCGGGGAGCTTTGTGGGCGGGACCATATCCTGCAGCGTCTGCGGGAACTCGATGTCGAGCTCTTGCCACAGCGCGTCCTCAATCCAGCCGCCCGTCGCATCCGGGTGACAGTCGGCAAATGGAATGTAGGGCTTAATGTCGTAGATGGGCGTGCCGTCGCGCAGATCGGCCCCCAGCACATGAATGATGGGGCCATCGTCGGTGAGCTCGACACGGCTGAGCTTGACGCAGGTGAGCCCGATGGGATTAGGGCGAAACGGACTGCGTGTGGCAAACACGCCCACACGCTCGGCTCCACCCAGACGCGGCGGGCGCACGGTTTTCGACCATTTTGCGTTGGTGCCGGACCTGTCCTGCGTTTTGGCATCGGCGGCTATGTCCTTAGCCGTGCCGCCGGGCGTTCCGTTCTCGAAGCGCCACAGCAGCCATAGGTGAGAGAAGGAGCCCAGACCCTCAACCGCTGCGTTGGAGGCAAATTCCGGCTCAAAGACGATGCGTCCCTGCAGATGGGGCGCCAAAAAGCTGTTGCGCGGGATGCCGAACTTCTGCGGCAGGTCGGTATGTATGTGTGCAATAGGTTCCATGCCGGTCATTGTACGGCATGGAGGTGTGGGGCGTTGCGCGCAATTCTTCGCCGCGGTCCCCCGTCGTGCAACCAACGGTTGCTTGGAAGGGCACATGCCGCCGCGTATGCTTAAGCCATCAACCAGCAGAAAGGAGCCGTTATGGCCTTTGCAGAAAAGCTCATTGCTGTCCGTCGCGCCCATCACCTAACTCAGGAGCAGCTCGCCGCCAAGCTCTTCGTCACACGCCAAGCCGTCAGCCGTTGGGAGCGCGGCGAGGTCACACCGGGCATCGACATGATGAAGCTCATTGCCGCCGTGACCGGCGAGCCACTGTCTCATCTGCTCGAAATGCCCGAGTACTATTGTCAGAGCTGCGGCATGATACTCACGCCCGACGACTGCGGTACCGATGCTCACGGCGCAACGACCGACCATTACTGCAAGTGGTGCTACGACCACGGCAAGTACACCTACGAGACCACGATGGAGGCAATGATCGAGGACTGCGCTCCGCGTCTGGCGCAAAACACCGGCATGTCGCTCGACGAGGCAGTCTCGCTCATGGGTGCCGTGCTGCCGCAGCTGGAGCGCTGGCGCGCCGTGCAGGAAAACGAGGAGCGCTTCGGCGCCGAGGCGCGGGCGCGCTATGGCGACGAGGCTGTCGATGCAGCAAACGAGGCACTGCTGGGCATGGACCCCAAGACATGGAACGACATGAAGGAACTTGAACGCGCTGTTCTGGGCCAGCTCTCGATTGCCATGGGCGATGGCGAACCGGAAGGCAGCGAGGCCCGCAAGCTTGTAGCAATGCACCGTCGATGGATTGGCCTTAACTGGGGACACGAGCCCCAAGACGAAGCATACCTGGGCCTCGCCCACGGCTATCTTGCCGATCAGCGCTTTATCGACTACTACGACAAGCCCTGCGGCACCGGAGCCACGGCGTTTCTGGTCCATGCCATCGAGTCATCAATGGATCGCGCATAGACTGCGGCGGCTTTGGGTATCTCAACCGAAACCTCAACCGATTGGAGACACCATGGCTACTGATCACGAGCTCGTGCTCTACGTTATGACCGGCTGCCCGTATTGCATAAAGGTCAAGCGCTTTTTGGCCGATAACGGCGTGACCATCCCCGAGCGCAATATCTCGACCGACCCCGATGCCGAGCAGACACTCATCGCCGTCGGCGGAAAGCGCCAGGTTCCCTGCCTGTTCATCGACGGTAAACCGCTCTACGAGTCGAGCGACATCATCGCGTGGGTGCAGAAGAACCTGCTCTAGCACGCGCACTGCGGCCAGTTCGCGCCAACCGAGCCGAACCCATACGAACCAAACATGTACGCCAGCATCCAAAGTCGACATTTTCCGACATCTTTGGATGCTGACGTACAGCTTTTCAATCTAGTCATTGGGGACGTTCTTGAATGACTAGTCGTTAAAGAACGTCCCCAACGACTAGTAGCCACAAAAGCGGGCAACAGGCGCAAGCGGCTGCTCGCGAAAGACGCGCTCGACAGCAGCGCGGTATTCATCGACCTTTTTGGTCTTGCGAACGAGCTTGTGAACGGTCGCGGGATCGGCGAAGGCGCATTTGGCGTAGAACCACCACTCCTTCATGCGAAAGACCGAGTTGTCCCCAATCTCGTCCGCATAGGCCGCAAACAGCATGTCGTGGAAGCGCTGCAGCTCAGCGGCCGTGGCAGCAGGGCCGCCCTTAACCATGCGAGCCAGCGCGGGGTTCGCGAGCAAGCCGCGCCCCAACATTACGTGGCGTGTTCCGGGATAGGCCCCCACCAGCGCATCCATGTCCTCAAGATCAAAGATGTCGCCGTTATAGGCCACGGGAAACGGCGCCCGCTCCAACGTCTCGCCGTAAAACTCTTTACGCGGCGAGCCCGTATAACGGTCCTTTTGCACGCGCGGATGCACGATCAGCTCTGCCAGCGGCATGCGGCAATAGAGGTCGAGCACGCGTTCGTACTCGTCATCGCTTTCCAACCCCAGCCTGGTCTTGACCGACACCGGCAAGGGTGAGCGTTCGCACACGTCGCTCAAGAACACCTCGAGCTCATCCAGGTTGCGCAGAAAGCCCGAACCCTTGCCTTTGGCAACAACCGTACCCGAGGGGCAGCCAAGGTTGAGATTGACCTCGCGGTACCCCATCTCGGCGAGCACCTGCGCCGCCCACACAAACTCGTCCGCATTCTTGGACATCAGCTGAGGTACTACGTTAAGCCCCTGGTTATTGGCAGGATCGACCTCTTTAAACGCCTTGCCACCAAAGCGGTTGCCCACCCGCGGCGGCGGCAAAAACGGCGTGTAATAACAATCGAGCGCGCCAAAGCACTCCGCATGCACGCGACGGAACACATGCCCGGTAATCCCCTCCATAGGGGCCAGCGATAAATTCATCAACATCCACTCTCAAATCAATGTGACAAAGGGACAGTCCCTTTGTCACATCCCATTCAAGCGGTTCAGGAACTCTTCGCAGGCGCGAGAACGCAGGCGATATTTTTTCCACACCAGATACGATGCAATGGTGAAGGGGCAAAAGGGCAGTCCCTTTGCCCCAAGTGCCGGCTACCGGACGCAAGCTAGTTGCCGTTCGCGAACGCCGCCCATATTTCGAGGTCTAATACTTTTCCCGAGAAGTGAACGGCTGTATTTGGACCCCCGAAGCATTGACATTTTTAGGCGTCAAAACCGCAGGATTTGACTGGCAAAACCGCAGGAAATTGCACGCCAAAAGTGTCGATGCTTCGGGAGTCCGTTTTCACTCGTTCACTTCTCGGGAAAAGTATTAGACCTCGATTCCGCAGTCCCCGATGTGACAAAGGAACAGTCCATTTGTCACATTCAGAATTGACCCCCCCCCGCAATAGCTCATCGATGGCGGGATTCTCTATACTGGGTCACATATGACGGTATCGCGCCAAAGGAGAACGCCGTGACCACGTCGCAGATATCCCTGCTCGCGCTCATCTTGGTTGGGGGCATCGGCATCCTGCTTATCGGAGTGAGCGCGCTCATGAAAGCCGTCGCTCGCAAGAAAGCCAAGGCCTGTACCGCCGTGACCATGGGAACGGTCATCAACCATCGCTTTATGGGCGAAGGCAGGATGTATCCCGTTTTGGAATACATCGTCGACGGCACGCAATACCGCGCGAAAAAACAATTCCGTGGCATAAAGACCAAAAGCTTGTCGGGACTCCCCATCCGCACGCAAGCCACCGCCCACGAAGACGCCAAGGGCTGGCTGCACGTGCAGACAGGCCCCATCGCCCGCCTAGGCACCCTCGCGGAGCAGCTTTGGCCCCTCGGTAGCCAAATGACCGTGTACTACAACCCCAGCAACCCAGACAAAAGCTATGTCGAACGCCCCATCGTGGGCAACTTTGCCACACTGATGTTTAACATCGCAGGCTTCTTGCTCATCGCGATGAGCATCTTGCTCTATGTTCTTATCCAGCGCTAGCTCAAACTGATGCACCCCGCGCCCCATGCGCCGCAACGACCGTTACGACACCAAGGATCAGCCATGGCAACACTTTCCGAACAAGAACGTAAGCGCATCCAGCGATACTGCATCTATCCCAAGGTTGCCGGCGCGGCGCTTGCCATGGCATTCGTGCTGCCATTTTTGATCATTCCCTTCGAAATGATTGACGACATCATCTTCCATCACGAAGGCTTCCAAGAAACGGGCATGATAGCCGCCCTGGTGCTCACCGCCGTCGAGCTCGTCATCTTCTGCTATTGCGCGCTCGCGCCGCGCTTTGGCATGCGCGGCAAGCAGTGGAAAGAAATGCAGCGCCGACTCGCCGTCGAGCAGTCCGAGAAAGACCGCTCGGCACAAATCGCGGGCGTTATTGGCACGCAGGCCGCCGCGCACCTGCTCAAGAACAGCGACAACGAGACCGCGCGCAACCTGGGTGGCGCGGCAGAAGTCGCCGCTGCCGTAGGCGCCGTCGCCACCGCAGCGGATGTGCTTACCGAGAGCTTCGCTAACGCAAAGGCCATGGCGGAGGCCTGTGGTGTGCCCATCCCCCGTACAAAAAAGTGGATCGTCGCACTTGTGGCGCTGCCCATCGTAATCGTGTGCGGTGCCTATATCCCGCAGCTGGCGCAGGGAAACATCGAGATGCAGGAGAACGCCGCGGCCGCGGCCGAGCAAATTGCCATCGCCCGCAAGACGCTAGGACCCGCATGCGAGTACGTGTCCGCCGATGACCCTTACGAGCGATATCAAGATTACGGCTATCACGTCCGCGGCTACCTTCACGACGGCGACTCCGATACCCAGAAGACCTATACGTACCTGGATTTCGACAACAAGGGAACGCTCAAGGAAGTGAGTTACATAGCAGAGATCGACCCCGACGCGAGCCTTGAGGACAACCTCGCCCGCATCGAGCTCGACTTGGACGAACTTTCCTCTGTCGTCCAAACCGTAGACGTCAAGACCGTGAGTCCCGAGCTCCTAGCACCGCAAAAGCTCCCCGAAGAGTTTAGGCAGGCTTTTTTGAACGGTTCGCTCTACGAGAGAATCTCCATCAGGACGAGTGACAACCCCATCAAAACGTACTATTCGTTTGACACGGATCCCGAGGATGAATTTGACGAGTACACCCATCCAAGCATCCGTATCACATTGATGGGCAAAACGAGCTAGCCACCCAATGTGACAAAGGGACTGTCCCTTTGTCACATTATTCGGAGCGTAGGGCTTCCACAGGGTCTTTCTTGGATGCGCTGCGAGCCGGCAGCAGGCCGGCAACGACCGTCAGTAGCACCGAAATTACAATGAGCATCAGCGCGTCTTGAACGGGCAGGCTCATCAGGTTGGGCACCTGCTTGGCCGCAAGCGCCCAGGCATTAACCGGAAAGCTCACGGCCACCACGACGACAATGGCAAAGACGCCGGCAATGAGGCCTTCGATAAAGGTCTCGGCATTAAATACGTTGGCCACGTTGCGCTTTGACGCGCCGATCGCGCGCAGGATGCCAATCTCCTTTTTGCGCTCCAGCACGCTGATGTAGGTGATGATGCCGATCATGATGGAGCTCACCACCAAACTGATACTCACGAATGCGATGAGCACCAAGCTGATAGTATTCACGATGTCGGTCACCGAGCCCATGATGATGCCCATGTAGTCGGTATACGAGATTGCCTGCTCATCGTGGCCAGCAGCTTTGACCTGCTTGTTGTACGCATCGATGTAATCGAGCACGCGCTCCTTGGCCTCAAAGTCGCGCGGGAAAATCTTGACCGAAATGGGGTCCGCCTCGTCCGCATAGCCCAACGTGGTCAGATTGTTGTCGTAGGTGAGCTTCGACGCCTTGGCATAGCTCATCATGAGCGAGCTCAGGTCCTCGGCGTCCATGTTGAAGTGGATGGCACGAGCAAAGGCGCCCGCATCCACGCGCATGGCGCTCGCCAGGTTGGCAAAACTCGAAGACATCTGCGTCGCCATTTGGCCCATGAACCCTGCCGCACCCGCCTTGAGCTGGGTTGATACCGTCGTCGCAATCTGCTCGCTGACCGCCTTCATCACCTGATCCATAGACTGCTGCAAATACGGAGCCAGCTGCTTTTGCACATAGTCGCCCATCACCTGCTGCAGACGCTCGGCCAAGGCATCGCCGCCCAACGCCTTGAGCTGAGCCAGGCATTGCTGGGCTGCGGCATCATTCTCAAGATACGCCGAGAATGCGGCAGCAAGCTTTGACGCGTCCTTAAGATCTTCGGGCGACAGCGCCTTAAACTGATCAGACTGCAGAAAGCCCTCAAACAGCTGGTTGGCAAGCGTTCCTACCTGCTGCATCTGCTCGGGCGTGAGTTCCAGACCGTCAAAGATGCCCGAGAAATCTGGGGCCGGCGCTTTGGACATGATGTCGCTGAAGTCGATGTCCTTCCCAACGCCCGAAAGGTCAAGGTCCAGCCCGGACAAGTCGATACCAGAAAGGTCTATACCGCCGGCCGCACCCGAGAGCGCCGACGTATCGAACGAGAACGCACTCTTCAGCGCCGCTTCGTCCACACCGAACATGCTGCCCAAATCCACGCCCTGTTTGGCCTCGCCTTGCAGTTCATCGAAAGACTTGCCCGTAAAGACATCCGTCTCGGGGTGGGCAAGCTGCTCCTGCACGATTTGCGAATCGGCAGCACGCTCCATAAGCTGGCGAGTCAGCGCATGCGTATAGGCAATGCCCGGGGACAATGCGCTCGCGTTTGCCGCCTCGTTGGGTCGCACCACGCCCACAATGCGCACGTCAATACCGTCGGCAACCTTGGCTTTCATAAAGTCGGCGTCGCCAGACATGTCAGTCCACATGCCGGTCTCTTCGTTTTTGCGATAGGCATCGGCCGGCGACAACACCTTAAACGTCGTGGACAGTGCATCGTCGTAGGTAAAGTCGCTGCCGGTCTTGGGCGTCTTGACCTTGCCGTCGGCCGTCATGGCACTGTTAACCAGGTCGTTGAGCTCATCGATATCCAGCGCGCCGATGCTGTAGAGCGTGTAGTCGCCCACCGTTCCGCGGCTCGAAAGCACCATCACGGCCTCGTTGGCGGACGTAGGCCAATGGCCGGCAACGACATCGTACTGGCTGTCGAGCAGGCTCTGGTCGTCAATCATCTCGTTAAAGACCGACGTTCCCATGGAATCCATGCTCACCGTTGCCGCCGAGCTCGCACCTCCGCTCATGGCCTCAGTCATAGCGTTGGGCACCAGCCGGACAGGCTTCTCATCGCCCTTGCCGGCACGATAGACAACCGGCGATACACCGTAGCCGTACTGAATGGCGTTGACCTCTTTGTCGATACCGTTGCCGCCGTCGTCAAGCCATGCCTTAAAGCTCGTCATATCGTTAGATTTAACACTTGCGAACATGTCCTTTACGGCCGTGACCACAGGGATCTTATCGGTCCCCTGAGCCTTGCCGCCGGTAGCGCCATCGGACGAGCCCTCGCCCTTGGACGCCTCCTCATCCGTGCCCCCCCTGTCCGCCCATCATAGACGACAGGTCGTAATCTTGTTTGGAAATCGTAAGCGGGTAGCTTGAGAGCGTGTCCTCCTCGACCTTTTTGATGTAGCCGTTTACGCCGTTGGAGAGCGCCAGAATCGCCGCGATGCCAATAATGCCAATCGAACCTGCAAAGGCAGTCATGGCCGTACGGCCCTTCTTGGTCATGAGGTTTCGGGCAGAAAGCCCCAGCGCCGTCATAAAGCTCATCGAGGTTTTGCGCGTGGGTTTTGCCTCGCGATGTGCGACCGTGGCCACATCAAAGGGGTCGGAATCGTCGGTGACCTTGCCGTCCGCCAGGCTGACGATGCGCGTGGCGTACTGGTACGCCAGCTCGGGATTGTGCGTGACCATGATGACCAGACGATCGCGCGCAACGTCCTTGAGCAAATCCATAACCTGCACGGATGTCGTTGAGTCCAAGGCGCCGGTCGGCTCGTCAGCCAGCACGATTTCGGGGTCGTTGATCAAGGCGCGGGCAATGGCCACGCGCTGCATCTGCCCGCCCGAAAGCTGGTTCGGGCGTTTGTCAACGTGCTCGCCCAGACCAACCGCCTCGAGCGCCTTACGCGCACGCTGGCGGCGCTCGGCATGTCCCACGCCCGTGAGTGTAAGCGCCAGCTCCACGTTTTCCAAAATGCTCTGGTGCGGAATGAGGTTGTAGCTCTGAAACACAAAGCCAATGCGATTGTTTCTGTAGGCATCCCAATCGCGGTCGCTGAAATCCTTGGTCGAGATGCCATCGATCAGCAGGTCGCCGGAATCGAAATGGTCGAGTCCACCAATGACGTTGAGCATCGTAGTTTTACCCGAACCCGAGGGACCCAGGATGGCTACAAACTCGTTATCGCGAAAAGACAGGCTTACGCTGTCGAGCGCTACCTGCGTAAACGACTGCGTAACGTACCTTTTGCAAATAACTCTGAGATCCAGCATGGACGGCAACCTCTCTCGCGCGGGCGCGCTCGCCCGCTCCCCCGTCGTTCACGTTCGGCGCGTTTGTCCTACTCTATCCTCATTTTTGGCCGATACCAGTGAGGAATGTAACGAACCGCGCCAAAAAACGAACGGGACAGCACGCCGCATGGCGCACCATCCCGCATATAACATCCCCGATGCGACAAAGAGGCTGTCACTTTGTCACATTCCAATGCGCGCTACTTTTCGAGCCCGCACGGCATAACGTTAGCGCTGCCGCGGCGAGCCTCAGTCACGGCTGCAAAGAAGCGATAGCCGCCCGAGAAGTTAAAGCACTCAAAGCCATGCTGCGCCAAAATGCGGCAAGCAATGTAGCTGCGAATGCCGCTCTGGCAAATCACGTAGACCGGCTTGGCCCGGTCGAGCTCGCTCAGGCGATTGCGCAGATCATCGACGGGAATGTTTACGAAACCATCGATATGCCCGCGCTCATACTCCCCTTCCGTACGAACATCGAGCAGCTGCACGCTGCCATCGCGTGGCAAGTTGGGCTCATCCTCCCAATGCCACTGCGCCAGTATGCCGCGATTGAGGTTCTCGATCATAAAGCCCGCCATATTGACGGGATCCTTCGCCGATGAATACGGCGGCGCGTATGCTAGGTCCAAATCCTTAAGCCTATCGCCGCGCATGCCTGCCTGGATGGCAGTCGCCAGAACGTCGATACGCTTGTCCACACCATCGATGCCCACGATTTGCGCACCCAGCAGGCGCAATCCCTGCTTCTCGAAGACAACCTTCATGGTCATGGGCGTTGCACCCGGATAATAACCCGCATGCGAACCGGGCGACAGGACCACGCTGTCGCAGTCAATTCCCGCCGCGTGTGCCGCCTTTTCGGATAATCCCGTGCTTGCCGCCGTCAAGTCGAATACCTTGATAACCGATGAGCCCAACGATCCGAGGTAGCAGCTGTCCATGCCGGCTATGACATCGGCGACGACACGCCCCTGCTTGTTGGCGGGGCCGGCGAGCGAAATGACCGCGTCCTCGCCGGTCACCTGATGCGTGACCTGCACGGCATCGCCCACGGCATACACGTCGGCAGCAGAGGTCTCCATGCGGTCGTTGACCACAATAGCCCCCTTGATGCCCAGTTCGAGCCCCGCCTCTTGCGCCAGATGGCTCTCAGGTGCCACGCCAATGGCAAGCAGTACCATATCGGCTCCGATAGGGCCATCGCCCGCAACATGGGTGACAACGCGGCCATCAACTTCCTCAAAACCTGTCACATCGGCCTTGAGGCGCAGATCGATACCGTGCTCACGCACCTCGGTATGCAAAAGGGTCGCCATGTCGTAATCCAGGTTGTTCATAAGCTGGACGGGACGCTGCAGAAGGGTCACCTGGAGCCCCAGCTCGCACAGATTCTCCGCCGTCTCGACGCCAATGAAGCCGCCGCCGATCACGACGGCACTGCTCGGTCGCCGCTCTCGAACATAGCTGTGAATACGCAGCGTGTCCTCAACGGTGCGTAGGCTAAAGATTTTATCCGAGTCGATGCCCGGCAACGCAGGGCGAATCGGCTTTGCACCCGGCGACAGGATGAGCTTGTCATACGTCTCGACAAATTCCTCGCCCGTCAGCATATTGCGAACCTCGACCGTATGCGAATCGGGATGGATGGCAAACACCTCGTGACTCGTCTTGACCGCAATGCGAAAGCGATCCCAAAAGCCCTTGGGAGACTGCAGCGTCAATGCGCTCTCTTCTTCTATCACGCCGCCAATGTAGTACGGAAGCCCACAATTGGCATACGATACAAAACCCGTGCGCTCAAAGATGACAATTTGGGCCTGCTCGTCGAGTCTGCGCAAACGTGCCGCCGCCGATGCGCCGCCCGCGACGCCTCCAACGATAACCACCTTCATAGCTAACGCACCACCTTTCCCGTGTAGCCGCTTATGCCGCCGATATTCTTGACACTGCCATACCCAGAACGCTTAAGAAAACTCACAGCTTGGTTGCTTCGCGCACCGCTCAGGCAATGCACGAAAAGCTGCGTGCCCTTTCGACGTATACCCATGATGCTACCCCGAAGCAGAAAAAAGAGTCGCTGTTTCCAGCGACTCCCCTTCAGTTGTCTGTCCCACGGACTTACTGTTCGCTCTTCGCGAGTGCCTGATCGATCAGTTTGTTGAGCGCCTCGCGCTGCTCAGCGGAGTTGATGCCGCCCATGATCGGCTCTCCCACAATGTTACCGTTCTGGTCGATCACGTAGGTGGTCGGGAACGAGTACAGGTTGGAGGTGAACTTTCCGGCCTCGCTGTCCGACTTAAACCAGATGTTCTTATACGTCACGCCCTTCTTGGAAAGCACGTCCTTGGCATCGGCCACCGCGTCTTTGTTGCCATCGAGCGTAAAGGAATTAACGCCCACGACCTGGCCGCCCTTCTCGGCAAGCTCCTTGTTGAGCTTCTCCAGATCGCCCAGCTCTCCCACGCACGGCTTGCAGGTGGTAAACCAGAAGTTCATGACGGTGACCTTGTTCTTGGAGAACAGCTCGTCGCTGTTTACATCGTTGCCGTCCAAGTCCTTGCCCTTAAAGCTGGGGAACTTCGTCTCCCCGCTCTCGCCGTTGGTCATGCCTGCGGTCGAGGCATCGACGCTCTCCCCCTCGCCGGGCGTGCTGCCGCATCCGGGAAACTCCTTCTCCAGCGCCATGAGCTTTTCCTCGATCTCCTTGACCTGCTGCGCGCCGGCCTTGAGCGTCTTGAGCTCGTCAGCCGTAAACTGATCCTTGGCGCCGTCGATAGTCTTGAGCAGGAAATCGCCGTAATTGCTACCGTCCTCAATCATTGCCGAGTCTTTATTTGCCGCATTGAATACCTTTTCCCATAGGGCGTTATCGCTCGCAAAGATCTCGTTTTCCTTTTGCAGCAGCTGCTGGTACAGCTCGGCCGCCTCCTCGGCGCTCGACGGCTTTTGCGCTATGAGCTCGGCAATCTGCGCATCGCCGCTCGTGGCATCCTTCACGTCGCCCTTGGGCGCAGAGCACGCCGCGAGGGTCAGCGCCAGCACGGGCAGCATCAACAGGGCCGCAATTCTTGACAGTTTCATGGTTCCTCCGTTATATCGAAGCTTATATAGGTACCTATTTGTTTTCGCTGGCTTGCGCGGGCTGCGCGGGTTTGTCGCCCGTCACACCCAGCCCGTAGCGAAAGCTAATAGCATCGACGGGGCACGCGCTCACGCATTTGCCGCAACGAATACACTCGGCATGGTCGGGCGTACGCGTAACGTCCACGTCCATCTGGCACACCCTGGCGCACTTGCCGCACGAAACGCATTTGCACTGGTCAACCTGGATCCCCAGCAACGACACCTTGTTCATGAGCGCATAAAACGCACCGAGGGGGCAAATCCATTTGCAGAAGGGGCGGTAGAACAGCACGCTCAGCACTGCAACCACAATGAGAATCGCGAGCTTCCAGGTAAAGAGCTTTCCCAGCGCGGAGCGGATTCCCGTATTCATGATGGACAGCGGAATCGCGCCCTCGAGCACACCCTGCGGGCAGATGTACCTGCAAAAGAACGGGTCGCCCATACCCACATCGTTAACCACCAAGACGGGCAGCAGCACCACGGCAAACAGCAGCACGGCATACTTGATGTACGTGAGCGGCTTGAGCTTTTTCGTGGAGAGCTTTTTGCTGGGAATCTTATGCAAAAGCTCTTGCAGCCATCCAAACGGGCACAAAAAGCCGCATACAAAACGTCCCAGCAGCACGCCGATTAGAATGAGCGTTCCGGTGACGTAATACGAAAAGCTAAACTTAGACGAGCCCACCACCGACTGAAACGACCCGATGGGACACGCACCCGAGGCCGCCGGACACGAGTAGCAGTTGAGCCCCGGCACGCAGACGGCTTTGCCCGCCCCCTGGTAGATGCCCCCCTTGGCAAAGTTAGGCAGGTGAATATTGGTCGCAAGCGTCGCCGCCGCCTGAATCAATCCGCGGAATCTCGCCAAAAGATGCGATGCAGTGTTTTTTCTTTTATCCAATTCCGATACACTCCAAGCACAGCCTGATTGCCTTGGCCAGCACGGCATCTGCCTCGCCGCGCATAATTCCAAAGCCAACCATGGCTACCCCAACGATCAGCAAAGCCACCTGCGCCACAGGCTTAATCGCTTTGAACAATCTGACCACTCCTTTCGTTTCGCGACCCATTGGACCATACCGACTATAAAATCCGTGTTAAGCGTGAATGACTATGCAAGGAGAACGTTATGCGCATCTTGGTCGTCGAGGACGAGCGGGCGCTGTGCGATGCGATCGCACGCAGCCTGCGCAACTTGGCCTATAGCGTCGACTGCTGCTACGACGGGCAGCAGGCCCTCGATCTACTCGATGTCGAGACCTTTGATCTTGTCGTGCTCGACCTCAATCTCCCCCATGTCGACGGCATGACCGTGCTCAGGCAACTCAGGACAACTGATTGTGAGACCAAGGTGCTCGTGCTCTCGGCACGCGGCGAGGTCACCGACAAGGTAGCGGGGCTCGATGCGGGCGCCAACGACTACCTCACCAAGCCGTTCCATCTTGACGAGCTGGCAGCACGTATCCGTAGCCTCACGCTCAGACGCTTTACGCAAAGCGACGTTGTCCTGACCTGCGGATCGCTGAACTTTGACACCAAGGCGCGCGTCGCCTCCGTGGGCGGCGAGACCCTATGCCTCACGCGCAAGGAGACCGGCATCTTGGAATACCTGATGCTTAACCAGGGGCGGCCGGTGAGCCAGGAAGAGCTTATCGAGCATGTATGGGACAGCAGCGTCAACAGCTTTAGCAACGCGACCCGCGTGCACATCTCGTCGCTGCGCAAAAAGCTGCGCGGTGCGTTGGGGCACGACCCCATCCGCAACCGAATCGGCGAAGGCTACGTTATGGAGGACGGCAAATGAAGCGGCTGTCTCTGCAGTGGCGCATCACGTTGATGACGGCCCTGCTGGTATGCTCGACCTGCGTACTTATGAATTGTCTGGTTGGCTACTCCGGCATGCGCTACATGGACTCGATTGGTGCAGAAGCGTCGGCGCACAGCAAGGTGGAGGCGGCCTCGCCCAGCTCATTTGACCCGACAAACAAAGAGCTCGACGACGCGCTGACCATCGTCGTGAACGACGCCCAAGAATCGTTTGGCGCGACGAGCTGGTATATAACTGCGGCGGTAACGCTGCTCGGCGGCGTGCTGGCCTACTTTGTAAGCGGACATGCGCTGCGGCCGTTGCGCTTCTTTGCGACGCAAGTCGAGAGCGTGCGGCCCGACAACCTCGCCGACACAAAAATCAGCGAGGACGTGCCCTCTGAACTCAGGCGCTGCAGCGCGTCGTTTAACGACATGATTGCCCGCCTTGACGAGGGATTTTCCGCACAAAGACAGTTTACGGGCAATGCGGCGCACGAGCTGCGCACGCCACTTGCGCTCATGCAGGCCCAGGTTGAGCTTTTTTGCGCCGAGCACCCCGACGCCGACGCCGATACAGCGAGCCTGCTCGGGCTGCTGCAGGAGCAGACCGAGCGGATGACGCACATGACAAAGACCCTGCTCGAGATGAGCGAGCTGCGCAGTGTCCCTTGCAACGATGCGATTGACCTGGCGCCGATGATCGAAGAAGTACTCACGGACCTGGCGCCCCTTGCCGAGCAAAAAGACATCACGCTTACAAGTGAGGGCGACGCGCAAACGATCGGCAGCGATACGCTAATCTATCGGCTGCTGTTCAACTTGACCGAAAACGCCATACGTTACAGCGCGCCCAACTCGACCGTGCAAATCAACGCCTGCGCCGAAGGCGACCGCGTGCTGCTACGCGTGCGCGACCAGGGGCCGGGCATTCCCGAGCAATACCAGACGAGCATCTTTCAGCCCTTCTTTCGCGTCGACAAATCGCGCAGCAGGGCATACGGCGGCGTGGGGCTGGGGCTTGCGCTGGTCTGGGAGATCGCCGCGCTCCACGGCGGCTCCATCGAGGTCAAAGAGAGCTCGGAGCGCGGAACGACCATGCTCGTGACTCTTCCCACTCGCGCACTCGGCTCATTAAAATAACGAACGGGATGGCACTCCGCGTGGCGTACCATCCCGCACATAATATCGAGGATGTGACAAAGGGACTGTCCCTTTGTCACATCTGCTAGTTCTCGTCGCCTACCAGCTGAGTTAGCTTACTCCCACTCGACCGTGCCAACGGGCTTCGGCGTGAGGTCGTAGCACACGCGGCAGATGCCGGGAACCTCGGCGGTGACGCGGGCGGTAATGCGCTTGAGCAACGCCCAGTTGAGCTCAGGCACCTCGGCGGTCATGACATCGACGGTGTTGATGCAGCGGATGATACAGGGCCAATCGTAGGCGCGCTTGCCCTCGCGCACGCCGGTTGCGCGGAAGTCGGGCACGACGGCAAAATACTGCCAGATGGTCAGACCGGCCTTGTCGATCTCCTCGCGCACGATGGCGTCGGCTTCGCGCAGCGCCTCAAGACGGTCGCGGGTGATGGCACCAAGGCAGCGGACGCCCAGGCCGGGACCGGGGAACGGCTGGCGCTCAACCATATTCTCGGGCAGGCCGAGCTCGCGACCCACGACGCGGACCTCGTCCTTGTACAGCAGTTTGACGGGCTCGCAGAGCTCAAACTGCAGATCCTCGGGCAGACCGCCCACGTTGTGGTGAGCCTTCACGCCGTCTTGGGACTCCAGGATGTCGGGATAGATGGTGCCCTGGGCGAGGAAGCTGACCTCATCGCCAACCTTGCGGGCCTCCTCCTCGAACACGCGAATGAACTCGGCGCCGATAATCTTACGCTTGGCCTCGGGCTCCTCGACGTCCACGAGCTTGTCCAGGAAGCGATCTGTGGCGTCAACGTAAACCAGGTTGGCATCCATCTGATTCTTGAAGACGTCGACGACCTGCTCGCTCTCGCCCTTGCGCATCAGGCCGTGGTTAACATGCACGCAAATGAGCTGCTTGCCGATGGCCTTGATGAGCAGGGCCGCGACAACCGAACTGTCGACACCACCGGAAAGAGCCAGCAGGATCTTTTTGTCGCCGATCTGCTCGCGGATTGCAGCGACCTGCTCTTCGATGAACGCCTGGGCAAGTTCGGGAGTGGTGATACGTACCATGTCGTCGGGACGCTTGTTGGGATCCATGCAGAGCTCCTTCTCGGTTCGATGGAAATGCGCCGCGCGTATGCAGACGCACCGTCATATGACCTCATTATATGCAGAACGAGATACGTTTCCCATCGCTGCGACAGAGCTTTTTGCAGGGGCGGCAGTTTTTCTATATCCCAAGGTCAGCTAGACTTCGGTAGCCACCTTGGGAGCATCGCCAATAGACTCTTCCTTTATACGTTCGGCACAATCGTAGGCGATACCCACAAATTCCAGTCCCGAGCAACAAGAGTACAATTGCAGCTATTGTTGTCAGCTGTTGGGAGATGGAAGATGGACTGCGATGGCTACCCATGCGTTCCCATGCCGTTGATGTGCACTGCCTTTGTGCCGGGGCAGATTGACGCTGCGGTTGCAGGCATTTCCGACCCCGATTCACGCGCCATCGCCACGGCAGAAGCGCTGTACTTTCGCGGACAGGCCGCACTCGCCGCCAAGACGGCGCACCCCTATCTTGACGTCACCGATCCCGCGCTGCGCTATTCCGCATGCTTTATCTGCGGATACGCCAGTCTGTCGCTCAACCGTATCGCCGACGCCCGCCGGTGCCTTGCGGGCATCCTCGATACGCCGGCCGACGAGGAATCGCCCGCCGTCCACGCCACGCATATCCTGTTCGCCTCGGCCGCGAGCGTCCTGCTGCACTTGCCTTCCCCGTATTCTGCCGAAGAGTTTTATCCACTTGCGGCGCACCTACCCGAAGGCCTGCGACTGTTCGCCAGCTACGTGATGGCGCACGCCTTGTATCTGCGCGGCGAATACGGCCGCAGCCTGGGCATGGCGGAAAACGCCCTAATTATGAAACAGGGAAGCTATCCCATCTCGGAACTGTTCCTGCACCTGGCAGCTTCCATGGCATGCATGAGCCTCAAGGACATCGACGCCGCAAAAGCGCATTTTGGGGCCGCTTGGGACATTGCGCGCCCCGACGGCCTTATCGAGCTCATCGGCGAGCACCACGGCCTTTTGCAGGGGCTTATCGAGGCGTGCCTAAAAACGCAATACCCTGACGACTTCGCGCACATCATCGAGATCACGTACCGCTTCAGCTACGGCTGGCGGCGCATCCACAACCCCGATTCGGGCGAGGACGTTGCTGACGATTTAACGACCACGGAATTCACCATGGCCATGCTCGCCTGTCGTGGGTGGACCAACGCCGAAATCGCACGCCATATGGGAGTATCGCCGGGCACCGTCAAAAACCGCCTATCCGGCGTATACGCAAAGCTTGGCATCGGCACACGCGCCGAGCTGGTCGCGCATATGTTGCGTTAGCGACCGGGCTGCCAAGCGCATCGAACGCGTTCCGGAACCCGACGCTTCGCTCGATCAATTTGGACATTTTGACCCTTGAACGGCACTACCGCCACGGGGCGCCTTCTCGCACAATTGGATTATTTCCACCGATATTTGCGGGATGGGAGCCCAAGATGCTTGATCGCCGTTCGTTACTTGTTGCCGGAGCGTCCTCGCTAGCGAGCATCATGTTGCCTCGCGTGCCGGGAAGCGAAAATGCCTTCCTGCTGCCGTTCGCGCCCACCGAAGCCTATGCCGACGAAAAAGATCCCTTCAGGGCGCTCGTTCTCTCGCGCACCATGTTTGGTGTGGTCGTGGTCGACGTCGCCAACAAGAATATGCCCATCAAGGGAGCGCAGGTCACGCTCACGTCGCGCTACGTCGCAGGCAAGCAGCTCGCCGCCACGACCGATGAAGAAGGCACGGCCATCTTTGAGGTCGCCCCTCTTTCGGAAGGCTACGTGGACGAGGCAACGCTTCTCGACGCGTACGACTTTAACGGCGGCATCTCCATTAGCATGGCGGGCTACCGTGATGTCGAGATTCCCCTTGCGCGTATCCAGGGCGGCACCGCCATTACCGCACCCACACGTCCGCTCTCCGATGGCGAGCCGTACTTTCGACAGCTCACATTCGACGAATGGGACATCCAGTACGCTGAAGCCACGTTCATGGCATTGCCGAAGGACGACACGGCAAACGAGCAGCCCGATACGCACGCCTTTACCGTGCAAACTCATCTGCCGCAGGGCGGGCAGGCAACATTGCATATCAATAAAGTGATGCCCGCTGCGGGCAGCTCAACCGAAACCGTCACGCAGATTGGCCAGATCAAGGCCAGCGCATCAGGCGCGGATAATCTGGCGACGTTCACACTCAAAGACAAGTTTCTCGACGCGGCATCGGGCCTTCTGGAGGAAGGGTGCAAGCTGCGCCTTGTTCTCGACTATCAGGGCAAAACCTACACGCTCTCCTCCCCCATGGCCGTTGTCACTGCGCCGGCCGCAAAGGCAGAATCGGGCTCGACCACTATCGTCCCCACTACCATGGACCAAGAGGTCACTCCGTTTGATTTCCCCGCGGCGTTTCCCGGCATCGGCGGCAATGAGTTCACGTGCTGGATGCCCTCGTTCCCCATTTTGTTCGATTTCTCGTTTGCCGGGTACGTGCTGTTTGGTGGAGGATACAAACCAGCCAGCTATATGAACGATTCGGGCAACCCTGATCCGGAATACTGGAAGAAATCGCCGCGCGAGTCGGGCGCCAAGCAGGCAAACCGCTACCTCGACGAGATGGAGGGGAAGTGGAATCAATACAAGAGTATGAGTGCCGGTTCGGGCACCGATCCAAGAAACACCAAGCTCCTCCGCCACCATTGCACGCCGCTGTTCACGATGGATATCGCCACACAGCTGTACGGCTCGCTCGCCTACGATTGGGTGGGCAAAACCTGGGGTAACAACAACGACCCCGCATACGGCAATATTAAGGCCCTCTTCCAGGTAAGAACCGACCTCAATTGGACCGAGCAGTTTACCCTAGGACCGGTGCCATTTTTCCTAAACGTCAACCCTTGAGTGCTGGCGAAGCTGGCGCTCGCTGTGGGTGCCCACACGCACGGCAGCGGCGCGGCGTTTTTCAAGAACATTTCGCTCGACTATTCAAACACGTCGGGCTCGTTCACCATCCAGATCGGGCTTGCCGTCACCTTTGGCGCCGGCGTTGCGGGCGTCGCTTCGTCTGCCGTGCGCGGCGCCGCATCCCTCACGCTGTTCATTGGGTACGAGAAGGCAGATGGACACCAGCTTCCGCGACTGCGCGTAGGTGCAGACGTCGATGTCGATGTGATACTCCAGTTCGTAATGTTCAAGTGGACCACCAAGGCTTGGTCGGGGTCGTGGCCCACACTCATCGATTCGTGGAATATGTCGGTGAACAATGGCGGCCAGTATGTACTCCAGCGCTCTGAGCTGGCATTGGGTGGAGATACGCCTTATACGTTGGATGCCTGTTTCGGCACGCCCGGCAACGCCGAAGCAGGTGGCGTGCCGCAATTTATCGCATCGGCCACCATCGTCACCAACGCCGAGCTGCTCGCACGCGCCGAGGTTAAGGCCACTGCCGTAAACGCCGCGCCTGTCGTGCGCGATTGGGATCAAGCGGTCACGCGCATTGAGCTCGAGGCGGACGCGGAGAGCGACGACACGGGACAGGTTGAGCATTTCGTCCACGCACTGATGCAAAACGACGAAAACGCCGCGCCGATGTACGAGTACACCTATATCGGCCAGGCGACGAACGCCGTTGCGGACCCCAACGCCAATTCTGCTGGCGTGTCGGAGGACGATCGCGGCGGCATCAAACCCTCGAGCGGCAACGTGCTGTTTACCGGCGTGCTCAGCGAAGCTCACATGAAGCTGGCAATGATTGCCGGCGTAGAATGCCTGTTCCGTATCGCCTCGGTGCGCTACGGCGACAATGGCCGCTCGCGCCTGGTGGTGCACACAAAGGCAAACGGCACGTGGTCCGCTCCCACGCCCGTGGACTTTCCCCTTGGGTTTGGCGAGGGCGACGTGGAGCGCGACGGCATATTCGATTACGACTTCGACGTGGTGGAATATACGGACGGAAGAGGAAACCAGGACGCCTACGTGCTTCTGGTCTCGGGCGAGCGCCCCGCCGGCGACAACACCCTTTTCGATACGGCAAGCACAGCCGGCATACTGTCCGTTGTGCGCCTGCGCATAAGTAATGACGAGATCCGCGTGGTGTCGCATACGTCATGGTGCAGCATCTCGCGCGGCCGCCTGCAAGAGGATGGCTACCATTGCCTGCAGTGCCCGCGCATCACGGTAGGCAAGACGCTGGTCGACGGACGCCTGTCGGGTGCCTACCTCCACCGCCGCGGAACCACCGCAGAGAAGGCGCTCGGCAGCGAGGCCGAGGTTGCGCTGGAATGCTTTACCCTGTGGTCGGATGATTTGGGCGACAGCCTGACGTTCCGCGAAGTTCTTCGCTTTCCGCAGGCACCGTCGAGTATCGAGCTGAGCGAGCCCGAGAATAGCAACGGCAAAATGGTGGTGCCCGTTGCGTACGAGACCGCAGACGGTTGCGGCTGCGCATCGTACGCCGTGATCGGCCAGTCCATTGCGGGCTGGGGCGTTATGCCACCAGACGCCACGGTGCCCCATGCGGTGCCGTGGCCACAACATTCGGGCTTTTTGGCCACCGTCAACGAGCAGCTGCAGCATATTACTTGGACGCGAGGCGCATCGGCATTTGCAACGCAGCCCGTGGGTGCCGCAGGCTGTGGCCCGGCATCGTTTAGCGTAAGCAACAACGGCAGGTGCGCGCTCTATGTAGAGAACACCGATGGCAAGGTGGGGCAAACCTACGACGAAGAAGGCAACCCGGTAGCAGTGATGGGCACGCACTTCCGCATCTTCGCCAGCACCTTGGCAGGCGATCTGTTCACGGAGCCGTTCGTGATGTGCGAGCTGGACCATCCCGTCGATCAGATAACGACATTTTCGACGTCGAGAGGCATGCTCTCCGCGCTCGCCACGCACATTGTGAGCGCGGAGAAGAGCGAGGCAGAGCTGCACGGCATCGAAGTGCCTCTGGTGGCGTGTGCCACTCCGACGGGCGCGGTCGCTACCTCGGGCGCGGTGGTGCCCGGAGCAGCAGGCGAATCCTTCATGGTCACGGTGCGAAACGACGGCAACACTTTGCTGACTGCCGGCACGATCGATCTGTACCGAGAGGGCTCCAGCCAGCCGTTCTCCAGCGCATCCATTGGATTCGGAGCGAACGCACGTATGGCTTCGATCTACGATCCAGAGCTTGCCGAAGACGCTTCGGCCAACGACATGGCACACGTGAAGTACGCGCTCGAGACGCTGGGCGCATGTTTTGCAACGCACCCACTGGTAGCCGACAACGGCAACGCCGTGCTGGCACCGGGTTGCACGGCACAGTTCCGCATGAGCTTCGCCATCCCCGAGAGTTGGAGCGACGAAGTGGGCAAACGCGTAACGTTGTATGCGAAGGCACGTAATCTGGTGGCGCTCGATCCCGTAACGCTCGAGGAGATCCGACCGGGCGCAAACTCGACACTGGGTGCCGTACTGCACGAGCTTCATGTGCCCGACGCGGCATGCGAACGCTCAGAAGTTCAGGTCGGCGTATGCGACAGCGCGGATACGACAGGGCTTTACGACGCCCCAATGACAGTAGACGGCGATGGTGGCTCGAGTGGCAGCGGTACTGACGAGGGCGGCGGCTCCGGCGGAAGCAGCTCCGGCAGCGGCAAGGACCACGGCAATAACAAGCGCTCCGGAAAAGCGGGCGCGCTTGCGGGCACGGGCGATGTCAACGCTGCCCTTACGGCAGCCGCTGCAGCACTCGCCGCGGCAGGCGCGGGCCTCATCGCCTACAGCGCCCGCCGCACGGCGCTCGAAAAAGACGCCGCCGATGAGGTCAATTCGGATAAGCCTCGCTAGCTCCAAGTTACTTTTGCGAGAGACGCCGACCCGGCTCATCGAACACCAAAATGGGCTGGTTCTGAATACCCAGAGCCAGCCCATTGCGCATTAGATGTCGCCAGCGGAGTCGAGCTCGGCTTCCTCGCCCCGCATTCCACCGAGGACAGTGGGGCACTATCGTTTAAGGGCTTCGTTATTGTTCGATGGTCTTCTTGACGACTGCGGGGACGCCTGCCGCCACCACGTTGTCTGGAAGGTCTTCCGTCACGACGCTGCCCGCGGCAATTACGCAACCGCTGCCGATGGTAACCCCCTGCAACACGGATACGTTCGCGCCAAACCAGCAGTTATCGCCTACAAGAATAGGCAGAGCCTTCTCGAGACCCAAGTTGCGATCCTTTGCCTTTAGGGGGTGCGAAGCGGTGTAGAAGCCGCAAAACGGCCCGATAAACACGTTGCCACCAAAGGTGATAGAGCCGCCGTCCATAAAGTAGCAGCCATGGTTTACAAAACAGCCCTCACCAAAGGTCGTCTTGCTCCCGTAGTCAAAGTAGGCAGGCGAAAGGACCGTCAGCCCCCCGGGAGGATCGGTATCGAGCAAGGACTTCAAAGCATCGAGCTGTGCGTCGCTTCCAGGTTTTGCCATATTAAAGTCATAGCAGAGCGCCTCCGCCTTCGCGCGTTGCGCCAGGAGCTCCTCGTCAAAGTTGGCATCATGCCACTCACCGCGCTCCATCTTCTCTTTCTCGGTCATTGCGCCCCCTCAAACAACATGCAGTCTTGATGCGGCAATTCTACCAGCCGATAAGCCACCGTTTTAACACGAGCACCACACCGCGCAGGGAATGACCGCAGAAGCCAAAGGTGCCCGACTCCGAACGATTGTTCGATGGATTTCGTGTTGGGTGGAATCGTCTGTGGGCTGGGCTATGCTACCTTGACTATCTATATGACTTAAACGCAGCAAAGGAGCACCGAGAGAGCGAGTATGGCAAAAAACACCGCAAACTATGGTAACGACAGTATTCGTCAGCTCAAGGACGAGGAGCGCGTACGCCTGCGCCCCGCCGTCATCTTTGGCTCGGACGGACTCGACGGTTGCGCGCATGCCGCCTTCGAGATCCTGTCCAACGCCGTTGACGAGGCGCGCCAGGGCTACGGCAAGCTCATCACCCTCACCGCCTTTCGCGATGGCTCTATTCAGGTAGAGGACAATGGCCGTGGCTGCCCGCTCGACTGGAACCCTTCCGAGAAGCGCTTTAACTGGGAGCTCGTCTTCTGCGAGCTCTACGCCGGCGGCAAGTACAACAACAACCAGGGCGGCGACTACGACTTCTCGCTCGGCACCAACGGCCTGGGCTCGTGCGCGACCCAGTACGCCTCCGAGTACATGGACGTCACGGTTTGGCGCGACGGCAACAAGTACTCTCTGCACTTTAAGAAGGGCAAGGTCGTCGGCGCCAAAAAGAAGGCACTCGAGATTGAGCCCAGCGACGAGAACCGCACCGGCACCACCATCAAGTGGCGCCCCGATCTTGAGGTCTTTACCTCCATCAGCATTCCCCACGACTGGTATCGCGAGACCATGCGCCGCCAGGCCGTGGTCAACGCCAACGTAACCTTCCGCCTGCGCATCGAAGGCGACGATGGCGAGTTCTGCGAAGAGGATTTTTGCTACCCCAAGGGTATCGAGGACTACGTGCTCGAGAAGGTCGGTACCGACTACCTTACCGAACCCTTCTTTATCGAGGCCGACCGCCGCGGTCGCGATCGCGAGGACCTGCCCGACTACAACGTAAAGATCACCGCGTGCATGTGCTTCTCGCGCACCTTCATGATGCAGGAGTATTACCACAACTCATCGTGGCTCGAGAACGGCGGCTCGCCCGAGAAGGCCGCGCGCAGCGCTCTGACCAGCGCCATCGATTCCTATATTAAGCAACAGGGCAAGTACAACAAAAACGAGACCGGCATTAAGTGGCAAGACGTCCAGGACTGCCTGGTACTGGTGACCAACTGCTTCTCCACCCAGACGTCCTACGAAAACCAGACCAAGAAGGCTATCAATAACCGCTTTATCCAGCAGGCCATGACCGCCTTCTTTAAGGAGCGCCTCTCGACCTACTTGATCGAGAACAAAGACGCTGCCAACAAGATCGTGGAGCAGGTGCTCATCAACAAGCGCTCGCGTGAGAACGCCGAAAAGACTCGCCAGAGCATTAAGACCAACCTGCAGCAGAAGACCGACATGGCCAACCGCGTGCAGAAGTTCATCGACTGCCGCTCCAAGGACAAAAACCGTCGCGAGATCTACATCGTAGAGGGCGACTCGGCAGCAGGCGCCATTCGCACCTCGCGCGATGCCGAGTTCCAAGGCGTTATGCCCGTCCGAGGCAAGATCCTCAACTGCCTGAAGGAGGACTACCCGCGCATCTTTAAGTCCGACATCATCATGGACCTCATGCGCGTACTGGGCTGCGGCGTAGAGATCAAGGACAAGCGCATCAAGAACCTCGGTGCCTTTGACCTGGACAACCTCAACTGGAACAAAGTCATCATCTGTACGGACGCCGACGTCGACGGCTATCACATTCGCACGCTCGTGCTCACCATGCTCTACCGTCTGGTGCCCACACTTATCGACGAAGGCTACGTGTATATCGCCGAGTCGCCGCTCTACGAGATCAACTGCAAAGAGAAGACCTACTTTGCCTACACCGAGCTCGAGAAGAACGGCATCCTCAAGGAGATCGGCGACCAGAAGTGCTCCATCAACCGCTCCAAGGGTCTTGGTGAGAACGACCCGGACATGATGTGGCTCACCACCATGAACCCCGAGACGCGTCGCCTGATCAAGGTGGAGCCCGAGGACGTCACCAAGATGGAAACCATGTTCAACCTGTTGCTGGGCAACGACGAGGCGGGCCGTAAGCGCCATATCTCCGAGCACGGCAAGGAATACCTGGACCAGCTGGACCTGCAATAGCAGCAAATCGATAACGACGGCCCATAAGAAGTTCAAGAGGAAATCGTGGCAAAGAAGAAGACGAAGAACCAGCCAAAGAAAAAGCAGGTCAACGCCGAGAACGTCATCGGCCTGCACTCCGAGGTTACCGACCAGCCGATCACGCAGACGCTCGAGGTCAACTACATGCCTTACGCCATGAGCGTCAACGTCTCGCGTGCATTCCCCGAGATCGACGGCTTTAAGCCCTCGCACCGCAAGCTGCTCTACACTATGTACAAGATGGGCCTGCTCAAGGGCGAGCGCCAAAAGAGCGCCAACATCGTGGGCCAGACCATGAAGCTCAACCCACACGGCGACGCCGCCATCTACGAGACGATGGTGCGCCTGGCCACGGGCAACGAGGCGCTGCTTGCTCCTTTCGTGGAGTCGAAGGGCAACTTTGGCAAGTACTATTCGGGCGACCTGAGCTACGCCGCCTCGCGTTATACCGAGGCCAAGCTCTCCCCCATCAGCGCCGAGATCTTCAAAGACATCGACAAGGACCCGGTCGACTTCGTTGACAGCTACGACGGTGCCATGAAGGAGCCGCGTCTGCTGCCCACCACGTTCCCCAACATCCTCGTCTCGGCCAACAAGGGCATCGGCGTCGCCATGGCGTCCGATATCTGCGGCTTCAACCTCAACGAGGTCTGTACCGCCACCATGCATTACCTGCAGGATCCCGACTGCGACCTGCTCGAGTACATGCCCATGCCCGACTTCTCGACCGGCGGCGAAATTATCTACCGCCGCGAGGAGATGGAGAAGATCGTCGAGACCGGCCTTGGCAGCTTCCAGATCCGTTCCCGCTGGCGCTGGATTCCCGAAGAGCGCATCATCGAGGTCTACGAGATCCCCTACACCACCAAGACCGATGTCATCATCGAGCGCATCGTCAAGCTCTCCAAAGAAGGCAAGGTCAAAGAGATCGCCGACATCCGCGACGAGACCGACCTTTCGGGTCTGCGCATCGCCATCGACCTTAAGCGCGGTGTCGACCCCGATAAGCTCATGGCCAAACTCTATCGCTCAACCACGCTGCAGGATTCGTTCTCGTGCAACTTCAACGTGCTGGTCGATGGTTACCCTCGCGTTATGGGCGTGCGCCAGATCTTGCACGAGTGGGTCAAGTGGCGTATTGAGTCCACGCGTCGCCGCATTAACTTTGACCTGGGCAAAAAGTCCGAGCGCCTGCACCTGCTGCACGGCCTTGAGGCAATTCTGCTCGACATCGACAAGGCTATCGCCATCATCCGCGGCACTAAGCTCGAGGCAGAGGTTGTACCCAACCTTATGAAGGGTTTCGACATCGACGAGACCCAGGCCGAGTTTGTCGCCGAGCTCAAGCTCCGCAACATCAACGAGGAATACATCCTCAACCGCACCAAGGACATTGCCAAGCTCGAGGGCGAGATCGCCGAGCTCGAGGAGATCCTTTCGAGCGAGGACAACATCAAGAAGGTCATCAGCGACGAGCTGGCCGCGGTCAACAAAAAGTACGTGATGCCGCGCCGCACGGGCAGGATCGAGCCCCATGAGGTTATCGAGGTAAGCTTGGAGCCCGAGGTCGAGGAGTACCCGGTCACCATCATGCTCTCGCGCGATGGCTACCTTAAGAAGATGACGGACCGCGTGCTCAAGAAGGCGACCACGCTCAAGTACAAGGACGGCGACAAGCCCTTTATCGAGTTCCCGTCCTCCAACACGCACGAGCTGCTGGTCTTTACCAATAAGAGCCAGGTGTACAAGTGCAAGGTCGCGGCGTTTGAGGATACCAAGTCGGCCCAGCTGGGCTCGTACCTTCCGACCGATCTCGAGATGGAACCCGACGAGAGCGTCATCTGGGTCATCGACCCCGAGGACTACAAGGCCGACGTGCTGTTCGTCTTTGAGAACGGCCGCGTGGTGCGTGTCGCGCTTTCTGGATACGTTACCAAGACCAACCGCAAGCGCCTTAAGAACGCCATCTACGGCGGCAGCAAGCTGCTGTATGCGCAGGTGCTCAAGGAGGACCGCGACCTCGCGCTGGTCTCGAGCGACTACCGCCTGATGAACTTCAACACGTCGCTGCTCAAGACCAAGACGACCACCAACACGCAGGGCGTCCAGGCCTTTACGGCCAAGAAGGGCCGCTCGGTCACCACCGTCGGCACGACCGAGGAGATCCTCGGCGCCGGCGTCTCGGCCGAAAAGTTCACCGCGCAGAGCCTGCCCTCTGCTGGTGCCCTTATGAAAGAAAACGACATGCCGAGTCTGTTTGACTAAAACAACGGTGGCCAAACCGTCATGGTTGTACAAAGCAGCGGGGCCCGGAGCGCAGCAACATCGCGCTCCGGGCCCCATGCATTACAGCAGCATCATCCCTATAGACAAAATGTCGCATAAAGTGGAACAGACATAAGCCCATCATTCATTCCAAAGGGCTTAGTCGATAGTCTGATAAGGCGCACGCCCGGATGGGTCTTTTTAAGTGAGGACAGGCTTCGAGATCTTGTGTTCTCCCCCGCCTTGACTTCAATCGCAGACAAGCATCCCTGCTTCTCTACTACAAAGTCGATTTCCGCACGATTATCTCGCGCCCAATAATGCAGCGGATAGCCCATGGCTGAAAGCTGTTGGGCAACGTAGTTTTCGGTAAGTGCACCCATGAATGTGCCGCCGATGCCGGCAAGAATATCGGCGCGTTGAGCACCGGCCTTGGAGACGAGCAGCCCTGTATCCGCCTGATAGATTTTAAAAGCAGAAGGGTTAACGAAGGCCTCTAAGGGGCTTTCGATCTGCCCGACTAGGCTGCAGCGCGCCACCGTACCCGACAATACAAGCCAATCGAGAGCATCTCCAAAGAGAGACGCATTGCCCCCCGCTCGCACTACCTTGTATTGAAATTTACGATTCTCTTTGGCAAGCTGCTGTGGAATGGAATCGAAGCACGCACGCGTCTTTGCGCTCAAGCGTTCATCAGCATATTTATTGGTGTCGGCGGAATATCCGTCGAGAATAATCCGATGCTTTTCGGCCACATCAATGATTGACTGATCATCGATGTACGTTTGGACCGCCTCGGGCATTCCGCCAACAACAAGATACTGTCGATAGAGCCCAAGCGCCTTTTCATGAAGGCTTGGCGCAAGAGGACCCATTATCTCGAATGATGAGCGTATCTCGTCGACCAGCTGATCGTGCCCCATCGCCCAGAGAAACTCCTCGAAATCGAGTGGAGTCATCTCAATCAAGTCGGTCTTTCCGACGGGGAACGAATACGACTGATGGTTAATGGCAACCCCAAGAAGCGACCCGGCAGCCGCAACGTAATACTCGGGAGCATCTTCGCAAAAGTATTTAAGGGAAGTGAGCGCTTCCTCGCATGCCTGGATCTCGTCAATGAACAGTAAGGTTTTGCCAGGCACGATACGCTGTCCCGTACGAGCCTCAATCGCGCGTACGATCGAATGAGGGTCAAGACCGCCCGAAAAATCCGCTCGCGCCGACCGGTCGTTCTCAAGATTAACGTAGACAACCGATTCGAAAAGATCCTGGGCGTACGTTCTGAGCAAATAGGTCTTGCCACACTGGCGCACGCCTTTGACCAGCAAAGGTTTTCTATCAGCTCTGTCTCGCCATTCCCTAAGGAGCTCGTCTGCCTTGCGACGCATACGCAACCTTCCCTCATGAACTTCTGTTTGACAATATTTTAACGCGGATTAATTTGTTTTCAGTTATTTTTCTGCGTTTAAAAATTGTTCTATACGGCACTTGAGGGAATACACCCCTATCTCTTGGTAAGGATAGCAAGCATTTCCACCAACGCTGATTGCCATGCGCTCCTCTTGTCCTTAGGCGAGCTTGCGGGCGAGCTCGCGCACCTCTTCCAACTTGGGCGAGGATGCCATGCTGCCGCGCTCGGTCATACCGCTGATGGTGACAATGCCCTGGTCCTCCCACTTGCAGTATGCGCAGGCCGACTTGTACATAGCGATAGCCGCATCATAGACGCCCTCGCTGTGGCTATCGAGCAAAAGGGCCGTCTTGGTGAACGGGAAGCCCGTGGCACCGAAGGCGTACAGGCGGTCGATGGCGGTCTTTTCCTGCGCAGTGATATCAAACCAGTAGATAGGCGAAGCGAAGACAACCATATCGGCGCCTTTCAGCGACTCGATCACGTCAGCCATGTCATCCTTCTGCACGCAGACGCCCTCATGGGCGAAGCAGTACTGGCATCCCAAGCAGCCGGCGATCTTCTTGCTGGCAACGCGGATGACCTCGACCGTATGGCCGCCCTCACGCGCGGTCTCGGCAAACGCCTCGACCATGGTATCGGTATTGGCGCCCTTACGCGGGCTGCCGCTCAATACAACGATATTCATAGGATTCCCTCTCCTTCATGCTGCAGGCGCGCAGCATTTTTTCTTGTAACCAAAACAAATGGGGTTAATCAATCGCCAGCAGGCCATATCTCTTGCTCAAGTTCCCTAAAGAAGCTCAAGGCGATTGCGATTGCCTTATACAACATCGAAAACCAAAGAGGGGCCATAGCAACGTCGCCTGCCTGAAATGGCACGCTGTCAAGATCAACTACGGGGATCGTGGCGAGCCGATACCGCCCGCATGCCTCCTTCGGAATAGGCACTGAGCAGCTCCTGGGCGTGAGCGAACTCGGGTCCCCGCCTCCAACCAAGTAGGCGGTTGACCGCGAGATTTCCCTGAACGTTGTGGACGAAGAGCAGATAGGCGTCCTCGCGCGAAAGCCCAGTCTCCTCCATGATCGAGGGAACCATCTGCTCGGCGCCGCGCTCGACGACGCGCTGTGCCACCCGGGCGTACGCGTCGTCATCCGAGTAGAGCAGATAATAGTCATCGTTTGCCGGCGGACGCTGGCAGAGGGCACCCGCCTCCGTTCCCTCGAGCGGCGGCACCGCCGCCAAGGCCTCGTCGATAAGCGCGTCGAGCAGGGCGAACTTGTCCTCGTAGTGCAGATAGAACGTGCCACGGTTGATATCGGCGCGGCGGCAGATATCCGCTACCGTCATCTTCGCGAAGCCGACCTCGGCCAGCAGCGCGAAGAACGCCTCCCGTATGACCGAGAGTGTATAGCGTCGGCGACGATCGATCTTCCCCGCTTCCATTACCCCTCCAATTGCAACGCTCGACAATGCCCGGCAAACGCTCGTTTATCGACAGCAGGCCGAAGCTGTTCATTGCTCTTAAGCAAATCGACATGGATACTTTTTATAGACACCTGTTTATAATAGCTGAAAGAAGGTATCCAGTGACCCTGTACGAGCAGCTCGTTATCGAGCTCACCAACCAATCGTTTTCCCTTCAGGCCGCCTACCGCAGCGGCGGCACGCCCTATGAGCTGAGTGACCGCGAGCCCGAGCCCTACGACCAGCAAATCAGGGACTTCGCCCGCATGATCGAGGAAGCCGATTGCGTGCTGGTGGGCGGGGCCTCTGGGCTCTCCGCGGCGGGCGGCGGCGACTTCTACTACGAGGACAACGCGACCTATCGCAAGCATTTCGGCAAATTCGCCGAGCGTTACGGTTTCAAGGGCGCTTTCGAGGGGTCGTTCTACCGCTGGCCCACCGCCGAGGCGCGCTGGGGATACCTCGCCACCTTCCTCGACACCACGCTCAACGCCCCGCTGCGCAAGCCCTACAAGGACCTCGACGCCATTCTCGCCGAGAAGGATTTCTTCGTGCTCACCACCAACCAGGACACGCAGTTTGTGAAGCTCTATCCCTGGGAGAAAGTGGCAGAGATCCAAGGCGACCACCGCTTCTTTCAGTGCTCCCGCTGTTGCACCGACGCGGTGTGGGATGCGGTCGAGCCGGTCTCCAACATGGTAGAGGCCATGGGAGACGGCCTTGAGGTTCCGACAGAGCTCGTGCCGCGCTGCCCGCACTGCGGGGCAGAGGCGTTCCCCTGGGTTCGCGGCTACGGCAACTTCCTGCAGGGCGAACTCTACGAGGAGCAGTACCGCAAGGTGTCCGAATGGCTCGACGCGCACGCACGGCAGAGGATCCTCTTCCTCGAGCTGGGTGTGGGCCGCATGACGCCCGCGTTTATCCAGGAGCCGTTCTGGGCCCTCACGGCGCAGTTACCGCAGGCCAGCTACATCGCCGTAAACAACAAGACGCAGTTTCTCCCCCGCGCGATCGAGGATCGGGGGCTCGCCGTTCGCGCCGATATCGCCGACGTGCTCGCCGACGTGCGAAAGACGCTGGGGAGGTAGCGCATGGAGACGGCGAAAGCAGTTCGCATAGGCAGGGCGCTAGCCGAAGCGGATCTTGTCATCATCGGCGCTAGCAACGGACTCGACATGGCGGAGGGGCTCAACCTTTTCTGCGCCGATGCTCATTTCCAAGAGGCGTACGGGGACCTCGCCCAGGCAGACGGCATCGGCTGCATACTGCAGGGGCTCGCTTCCCCGGATGCCAGCGTGCGACGCCGATGGGCCGAGCGGTTCCATCAAAAGGAGTATCTCGAATATGAGCCCGGCTCGCTCATGAACGGGCTGCGGCGGCTTACGGAGCACGCCGACACCTTCGTGGTCACATGCAACATCGACGGGCACTTCGCGCGCGCCGGGTTCGACGAGGAGCGCGTGCTCGAGACTGAGGGGAGCACGCGCACGTCGGTTGACGAGCGGTGCCTCGCCCATCCAGACGCCCTCGCCATGACCCAGCTCGACGAGCTCGCGCGTCTTGTGCAAGCCCATCGCAACGGCAGGGTCGCCATCCTCGAACTTGGCGTGGGACTGCACGACGGCGTCATAAAGCGCATGCTCGCCCAGATCGCGAACGCCTGCGAGCACGCCACCTACATCGTGTTCAACTACGGCCAGGCCATGGCGCCCGACGCTTCGTGCGAGACGATTCTCGTTGACGGCGATATGGCCCCGGCTTTCGAGGAGATCGCCCGATGCCGTCTCTAGAGAGGGAAGCGTATAGGCTTCGAAGCCTTATCGACGATGCCGACGCCATCATCGTCGGCATCGGCTCGGGCATGTCGAGCGCCGCCGGGTTCAACCATTACAACCGTGCGGGCATGGCGCGCGCAGGAATGGCGGACTGGCAGCAAGCCTTTGGCTTCAAGAGCCTTTTCGAGGGCTTCTACCACCTCTACCCCAGCCTCGAGCAGCAATGGGCATACTATGCGCGATACATCGACTTCATGCTGCGCGAGCTGGCCTCGCAGCCCTATCTCGACCTACGGTCCCTCATCGGCCATAAGGATTACTTCATCCTGAGCACCAATGTAGACACCCAAGTCGAGAAGACGTTTCCCGACGAGAGAACCTGTAACTATCAGGGAAGCTTCGCGCACCTTCAGTGCAAGCAGCCATGCTGTGACGAGCTCTTCGACGTGAGCCCCTACGTCGAACGCATGCTCGCGGGCATGGCGGGGTTCGAGGTCCTCAGCGAGGATGTCCCCCGATGCCCGCATTGCGGCTGGCAGCTTGTGCCGTGGGTGCGCGACGACACGTTTCTGCAGGGTGCGGCATGGCGCGAGAGCCTCGGACGATACGAACGCTTCGTGCGCGAGCGCAGCGATTGCCGCGTGCTGTTGCTGGAGCTCGGCGTGGGCGAGATGACCCCCGGCATCATCACGCTCCCGTTCTGGAGCATGACCGCGAAGCTGCCGGATGCGCACCTGTTGAGCGTCAACATCTCGAACGGCTCGGCTCCGCTGCAGCTCGGAAGCAAGGCAGAGGCGATTCAGGCAGATTTGGGCGCGCTGCTCTCGGCGGCGCGGGCAGGTGGCGAGTAACGCGGAGCGGTAGATGCGCAATGAGGTTTTAGCCGCAGCCTCCGAACGAGAGGGCTCGGAGGCTGGTATTCCTGAATCGCAGATCACGATGGGTTATCGGAATCGCGAAGAGCGGATACCGCCAGTAAGCCCCCTTCGGAATAGGCGTTGAGCAGCTCCTGGGCATGGGCGAACTCGGGGCCTCGTCTCCAGCCGAGCAGGCGGTTGACGGCCAGATTGCCCTGGACGTTGTGGACGAAGAGCAGGAAAGCGTCTTCGCGTGAAAGCCCTGTTTTCTCCATGACCCAGGGAACCATCTGCTCCGCTCCGCGTTCTATGACGCGCTGGGCTACGCGAGCGTATGCGTCGCTGTCCGAATAAAGCAGGCGATAATCGTCGTCTGCCGGCGGACGCTGGCAAAGCGTTGCCGATTCAACCCCCTCAAGCGGGGGAGCCGCTGCCAATGCCTCGTCGATAAGCGCATCGAGCAGCGCGTACTTATCCTCGTAATGCAGATAGAACGTTCCCCGGTTGATCTCGGCGCGGCGGCGGATGTCCGCCACCGTCATCTTCGCGAAGCCGACCTCGGCCAGCAGCGCGAAGAACGCCTCCTGTATGACCGAGAGGGTGTAGCGCCGCCGGCGGTCGATCTTGGTTTCTCCCATCGCCTCTCCAATCTGAGTCGTTTGACAATGTCCAGTAGCTGTTCGTTTATCGACAGGTGCACGCGTTTGTTCATTGCCCCTGCGAAAATCAACAAGGATACTGTTTATAGACACCTGTTTTTTATAGCTGAAAGGGAGCACGGATGACCCTGTGCGAGAAGCTCGGCATCGGGCTTGTCAGCCGATCGTTTTCCCATCGGGCCGTCTATCGAAACGGCGGCACGTCATACGATTTGAGCGATTGCGAGCCTGCTGCTTGCAAGCAAGATATCGAGGCTTTTGCCCGCAAGGTGGGGAAGGCTGATTGCGTGTTTACGGGAGAGGCAGGTAGGCAGGCGTTATGAGCATCTGCATCAAAAATCAGATTCAGAATATGAATATCGTCATCGGCTGCACGGTGGGGTGTCCATATTGCTATGCCCGTAACAATGTGAAACGTTGGCATATGATTGACGACTTCGCTGATCCTGCGTTCTTCCCGAGCAAGCTCAAGATGATGGAAAAGAAACGCCCGCAGAACTTTCTCCTTACCGGCATGAGCGATCTCTCCGGGTGGAAGCTGGAATGGCGAGACGAGGTATTTGCAAAGATCCATGAGAATCCACAGCATCAGTTCCTGTTCCTGACCAAGAGACCCGATTTGCTGGATTTAGATACCGACCTGGAAAACGCATGGTTCGGCGTTACGGTGACGAGGAAAGCGGAGCTGTGGCGTATCGACGCCCTTCGGAAAAACGTCAAAGCAAATCACTTCTTCGTTACTTTTGAGCCGCTATTCGACGATCCCGGTACGGTCGACCTTTCCGGAATCAACTGGATCGTCGTCGGTACCATGACCGGGGCGCAGAGCAGGAAGGTTCATACGGAACCGGAGTGGGCATGGTCTTTGACGGACCAGGCGCACGCGCTTGGCATTCCAATGTTTATGAAGGAAGACCTCGTCTCTGTCATAGGGGACGAAAACATGATTCAGGAATTGCCGGAAGAATTCGAAAGAGTGCTGGAGGTGCAGAGAACATGGCGGAAGTGATCGATGGAATCCTCATCAATGAGGTGGAAGCAAAGAACATCATGACCAAGTCCAGCCTGCCGGTAGGCGGCTACTCGGTCAATCCCTATGTAGGCTGCACGCATGCCTGCAAGTATTGCTATGCCTCCTTTATGAAGCGCTTTACCGGACACAAGGAGGAATGGGGCACCTTTCTTGATGTGAAGCATTGGGCGGAAATCAAGAATCCGAAGAAATACGCTGGACAGCGGGTGGTTATCGGTTCTGTGACGGATGGCTACAATCCACAGGAGGAGCGATTCGGGAATACCAGGAAACTCCTGGAGCAGCTGATTGGCAGCGATGCAGATATTCTGATCTGCACAAAGTCCGATCTTGTGGTACGGGATATCGATCTGCTGAAGAGGCTTGGACGAGTGACCGTTTCATGGTCGATCAACACGCTGGATGAGAACTTCAAGAACGATATGGACTCCGCGTCGAGCATCGAGCGTCGTATCGCTGCTATGAAGCAGGTGTATGACGAAGGTATCCGTACGGTCTGCTTCGTGTCCCCGGTATTTCCCGGCATCACGGATTTTGAGATGATTTTTGAGCGAGTAAAAGATCGGTGCGATTTGTTTTGGCTCGAAAATCTCAATCTTCGGGGTGGTTTCAAAAAAGCGATCCTGGATTATATCGCCGAGAAACATCCCAATCTCGTACCGCTTTACGATGAGATCTATAACAAGCGCAACCGTAGCTATTTTGAAGCGCTTGAAGTAAAAGCCGAGGAAATGGCCAAGAAGTACGATTGCCCCTTTGTGGACAACGAAATGCCTTATGGCAGAGTCCCCCAGGGGCATCCGGTGATCGTGGACTACTTCTATCACGAGGAAGTCCGAGGGTCGGATAATAGCGGAAAAAGAAATCGTTAAACGGAAACCGACGACGATTCGCTCGAGCGATTAGCGTCCACGCGTGGCTTCTGCCGATTGGCGCAACGGGCGACGGATTAAGGGATCGCTCGGGCGGATGATCCCGCTGCAGTACAGGCGGTCGCTCAATTTAGCGGCATGAGCGTTTTCGCACGGAAAACCAGTATCCCCTGTGCCGAGTTTAATCGTAGCGAATACAATGGGCACTGAGCATCAATCGAAAGTAGTCAAGAGCCTTTTCGACGGCTTCTACCACCTCTACCCCAGCCTCGAGCAGCAATGGGCCTACTACGCGCGATATATCGATTTCATGCTGCGCGAGCCGACCTCGCAGCCCTATCTCGACCTACGGTCCCTCATCGGCCATAAGGACTACTTCATCCTGAGCACCAATGTGGACACCCAAGTCGAGAAGACGTTTCCCACCGAGAGGATCTGCAACTATCAGGGAAGCTTCGCGCACCTTCAGTGCAAGCAGCCATGCTGTGACGAGCTCTTCGACGTGAGCCCCTACGTCGAACGCATGCTCGCGGGCATGGCGGGGTTCGAGGTCCTCAGCGAGGATATCCCCCGATGCCCGCATTGCGGCTGGCAGCTTGTGCCGTGGGTGCGCGATGACACGTTTCTGCAGGGTGCGGCCTGGCGCGAGAGCCTCGGACGATACGAGCGCTTTGTGTGCGAGCGCAGCGATCGCCGCGTGCTGTTGCTGGAGCTCGGCGTGGGCGAGATGACCCCCGGCATCATCACGCTCCCGTTCTGGAGCATGACCGCGAAGCTGCCGGATGCGCACCTGTTGAGCGTCAACATCTCGAACGGCTCGGCTCCGCTGCAGCTCGGAAGCAAGGCGGAGGCGATCCAGGCCGATTTGGGCGCCCTGCTCTCGGCGGCGCGGACGGGCGACGAGCAGCGCAGTTCATCGCGCCGTGTTTCATGCGTGGACGCTTAAATCAAAACCACCCCTAGAAGGGGTGGTTTGCTCTTAGGGTGTAACCCTTGGATTTCCGGCACGCGTCTAAAGGCGCCGGCCCTCACGGGGTTCGGG
>CAJLPI010000006.1:0-108832 GCA_905208535.1 uncultured Collinsella sp. | reverse complement strand
GGACTTGCAGCGACGGACCTCGGGACGCTCTTACACCACGTCTGCGCGCGCCACCCGACAGCACTTGATTTGCAGGGATTTTCGCGGTCTTTGGCCTTTGTCGTGGCACCCGATGCTCTTGGTTATGTTGAATACTCCCAAAAATGCACGGCGCTTAGAGGGGGACCTACGCGAAAAAGGAAACCGCTCCGTCGAAGTATGCATTCGACGGAGCGGTTTATGCATATAGCCGATTCAGGATGCGTTGCCAACTTGTTAGAACTTGACGGTCGGTGCCTGGCGGGCGGCCTCGGCTGCCTCAAAGCCCTGGCGCTCCTTAAACTGGAAGATGCCGGCAAAGATAACGGCAGGGAACGTCTGGATGGCGTTGTTGTAGCTAAGCACGCAGTCGTTGTAGCTCTGGCGCGCGTAGCTTACCTTGTTCTCGGTGTCTTCGAGCGTGGCTTGGAGCTGCGTAAAGTTGGTGTTCGCCTTAAGATCGGGGTAAGCCTCGGCCACGGCGAAGAGCTGGCGCAGGGCGCCGGTCAGCACGTTGTCGGCTTCCATCTTGGCTTCGGGCGTGGTAGCGCTCACGGCGGCGTTGCGCGCGTTGACCACGGCGGCAAGCGTGTCCTGCTCGTGTTTGGCATAGCCCTTGACGGTCTCGACTAGGTTAGGGATCAGGTCGTTGCGGCGCTGCAGCTGCGTGTCGATGTTCTGCCAGGCGTTATCAATGCGATTGCGCTTGGTGACCATGTTGTTGTAGATGCCGGCGATGGCGCAGACAATCACAACGACAACAACGATACCGATGATGACGGGAATCATGGTGTCTCCGTTTCGAATGGCCGCGGCGTCTTCCGCCGGCTGCCGTTGGTGTAACGCTACTAGTATACCCGCAACCCTTGGCGATACCGAACTTTCCGGTAAGCGTTATGTTTCCACCAAGGTGAGGCCGTTCGCCAGGGAGTGGGCGATACAGGTGTAAGATATGCGACAGATTAGTGAACGCTGTCTTTTCCTTGAGGAGGGCGATACGTATGGACCTTCGCATCAAGAAAACCTATCGGGCCCTGTTCGAGGCCTTTACTGAGCTGCTCGAAGAGCATCGGTTTGAGGACGTGACGGTTGCCATGCTGTGCGACCGCGCTATGATTCGTCGGACGACGTTCTACAAGCACTTCCGCGACAAAAACGATTACTTTGCCTTCTACATCGATGAACTCATGTCGGGCCTGCCGCAAAAGCGGGCCGATGCGGATGGCTCGGAGGGCGCCGAGGACGTGCGCGCGCTTCGCCACGAAGTGTTCGCCGATGCCATGGATCTGATTCTGGCGCATGAGCAGCTCATGGATAACATTTTGGCGAGCAGTATGTCGGGCATGCTGACCAGCATGATTTGCGACCGCATCGCGCGCTCCATACGCGGGCGCGTGATGAGCGCGCTTGACGAGGATGCGCTTGCGCCCGTATCGCTCGAGACGACGTCTGAGTTTGTCGCCGGCGGCATTATTCGGCTCTTTACCATGTGGTGGGAATCGGGCCACGTACTGGAGCGCCGATCCGAAATCGCCGACGTGGTCGATGCGCTGTTCGAGCGGACCATGACGCCGGTGAGTCACTAAGAGTGGCGGAGAGAGGGGGATTCGAACCCCCGGAACGCTCTCGCGCTCAACGGTTTTCAAGACCGCCGCATTCAACCGCTCTGCCATCTCTCCGTGAGTCGTAATGATAGCATCGTTTTGGATTTGCAACAGGGGAGGCGAACGATGACGAGCACCGGAATCGATGAGAAGTTCATGCGTGAGGCGCTGTCGGAGGCGCGTGCCGCCGCGGCGGTGGGCGAGGTGCCGATCGGTGCCGTAGTGGTGCGCGCGGGTGAGATTGTCGCGCGGGCGCATAATCGCCGCGAGCTCGACCAGGATCCTTCGGCGCATGCCGAGTTTGCGGCCCTATGCGCCGCCGCTCAGTCGCTTGGACGCTGGCGCCTTTCCGATTGTACGGTCTACGTGACGCTCGAGCCCTGCTGCATGTGCGCGGGGCTTATGGTTAATGCGCGCGTGGGGCGCTGCGTGTACGGCGCGAGCGACGCCAAGGCCGGCGCGCTGGGATCCCTATACGATTTGAATGCCGACTCGCGCCTGAATCATCGGTTTAGCGTGACGGCTGGCGTGCTGGCAGACGAGTGTCGTGAGGTGTTGAGCGGCTATTTTAGTGGGTTGCGTGGCACCGATGGTGCTGGCTGCGGTTGTGGGGCCGATCTTGAGGCGCATGCCGCTCATGCCGAGGCGCTCGCGTGTGCCGAAGATATCGTCGTTGAGGCGGTCGATTTTGGTGCCGCGTGCCGCCGGCCCCGCCGTGTGCTGTTGGCGATTGATTCCTTTAAGGGCAGCGTTTCGAGCGCGCAGGCGGAGGCGGCGGTTGCCGAAGGCGTGCGCCGCGTTTGGCCCGATGCCGAGGTGTGCACATTGCCGCTGGCAGATGGTGGCGAGGGAACGCTCGACGCCGTTGCCGCCTGCGGTGGCGAGCTTGTGACCTGCGAGGTTGCAGGTCCCTTGGGCGAGCGTGTGCCTGCCCGGATGCTGGTTGATGTCGAGCATGAGTCAGCTGTTATTGAGATGGCCGAAGCCGCGGGCATCGGGTACTCGCCTTGCACGGAGTCGTCGGCGCTGGCTGCTACAACCTATGGCGTGGGCGGGCTGATGCTCCGTGCGGTTCGTGCCGGGGCAAAGACTATCTATATTGGCTTGGGCGGCAGCGCCACCAACGACGGTGGCGCCGGTATGCTGCAGGCGCTGGGCGCGCGCCTTGTCGATGAGCACGGCCGCGATATCGCTCCCGGTCTCGCGGGTCTCGAACACGTGGTGAGTATCGATTTGGCGCCAGCGCTTCGGGCGCTGAACGGCGCGCGTGTCGTGGTGCTTTCCGATGTCGAGAATCCGCTTGTGGGACGCCGAGGCGCCCTAGCGGTGTTCGGTGGGCAGAAGGGCCTACCGACGGATGATGCCGAGGCGCTGAGCAGGTGCGACAGCTGGATGGTCGACTACGGTCGCCTGCTCGATGCGGCGATTGCCGAGGCACGGGCTCAGGGGTTACTGCGCGTGCCCGAGGGTGCGCGGACATTTGGCTCGGTGCTCGGCGTGCCCGGCGCGGGCGCTGCCGGTGGCTTGGGCGCGGCGTTGCTGGCGCTCTGTGCGGAGCTGCGTTCGGGCGTGGAGACGGTGCTCGATCTCGTGGGATTTGACGAGCGCGTGCGCGATGTCGACCTGGTCATAACGGGCGAGGGCAATATGGACGAGCAATCCGCCGCCGGCAAAGCGCCGGTGGGTGTGGCCCGCCGTGCCAAGCGATATGGCAAGCCGGTGGCCGCTGTCGTGGGCGGTCGTGCCGACAGCCTGGATGCGGTGTATGGGCAGGGCATCGACTTGGCGCTTCCGATCTGCCGCAAGCCCATAGACCTGGAGCGGGCACTCGATCCGCAAGAAGCCACAACCAACCTCATCTGCGCCGGCGAGGCAGCTGCCCAAGCCTATGACCTCGCTCGCCTCTAAAACCCATCCCCCCAATAACTTGCGGTGAAATACGGAGTGTTTTTGCCTTTAAGGTGCCAATTCAGTCCGTATTCCACCGCAACTTCGTGAATTGCCATCCGAGGCTGGTCGACATGGGTCTCGAGTCGGACCGTTTGCCACGAAATGCGGCCATCTACTACGTTAAACCGGTCACCCTCGACCATCCCGGATTTTGTGAAATTAAAACCGCAGGTAGAGAGCTTGCCGATTTCCGAAAAAGTCGGCTATGGTCGACCCATGCGGTCTAAACGTAGTAGATAGACCCTTTTCGTGGCGCAGCGTCAGACCAGTCTATTTGGGACGGCTATTTTGACTACATGCCGATCTGATTGCCCAAGTAGTCAAAAAAGCCCCGTCCCAAATTAGCTGTCTTGCCCCATCGGGCGGGAGCGGGTAAGATATACCGAGCGCCTAGCGCGTTCGATGGGTTCGGATGACGACATGTTCCGAATCTGGTCAGGTCCGGAAGGAAGCAGCCATAAGGAGCCTCTGTCGGGCATCCGAATCCATCGAGCGCACGGGCGCTTTTTTGGTGCCGCGATGCGGTCCCGGTGCCGGCGGGCTGTTTGGTGTCTCGCTGGTCCTCGGCTTTGCCTGCGGGATCGCTCGACTACCAAACAGCCCGCCGGCACCGGGACCACTTCGTCCAAAAATCACCCGTAAAGGCGCGTTAGCCTAAATTAAATCTATCCCTTAAGGAATGCTGCTCGTTGGCGTTGTTTGGAGCGCGGTGGCGATGTGCTTCAAGAGATGGTGGCATTACCATTTGTTTTTACAAGTAAAGAGGCCCGTTTCCCTGGTTTTGGTTGGGGAAACGGGCCTCTTTGTCTATGGGCTTATGGATTGGCGAAGACAATAACCGCTGGCGGCTATTTTGAGTTCTTGATGCGGCGTGTGGCTGTGGCGGTTATTCCGAGTCCTGCGGCGGCGATTCCTGCGAGTGTGATTGCGCTCGGCGCTGTGTCGCCTGTGTTTGCGAGCTTGCCGGTGGTCGTATCTGCTTGCTTGGTGGAGCTCGATGGAGCGTCTTTGCCGGTCGCGGGCGAGCTGGCGGGCTGCGCCGTCTCGGCCGGTTGCGCTGAGCTGGAGGGTTTTGTCGTCTCGGCGGGTTTCGTTATCTCGGGCGAGGTGGCCTTATCTGCCGCGGCTTTCGCCTCTTCGTATGCCTTGCAGGCATCGTCATAGGCCGCTTGCGCCTTTTCCAAATCGCCGAGGAGTGCATTTCGCTTGGCTATGTCCTCATCGATGTGGGCTTTGGCTTCCTCTGCCTCACTTTCGAAATACTGAACCTGTTTTTTCTGGCTTTCGAGCCGGCGTTGGCAGTGGTGAAGATCATCTTCACAAGATTTTTCTCGCCTTTCTGCCGACATGATCTCACTTCGCAACTGCTTAATAGTTTCGTTAGAAGCTCCGTCGTCGATTGCCTTATTTAATTCTGCCTGAAGGCCGCTTGTCCGGTTGTGGGCCTCATTGTATTTGGCTTGGGCTGCATCGACGTTCGCTTGCATGGCGGGAAGGCGCTCCCTCCGTTTGGCGGCTTCCGTCACCACCATGTCGTAGATCTCTTGAAAAGCGGCAATGTCATCATCGATTACCGCAAGTTTCTCAAGACTTGCGGCGTCTTTTGCGGCCTCGAGGTTTTTGAGCGCTTCCTGCATGGCTGCATACGCTCTTTCTTTTGCGGTGGCCGTATCTTCCGTCTGCAAGGCAACTGCACCGGTGGGGGAGCTGGTTTCTGCCGCGATCGCCGTTGCGGGGGCGATTCCCGCGACAAGTGCCGCGGAAAGGGCGATGCCCACAGTTGCTCGTCTTGCTCTTCTTGCGAGAATGTCGTTCATCTCGGCACCTCATTTCAAGGGTCGGCGGCTCGGCTGGTAGCACTACTGTAAGTATACCAAGCGATTGGCGCGCCGCTGACCGGGCATGCGCACCTCTCCGCTTCTCTGGAAACCGAATCCCATTAGAAATGACGAGTTGTTTACGCTTCTTTTGGGCTCACCGTACTATCATGGTTCGAATTGAATGTGGATGATGATAGGGAGCGCCTATACATGATTGAGCTGCTCAGGCGTTTTGGCGGTAAGTTTCGCCGGTATATGGTGATCGGCCCTGCGTGCAAGCTGATCGAAGTGATCTTTGACCTGCTTACGCCGCTGGTGATTGCCCAGATGATCGATAAGGGCATTGGCGCGCACGATGTGAACGCCGTTATCCACTACGGCATGGTACTTGGCGCCATGGCTGTGATCGGCATCTCGTTTACGCTCGTCTGCCAAAAGATGGCGGCGCTCACCTCGCAGGGCATGGGCACCGATATCCGTGGTGCGCTCTACCAGCACATCAACAAACTGAGCTATGCCGAGCTCGATCGCTTTGGCACGCCGTCGCTCATCACCCGCATCACCAACGACGTTAACCAGGTGCAGCTCGCTGTGGCGCTGGGCGTACGCATGCTCATCCGCTGGCCCTTCTTGGCCGTGGGCTCCATGGTCGCGGCCCTTGCCATTGACCTTAAGCTCGGCATGATCTTTTTGATTTGCACGCCCGCCATCGGCTTGGTGTTTTGGTTTGTCATGGCGCGCTGTATCCCGTACTACAAGCAGCTGCAGGCAAAGCTCGACCGCATCGCGCTTATCTGCCGCGAGGGCCTTTCGGGCGCCCGCGTGGTTCGCGCCTTTGTGCGCGAGGACCATGAGCGCGAGCGCTTTGCCCAAGCCGCCGATGACCAGGCCCATACCGCCATCGCGGTGGGCAAGCTCTCGTCGATCCTTAATCCCGTCACGTTTTTGGTGATGAACCTGGGCGTGTGCGCCATCCTGTGGGTGGGCGGCATCCAGGTCAACGTGGGTGAGCTCACGCAGGGTCAGGTCATGGCGTTTGTGAACTACATGACGCAGACCCTGACCTCCATCGTGTACGTCGCCAACCTGGTTGTGGTCTTTACCAAGGCGAGCGCCAGTGCGTCGCGTATCAACGAGGTGCTCAATTGCGTGCCGAGCATCACCGACGAGGGCAACCAGCCGGTCGCGCTGCCCAAGCCGGGCAATGCCGCCCCAGTTCCCGCGCTGAGCTTTGACCATGCGAGCTTCTCCTTTGGCGCGGGCGCGGCAAATGCCGTCAACGATGTGACCCTGGAACTCCCACTGGGCAAGACTCTCGGCGTTATCGGCGGCACGGGCAGCGGCAAGTCCACACTCGTCTCGCTTATCTCGCGCCTGTACGATGCGAGCACCGGCAGCGTGAGCGTGATGGGCTCCGACGTGCGTGCCTGGCCGCTCGATCAGCTGCGCCATGTGGTCGCGACCGTCCCGCAACGCGCGTCGCTGGTGAGCGGCACGATCCGCAGCAACCTGACCTGGCGTGACGAGTCGGCGACCGACGAGGAGCTCTGGGCGGCGCTCGATATGGCGCAGGCCAGCGAGTTCGTGCGTAACAAGCAGCAGGGCTTAGATGCTCCGGTCGAGGCGGGCGGTAAGAACTTCAGCGGTGGCCAACGCCAGCGCCTGACCATTGCGCGCGCTCTGGTGGGCTCGCCGCAGATCCTGATTATGGATGACTCCGCCTCGGCGCTCGACTTTAAGACCGATGCGGCGCTTCGCCATGCCATTCGCGAACGAAGCATGCGCGGTGCCGCCGAGGGTGGGCTGCCGCTGACCACGGTGATTGTGAGCCAGCGCGTCTCGACCGTGCGCGACGCCGACATGATCTGCGTGCTCGATCACGGCTCGGTCGCGGGCCTGGGCACGCACGATGAGCTGTATACGACCTGCCAGCTCTATCGCGAGATTTGCCAGTCGCAGCTTCGTCGTGAGGAGCTCGAGGGTCAGCAGGGGAGCGCGACGTCCACGTCCACCCCAGGCGCCGCGTGCGCCCTGGCATCCACTTGCGCAAAGGAGGGCTGCTAGATGAATCCGTATACTTCCTCCGGTTCGGTCGCCACGATGACGGCCAACGTGTCCGGCAACGATAACCTCAACGACTTGGGTGACGGCCCGCGTCAGCCCGGCGACCCCGAGCGCTACCCCGTGGGCGCGGTAGCTCGCCGCCTGCTGGGCTACGTCCGTCCGCATCGCATTTCGTTTACGGCGTCGTTTGTGAGCGCTGCCATCTCGGTGATCTTACAACTCTATACGCCCATCCTCATCGGCGAGGGCATCGACCTCATCGTTGCCGCCGGGCAGGTGGACTTTGACGCGCTGCTGCCGCTCGTCACCAAGCTTGCGATTGTCGTGGTGGGCGCGGCGGCCTTCCAGTGGCTGCAGGGCTACTGCGTCAACCGCCTGTCCTACGAGACAGTGCGCGACATGCGCGTGGAGGCGAGCGACAAGCTCAGCCGCATGCCGCTCAGCTTTATCGACAGCCATGCCCATGGTGACCTTATGAGCCGCGTAGTCAACGACGTCGACCAGGTGGGCGATGGTCTGCTGCAGGGCTTCACACAGCTCTTTACCGGCGTTATCACCATTGTGGGCACGCTCGCGTTTATGCTCTCCATCAACCTGACCATGACGCTCGTGGTGGTACTCGTCACGCCGCTTTCCATCTTTGCGGCCGGCGCCATCGCAAAGCTCTCCAACAAGAGCTTTACGGCCCAGCAACGCATTCAAGGCCGGCTCGGCGGCCATATCGAGGAGTATGTGGGCGAGCAAAAGCTCGTGGACGCGTTTGCCTACGGCCCGAGCGCTCAGCAGCGCTTCGATGCCCTTAACGCCGAGCTGTATACGGCAGGTGAGCGCGCGCAGTTTATGGGTTCGCTTTCCAACCCCGGTACGCGCTTTATCAACAACATCATCTACGCTGTGGTCGCCGTGATCGGCTGCGTGGGCGTGATCACGGGCGTGCCGGCGGCGCTCACGGTGGGCGGCGTGCAGATCTTCCTGTCCTACGCCAACCAGTACACTAAGCCGTTCAACGAGGTCACGAACGTCATCACGCAGATCCAGACCGCGTACGCCTCGGCGCGCCGCATGTTTGCGTTGCTTGATGCGCGCGAGCAGGAGCCCGACGCGGCGGATGCCGTGGAGCTTGTCGCCCCGCAGGGCGAGGTGACCTTTGAACACGTGGACTTTAGCTATGTGCCCGACCGCAAACTGCTGCAGGATATCTGCATCGAGGCCAAACCCGGTACGCGCTTTGCCCTCGTCGGTCCCACGGGCTGTGGCAAGACGACGCTCATCAATCTGCTGCTGCGCTTTTACGATATCGATGCTGGGCGCATCGCGGTCGATGGTCGCTCCTCGCGTGACTACACGCGCGCGAGCCTGCGCCGCGCCTTTGGCATGGTGCTGCAGGACACCTGGCTGTTCGAGGGCACGGTGGCCGAAAACATTGCCTACGGTTGCCCCGATGCCACGCGCGAGCAGATTGTCGAGGCCGCCAAGCGCGCGCACGCGCACAAGTTTATCGCGCAGCTGCCAGGCGGCTACGATACGGTGATCGGCGAGGACGGCGGCACGTTTAGCCAAGGTCAAAAACAGCTGCTGTGCATCGCGCGCGTCATGCTCACCGACCCAGCTATCTTGCTGCTGGACGAGGCGACCTCGAGCATCGATACGCGTACCGAGCTGCAGGTTCAGGCGGCATTCGACAAGCTTATGGCAGGTCGCACAAGCTTTGTCGTGGCGCACCGCCTGAGCACCATCCGCAACGCCGATTGCATTCTGGTGATGCGCGACGGCCAGGTTATCGAGCGGGGCACACACGACGAGCTGCTGGCGGCAGACGGCTTCTACGCCGAACTCTACCGCAGCCAGTTCGCCCAGTGAGCAAGCCCGTGGGGCAAATTAATCAGGTTTGTTTGTCCCATAGAGCGATCTTGTTATATAGCGTTCTACCAGCGCGTGAAACATTTTGACGATACTCCGTGACACAATTTGACGGCGTTTTGTGAAACAGTTTTTCGGCCATTCGTGAAACGTTCTGCGGCGGTTTCAATCCGAAGTACATACTGTTCGAAATCTGTCCAAAGATGTCGTCTGCGTCGCCAATCGACAGACGGTGGTTTACATCTGTCACGTTAGTACTAAGATATTCATCTAATAAATTGCATTAGTGGCTTTAGTTTTGGGGGAAACGAGGCAACGTGACTATGACGTGCTCTTTGGTGGTTAACAGCAAGAGCGGTAATACCAGGATGGTTTCGGGTGCGATCAAGCGCACTCTGCAGACTGCGGGCGTTGAGTTTGTCCACGCCGCGGCGTTGAGCGACGATGCGGACGCAGATCAGGTTGCGCTCGAGGCGCAGGGCGCCTGCGCGGCCGACACGGTGCTCGTCGGTTTTTGGTGCGACAAGGGCGCGTGCACGCCGTCGGTCGCGGCGTTGCTCTCCGCCTTGCACGGCAAGCGCGTCTTCCTGTTTGGCACCTGCGGCTTTGGGGCCGACCAGAGCTATTACCAGCAGATTATTGATCGCGTAACTTCCAATTTGGCTGGGGATGCCGAGCTTGCGGGCTGGGCGATGTGCCAGGGCAAGATGGGCCCCGCGGTCAAGCAGCGCTACGAGGCCATGCTCGAGCAAGATCCCGAAAACGCCCGATTTAAGATGCTGCTCGACAACTGGGTTGCCGCGAAGGACCATCCCACCAAGGAAGACCTGGACAACATGGCTGCAGCCGCCAAGAAGGCCGTGCTGGGAGAGTAGCTTCGCCGTTCGTGGTCCTTCGTGCAAAACAATACAAATGTGAAAGCCTCGAAGTTCTCGAGGCTTTTTTCGTGACACGAGGGCGCCCCTTTATTGATGGAAGGCCTAATAAGCTGATTGTTCTATGCCCGGATGTGTGCGGAGTGGGATGGGATTTCCGGATGGGTGGGGTTGCGGAAGCTGCGTCCCGGAATTTGCCTTTGGAATGGGATGCGGTTTCCCGTTGAGGGGCTCTGTGGAAACCGCATCCCAGTTTTCGGCCGAGAAATGGGATGTAGTTTCCGGTTGAGGGTCTTGGCGGAAAGTGCGACCCGGAATTTGTGATCGAAGCGGGATACGGCTTCCCAACGGGGCCACAAGCGGAAGCCGCATCCCACTCCGGACGGGAATTCTGGGACACGGTTTTCAGAGGGTTATGGGCTGCGAACTAGATGGGGCTGTCATAAAACTCCAGTAAAAGGGGTCGGAAATAAAGGGCACTTCCAGCAATTTGTTTTAATGTGGGGGGGGGGGTACCATTATTTTAGTTTCGCAAAAAAATAATCCCTCTATGGGGAAGTTGCGTAGGGGGTTAGTCACAGATATTGGATAAAGCAGACCAATTTGGGGATAAATGACCACTTACGCCAAAATTAGTAGCATTTAGCGACAAAACATTGAAAAATGTGTAGCACATCGCTATGTTTTTATTACGAAAAGATTCCAAATTGGCTTATTTCGGACTCACTTTTCAAGCGCCTTGCGGTTCCTGTTGAAACTTGCTGACCTTTGGATGGGTCGAATAGGTCCTCAAGGGGGATGAATTATCACTTTGACGGCGCGTAGACTCAAACGATTTATTGCACTTTTGAGTAGCTTGGCGTTCGCGCTTGTCATAGCCCTTGCCGTTGTTTCTTTTGTTCCTCGTGCATTTGGATACATGCCCTTTGCTGTGCTCTCGGGCTCTATGGAACCCGATCTTCCCGTTGGCTCCATGGTGTTTGTCCGCCAGGTTGAGCCAACGGATATTACCGTGGGCGACAATGCAACCTTTTACCGATCGGACGGCGCCGTGGTGACGCACCAGGTGTACGAGATCGACCCTGCCGCGCAGATGATCGGCACGCAGGGAATTGCGAACAAAAATGCAGACGGAAGCATCATGCACGATGCCGAGCAGACGCCTTTTTCGAGTGTTATCGGCACTGTTTCTTTTTGTGTCCCTTACCTGGGCTTCGTTAACGCATATTGCACGACGATGCCCGGTTTGCTTGTTGTGGTGGCCGTTCTGGCGCTGCTGGCCGCGGCGTCGATTGTGCTCGATCGGATGGTTCCCGACGAGCCTGCGGGCAAGCATACCCGCGTGCATGCGAGGGAGCGGCGTTCATAGCGGCAGGGAAAAGCGTCGGCGGCGGTAGGGGCCGTTGCCGGGGAAAACGATTCTCGAAAGGAAGAGAACGATGGAAAACAAGAAGAAAAAGCGCTACGGCATCATTGCCGCCCTGCTGCTGTTGGTGCTGGCCGCCGGCGTTGGCACCTATGCATGGCTGACGGCGACCCAAACCAAGGTGAATGAGTTCACGGTTGGCAGCATCGACAAGCCTGAAGTGAAGCCCGACCCTGACCAGCCGAACAAGCCCGGCGACAAGCCCACGGACCCCTCAGTGGATGGTTATCTGTTCGAGACCAAATGGACCGATAAATCCAAGATGATTCCCGGCACCACCATCAATAAGAACCCCAACGTCGGCATCGGCAAGGATTCCGATAGCTCCTATGTGTTCATCTATGTGAAGAACGCAATTGTGAAGACAGACGCCGAAAACGCCCTTGCCAAGACCCCGTACTTCACCCTTAATTCCAACTGGAAACCGGTTGCTACTGACCAGGTGAAGACCAACGGTAGCGAAGGCCAGTACGTGAGCGGTCTGTTCATGTATACCGCTGATGGCACCAGCACTCCTGCAGAGCTTACTCCCGCTGATGGCAAGGCTGCTTACACCGGTGAGCTGTTCAGCACCGTGCATATCCCGGCTGGCATGAACAACGCGGATGTCGTTAAAGATAAAAAGCCCGCTATGACAGTCTCCTGCTACATCTTCGGCGCTGATCAGAAGGGCGACAAGGCCGATGCGGCCACCAACGCCCTTGAGCAGGCCAAGGAATGGGCTAAGACTCAGGCTCAGGCTTAATCCCTCCCCACCGAGATCCCGGCCCGCTCCCCATCCCCATTTTCGGGCCGGGATCTCGGCTCCCCTTTAATCGACGATTGGCGAACGTAATGCTCAACAATCTTTCCGACAATCAGAAACGCACCTTGGCGCTTGCCGCGATGGCGCTGTTGGCCCTGGCGTGCCTGTGCGGCACGCTGGCTTTTACCGTTGATATGGTTCCGGCGAACAACGTTCTATCGTTTGGCAGCGTGAAGGTACGAGTCTGCGAATACACCCTCAACGAGCAGGGCGAGGAGATTCCGTTTGAGCCCAACGAGCACGGGGACTATCCCGACACCAAGGCCGGGGGTTCTGACATCAGCCGCATTGTGCGCGTGGAGAACGTCGGCACGCAGCCTGAGTACGTTCGCGCGCGTCTGCACATGACGTCGGTGGCGCCCGACGGTTCGAGCGCGGATGCTTCGGGCAGCGTTGCGTTTCATGTGAACGCGGGCGAGGGGTCCCCGTGGATCGATGGCGGCGATGGGTGGTACTACTACCGCGGATTGGCCGGGCGTGGCGGCACGCTCGACCCCGGCGCCATGACGGAAAGCCTCATGGACTCGCTGCGCTTTGTGGGCGACTACCACGATGCCGCGCGCGGCGGCTCATTCAAGCTCGATATCGATGTTCAGGCCGTGCAGGCCAAAAACCAGCAGGCAAGCGACACCGCCCTCGACGTACTTGACGTCGAGGGTTGGCCGGAGGCGAACTAGCCAATGAAGATCAAGAACAAAAACCGGGGCATGCTTAGCAGGCTGGTTGCCGTCGCAGCGATTGCCCTTTGCTGCGTTATGGCGCTGCCAACGGTGGTGCATGCCGAGGACGTGCCCGAGAACAAAAACGAATTCCACATCAAAAACGAGGCTGACTTTTTGTCGTGTGTGGCGCTGTCGCGCGAGCGCGATACGTCCGGCTGGTACGTTTATCTCGATAACGACATTGAGCTCGACAGCGACGACATGAAAGCCATCGTTGCAAACACCGTTAAGCATCTGTCGTTTGGCAACAAGGAGCATCCGTTTAAGGGCGTGTTCGATGGTCAAAACCACACCGTTGAGGGCCTGAGCTACGATAAAGACGCTTTTGACCCCGAGCGCGATACGGGATTTTTTGCCGAGACCAACGGTGCCACCATCAAAAACTTCCTGGTCAAGGACGCCAACGTGTGGGCGGACTTCCGCGGTGGCATTATCGTGGGCAAGGCCGTCAAAACGCGCTTCGAAAACGTTATGGTCATGGAGAGCACGCTGCACGTGACCTGCGCCAACAATGCTCTCAACCTCATTACCAACGCAGGCTTTGAGGGCGGTCTCATCGCCGGCGAGCTCGACGGCTGCACCCTCTACAACTGCGAGGTCCGTGGCGGCCGTGCCGTCAACAATACGACCTCGGGCGTACAGGCGCTCGGCGGTGAGGGTCTGTATATGGCGGCGTTTGCCGGCTATGTTACAAATTCGACGATTGAGTACTGCCGCGTTACACCTACGCGCAAGAAGGACGGCTCGATTGCCGCGAATGGCATGACCGACGTCACCAATAAGTACGACGTGGCTGTTGGCGCTCTGGGCGGCAACAACGTGTATGCCTCGGGTTTTGTGGGCTGCATGGCGGGTAACGCCAAGATTATCGACTGCTTCTCGACGGCGCAGTGCTACAGCTATGCCGCGTCGTACGTGGGCGTTGTCTCCGTGACGCGCGCATGGACGGGTGGCCTGGCGGGTCGTATTCTGACGGCCGAGGGCAACGAGCTCGTTCGCAGCCATTTTGCGGGTGACTTGAGCTCGCGTCAGTACAATCCCATCGCCGTGATCCCCATCATTCAAAACGATGTGAACCTGGGCGGTATTGCTGCGCGCGCCAACAAGGGTGACGCCACGGTTACCGAATGCTACTTTAAGCCGAGCGTGAGCCTAAACGGCAGCAGCCAGGGTACCGCGGCTGAGAAGAAGATCCCCTCTTTTGGCGGCGACGGTACCACCAAGGGCGACGGTTACGGCCCGTGGGACGACGGGCGCTACGCCACGCGCGAGCTGTGGGAGGAGCACGACTACGACTTCTGTGCCGGCACCATGCGCTCGACCGCTAACGATGAGGCCCTGGGCGGTTCGCATGCCAACGAGTGGGCGATGGACTACAGACTGAATATCCCCGTGCATGGCCAGAGCGTTAAGGCGACGATCGATTTTCCCGGTGCGGGCACCGCGACAATCGAGGCGACCAAACTCGGTATTGATCAGAAGACCTCGGATCCGTACGCCTTTGCCGTGAGCGCCGTGCTGGCGGGAACGGCCCAGGGCTTGGCCCAGGGCGATACGTCGGTAACGTTCAGGCAGGAAACCTCCGCAAAGCCCGCGGGGCTGAGCGAGGCGAACGGCGGCTACCGCTTTATGGGCTGGTTCCACGAGTCCGGAGTCAATGTGAACCGCATCGATGCCGATAACGCCTGGTTTAACGGCAAGACCGATGCTGCTGCTGTCGCTGCTGACAAGCGCGTCGAGGAGAACACGGACCACGATAAGGCTTCGACCTACACCGCCAACAACGGAAGCGGCGTCGATGAAAAATTCGGCTTCAAGGGTAACGACCTCTTTATCGCTTCATACGAGGCGCAGGTGCTGTTCTATAACGTTAAGGGCAAGACGCTTGATTGGAAAACCGGTGCCGCGCACGACAAGTCCACTGATTGGTATCGCTACGGCGTGGGTTTGACGCCCGCGGCTCCCGAAGACCGCGAGGGGCTTTCCGCTACCGCGACATTTATCGGCTGGACCACGCAGCCTAGCAGCGATGAAGGTATGAACGGCGCCTATGCCGCCATCACTTCGGATAAGTTAGCCGAGCTTAAAAATCAGGGAGCTTTTTATCCTGCGGGTAGCGAGATCACTGTTGTCCGTCCAGCCGACTTCTATCCCGTGTACAGCGACTACGTGTCGAACATCATAACTGTGTTCGAGGGCAATGAGCAGGACGCGCTCAATGATGTGAGCCAGCGCGTTGGCGTGGGCAAAACCAAAGTCGACGTCAAGACTGCCGGGGGCGGCACTAGCGTCTACACGGTACAGGTGTGCAACACGGACGGTACGCCCCTGTCCGATGGCGGCAAGCTGCCCGACGGCTATCGCTTCCTGGGCTGGTACGAAAACAAGGGAACCGAGGATGCTCCGCTCGAGGTGCGCGTAAGCCGCGATCCCAGCTATACGCTCCCCGCAGATGTCGATTTAACCGTGCCGCATACCTACATCGCCCGCTTTGAGTACCGCGTGGACTATTACGTCAAGTCGATGACGAACGATGCCTATAAGGATTCTAGACTCCTCTGCTCTGTGTGGAACGGGTACCAAACTTCGTTTAACGAGCAGGTCGGATCGAGCTACGTGCGAGAGAATATCGTGCACTGGGGTTCCGAGCACGTCTATCACGGACTGAAGGAAAACTATAAGGACGAATGCAATGAGGGGCGCTTTGGGGCAGAGACGCTCATCGTTGCGCCTTTGAAAGCGTATTCGCATACGGTCAAAAACGATACAGGTGTGGATACCCGGAAAAATGTCATTGCCGATACGGATTTCCCGGGTTCGGGCACACTGGATGACGAGTGGGTCGCAGGAGCGCTGAAGTTTTACTTTAGGCCGGCGAGCAAGCGATACCATTTAAATTTCTGGACCCTCGAGCGCCAAGGCGGGTGCTGGACCTGCGTGGGCAACCCCGTTCAGAGCGAGATTGGCATCGATTCGGAGTATTACATGCGTGCCATGGTGACGACAAGCGTCAGCTTTTATGGCAAGGACGATGTCTCGGTTAAGAGCGTCACGCGACGTTATGAGGCTCCGTTGCTGCTGGACTCCGATAGCACCTACACCTATAAATATCCGTTTATCCATACCGAGCAGACGGTAGCCAACACGCCCGAGCACGGAAAGGAGGGTGACGTCAATCCCAACCTGACACTCGAAGCTTCTCCGACCGATGCGGAGATGGCGGTGCCGGGCTATAAGTTCCTGGGCTGGATTTCGACCGCCGAGGTCCAGAGGGATTCTGACGTCTGGAAGTATATCTACGATGTCGAGGGCGATTCCTTCACCACTTCTGACCCGGATAAGGCAGAACCGTATCTGGTGAAACCAGATTTTAAGGTCACCCAGTGGCAGGATGCCTATCCGGTGTACGCGAAGTACGATGTTAGGTACACCACCAACCTGTATCGCGCCGGTTTTAAGGGCACGGACAAGGTCAATGTGCCTAGGTGCGACATCGATCCCGTTATCAACGCGGGCACCGACCCTGCTACGGCAACGGTGACCCCTGACGTCACGACTCCGGTTTATAAAGCAGGCGGTGAGCTGTATAAGTTGCAGAAGGTTGAGATCGAGCTTCCGAATGGCGAAGTTGAAGACATCGAACCTAACGGCGATAACTCGTATTCCCATCAGGTGGAACCCGGCGGGGCCTATACATTTGTGGCGTACTATTCGCCGTTGGCGGTTGTGTACCATCTCAATGCCAGGGATGTGGACGGTAAGGTAGCCCAGCAGGGCGATTCTCTCGGCAGCCTTAAGGACGGCATCCCGCTGCCAACGTATGACGTCGGCGATATCGATGCTACAACAAACGCATACAATGCCTTCGTGGGCTGGACGGAAACTAAGCCGGTAGCTGGCAACGGTTATGTCGTTTGGTCGGACGACGTTTCCATGGTGAATAAAAGCACCGTGGTCAAGGCCCCCATGGAGTTGTATCCGGTCTACCGCGCCAGCGCGGTGCGTGTTCAATCGAATATCGATGCCAATCTGGATGACCCCGGTTCTGTGCGTTATCTTTCGCGGACCGACTCTGGTGATCAAATTTCGCTGGAGGTAAAAGCTGCAACTGAGGTTGTCGGCAAGGATGGCACCAAGTACGACTTTGTCGGCTGGTCGCGTGACTATGAATCCGATAACAAGTACACCCTGATGACCGGTGACGACAAGTATCCCCTCGAGGGCAATGAGCCCTTTAAGAGCGCGATGTACACTGCGGTGTACAAGATTGCGCCGCATAAGGTGCGCTATCACGGTGTCGACGGGTCGGTTCTCTTTACGGCGACGGTCGACTCGGGCGACGAGCGTGCGCAGGACGGCAAGTCCGGCTTCGTCTATACGGTTGATGTTCCCAAAATGGATGAGAACGGCCGCCCCGTCTATGACAACAGCGGGAATCCCATGATGGAGCAAAAGTCCGTGGCATACGACCCGGACGCCCATTCCAAGATCGTCGCGCTGCTCGATGAGCGTGCGGCCGCCAATGGCGATATGCGTGAGCTCTTCTTGGAGTGGCGATATGTGGGCGCCGATGGTGATACGAAGCCTTGGGATGTGTTTAAGGACGAGCCAATTAAGGGCGACATGGACCTGTATCCCGTTACATATCGCGTGGTTGCCAAAGATACGTCTGATCCCGCGAAGTCCGAAACCATGACCGCCCAGCTTAAGTGGCTGCTCGATCCCGCCGCCGCCAACACCGTCGATGACAGTGCCGACAAGGCGCCGTTTAAGGTCTGCTTTGCCAAGCCGTTTATGGGAACGCGGCTGACCGTTACGGTAATGCGGGCAAGCTACGGGCCTGGTACAGAGGGCGTTTCTGTGGCGGAAGAGCCCGTAAACGGCAAGTTTGTCTCGCTCTACAGCCTTGGTTCGGATGACGGCTCGTTCGACCTGGCCAACCGTCTGGAGTCCAAGAAGACGGGCGAGGGCGATCAGGGCCCCGGCAAAGCCGTGTTCAACTTTGCCCAGACTCATGCGCTGACGATCGTTAAAAAGACGACCGATGCCAGCGCTATGGGGCAAACGTTCCGCTTTAAGGTAACGCGAAAGATGTCGCAGGATTCTCCTGCCGAGACGCGCATGGTCGAGGTGAAAGTTAGCGAGCAGCGCGACGAAAACGGTGAAACTTGCTATGTCGGCAGCGTGCAGTTCGCCGCTCCGGCTGGCATCTATACCGTCGAGGAAGATACGGCTTGGGCATGGCGCTACCAGGGTGAGCTGAGCACGCCGGGCAAGGCGCCCGGTAAAACTGCCGAGCTGACGATTTCGTCTGCATCGAGCGCGAACGATGCCACGTTCACCTGCACGAACACGCGTGTGAACGACAAATGGATCGACGGCAGCGATCGTGCCCATAACGTTTGGAGCAACGGCAACGTAGCAAAGAAGGAGGATTAGCATGTCCAAGCGCAAGCGCATCATCGCCTTGCTGGTGGGGGTTATCCTCCTGGTCGGTACGGCAGGCACGTTAGCCTGGCTTTCGGTTACGGGCGAGCTGGTCAACCAGTTCGGCATCGGATCGGTGACGCCATCGGTTCAGGAAACGCGCAACGGCAAAGTGAAAAGCGATGTCAAGGCGAAGAACACGGGTACTGCGCCCGCCTATATTCGTGCTGCAGTGGATATCTACTGGCAGGACCAGGATGGCGCACGCCTGTGGGATGAGCCAGTTGCCGGCACCGACTACGTCATTGACTGGGGCAGTGTGTCCAAGGCATCTGCTTCCAACACCGCCTCGTCTTGGGTTGTCGCGTCCGACGGGTACTACTACTGGACGTCTCCCGTTGCTCCGATGGGCAAAACCGATGTGCTCATCAAGAGCGTGACTGAGCAGAAGGCAGATGGGAAGAACCTGGTCGTTGACATTTCGACCCAAGCAATTCAATCCACGCCCGACGATGCAGTTGCAGAGGCATGGGGCTGTACAGTCAAGGATGGCGTGCTGGTGCCGCCGCATGGAGGTGCGTAGGTATGGCTTCTCCGATTCGTAAAGACGTTGTGTGTTCCTTGCGCTGCGTGATGGCGGCAATCGTCTGCCTTATCGCGCTTGCCGTTCCTGCACGTGCGTTTGCTGACGTTCCCACGATTGCCTATGACGGAAATGCACGCCAGCTAACGGTATCGGGAGCGACGGACTCCTCGGGAGAGCCCGATCTGTTTCCAGCCTTTAAAGATCTAATGCCCGGCGATGTACGCGAGCAACAGATTGGGGTTCGTGCCACGGGTGTAAAGTCCCAGGTACGTGTGTTTGTGCGGGCTGTTGTCGATCACGAGACGGCACATCTGCTGTCGCCCATTACCCTAACGGCGTCGGCGGCCGATGCGTCTGCCGGTTGGCTCCAGACGGGAACGCCGGGCAGCGTGTTTGCCTATCCCACGCAGGTCGCAACGTTTACGAGCGATGGCAGCACGGTACTCAATTTGCAACTAAGTGTCCCGACGTCGGTGGGCAACGAGCTTGCCGACGCAAACAAGGCAATTCGCTGGGAAATCACCGCCGAAGACGATGGCGAGAAGATCCCCGTACAACCTGTTGGCAGTAAGAGCCCCGGTCTGTTTGGCCTGGCGGCAACCGGCGACAGCACGCTCGCATTGCTCTTGGTGTTGCTGACGCTTGCAATCATTGCTTTCATGGCCGCGCTGCTTTTATCCCGGAGGGATAAGCGCTAGGTCCATCTTCTAAATGCTTCGCCCTCCCGGGCGGCGGGCACGAAGTTCCCTGCTCTACAGTCCTGCGCAAAGGAAGCCACATTAAGTGGCCTTCTTTGCGTGCGGAACTCGCGATGAACTTCGTGCCCGCCGCCCGGGAGGGCGCCCCTTTATTGATGGAAGGCCTAATAAGCGGATATTCCATGCCCGGATGTATTCAGAGCGGGACGGGCTTTCCGAATACAAAGAAGGCCACTTAATGTGGCCTTCAACTTACATATGTTGCGGATGCTCTCATGACAAGCCGCGCCTCAACACCGAGGCGTCTGCTCGGTGGCGCGGAACGTAAGGTTCATCGCGAGTTCCGCACGAGCCGGAGAGCACTTAATGCGCTCTCCGTGCGAGCAGGACTGTCCGAGCAGGGAACCTTACGTTCCGCGCCGCCCGGGCGGACGAACCAGGTCGATAGACCCGCTATTTGATCTTGGTCGTGCCCGGCGCCAGGTTGGGGTCGGTCTCGTTGGCCTCGGTCTGGAAGTGCTCGGTGTAGACGTTCTTGCCGTCGCGGAACATCTCGTAATACTGCATCTTGGCGTAATCCTCGCGCGCCTTGGTGGCGGCTGCGGCAGCGGCGTCGTCACCGGTGACGTTGGAGGAGAGCGCCCAGCGCAGGCTGGCGTCCTCGTAGCCCACGGAGTTGATGGCGGGCAGCGACTCGCGCAGCGTCATATGCGCTTTCTGGTAGTCGGTCAGCGGTGCGCCGATCAGCTGCATGAGCTGGGTGGACAGGTAGTTGGTGGACAGGTCGTCGGTCTCACTCGTCTGGTCGCAACCGGCAACGTCGTAGTTAGCCCAAATGATGTAGTCGGTCTGCCACAGGCGTTCCTGGTGCGTGGCATCATCCTCGCCGGTAAACCACTTGTCGTTGAACTTGGACGGGAAGAACGGCTGATGGTCGCCCCAGAACACCACGACCACTTTGCGGTCGAGCTTGCTCAGGGCGTTGAGGAAGTAGCGCAGCGCCTGGTCGGACTGCTCGATGCACGAGACATACTCGTCGACATCGGAGAGCGTACCGTCCTCGACGGTCTTGGCGTCCAGATCGGTCGTGTCGATGTTGAGGTGCATCTGCTTATCTGCTGGCAGCAGGCCCGTGTCGTAGCCCGAGTGGTTCTGCATGGTCACATCGAAGATGAACTGCGGGTCGGCGTTCTGGTCGAGCAGCTCCAGAATCTTGTCGTAGGTAGCCTGGTCGGTCACCATGCCGCGCAGGGTATCGGCGCCCTGGAAATCGTTGATGGACAGGAACTGGTCAAAGCCAAAGTCCTTATAGACGTTCTCGCGGTTCCAGTTGGTGGCGTGGTTGGGGTGCATGGCCGTGGTGGAATAGCCGAGCGATTTGAACTGCTCTGCCAGGTTCCCGGTCGTCTCCATGTTGTAGATGGTGTAGGGGTACACGCCCGAACCCAGGTTGGCCATGGAGTTGCCGGTCATAAACTCAAACTCGGTATTGGCGGTGCCGCCGCCGTAGGCACTCACATAGAGCTTGCCGCGGCTGAGGCAGTTGGACAGGTTCTTAAAGTACTGCGGGCCCTCGTAGCCGGCGCGCATGTTCTGGTAGATGGACAGGTCCGAGAAGGTCTCGTTCATGATGGCGATGACCGTGGGCTTCTCGCTGTCGAACTGCTCCTGGGCGGCGGCGCGCTCGTCGCTCTTGGCCGCGTCGGACTTGTCGTAGGCCTTGGCGTACTTTTTGAGCGTGGCCTTGGCATCGTCGACGGAGTAGTCGGCGGGTTTGGGCGGCTTGATGGACTGCGCCGCACTAATAAAGGCAGGCAGATAGCCCTCGCGCCAGTAGCTCTCGAGCGGGCGCCAGGTGTAGACGGTGATGCCGAGGGTGTTGTAGTAGTCGATGAGCGTGACATGCGCGGTCACGCCGCCCAGGCACAGCACCGCCACGAGCAGGTTGGTGAGCAGCATGCGCTTGGCGTTGGCGGCGCCCTTCTGACGGTGCGGTGCCACCAGGCCGGCGTACTCGCATAGCAGCATGGCGATGGCGGTAAAGCCCATGGACAGCACGCAGAACAGCGAGATGGAGAAGGTGTAGCCGTTGCCGGCGACCGCGGCGGCGGTGGAGATGGCCGAAAGGTCGCCCGGCTGGATGGGCATGGATTTAAACGTGATGACGAAGAACTCGGCAATGCCCAGGACAAAGAGGGCAAAGGCCAGGACTGCGGGGGCTGCGCCGTGGCGCTGGAACAGGAAGAACAGGCCGACCATGAGCACGGTGATGATGGCCCACTCGAGCAGGATGCACAGGGGGTAGACCCAGGTAAAGTCGTGGTTGGACGAGACCTCCATGCCCAGCAGCGCAAAGACGCCGGCGAGCAGCAGGCACAGGACGGCGGCGACGAGCGGTTTGCCCACAAAGGCGCCGCGCAGGCGGGCGAGCTTGCCAGTGGGGGCGGGAGCGTCGGCCGAGGCGAACGCAAAGACGCGCGGTGCGATGCGGTCGCGGGCGATGCTGGCCCAAGCGCAGCCGGTGAGAATGGCGTTGGTCAGGATGAGCATCACAAAGGCGAGCGGCTCGTTTTGAGCGACGAGGCCAATGGCGCCCCAAATGGTCAAAAAGAGCTGGAACAGGCCGAAGGCGACGCTCCACCCAAGAGCGCTTTTGGCAACGGTGCCCGACTTTGCGCAAATGGCCTTGGCCTCGCGCAAGACAAGGTAGACGGTCGCCGCAAGACCGACGAGCGAGATGGCGGCAGCGAACATGCTGAGACTCCTCACAAACTAAAACCTACGAAAGCGGGGATTTACCCGATTGTTACCAAGATATGCGCAGCGATTGGTGGCTGCGCACAACAACCAGCCATATTAACGCGCGCGTGTGGCGGTGTGACGCAATGTAGTGGCGACCTGCGCGATAATGGACGGGAATTACACGGAAACGTAAAGGCTTCTTAAAGAAATGGCAGGGATGGGTTATGGACGAGCGGGTGTGTACGACGGCTGCGGATGCGTGCGGCTATCCGGTCGAGACCACGGGCAATGCTGTATTGGACACGTTGGAGCACCGTTCCTCCACGCGTGCCTTTGCGCGCGATGACGAGGGCCGTCCCGTGGCGGTGACCGACGAACAGCGGGCGGCGATCTTGCATGCGGCGAGTCGCGCGCCGTCGGCGGGCGCCATGATGATGTATTCCATCGTAAGCATTCGTGAGCAGGCTACGCTCGATCGTCTTGCCGACCTGTGCGACCACCAGCCCATGATCGCCAAGGCGCCCTGGGCACTTATATTTGTGGTCGACTATGCCAAGTGGATCGATCTGTTTGAGCACGTGGGTTGCTTTGAGCCCGAGTTTGTCGAGCGCACGGGCAAGGCGCCCCGCCGCGCGCCGGGTTTGGGCGACTTTGCCATCGCGGCGCAGGATGCCGTGATCGCCGCTCAAAACGCCGTGGTCGCCGCCGAATCTCTGGGGCTGGGGAGCTGCTATATCGGCGATATCGTCGAGAACGCCGAGGAAGTTGCCGCACTGCTGGACTTGCCTGCCTATACCATGCCGCTGTCGATGCTCATCATCGGCACGCCCCGTAAGGAGCGCCCGGCAATCGCGCATCCCGTGGTGAACCTGGTGCACGAGGAGCGTTATTGTCGCGCCGACGCCGCGACGATGGATGCGCAGGTGGCCGAGATGGATGCGATGTTTCGCCCGCACGCCCGCGAGGTGGGCGAGCGCGTCATCGACATCTACACCCGTAAGCACACGAGCCCCTTTATGGCCGAGATGAGCCGCTCTATGGAGTGGTGGTTCAAAAACTGGCTCGGAAAATGACGAATGTGACAAAGGGGGCGTCCCCTTGTCACATTCCATATCGCCGCGGTGGCCTAAAGGCCGCATAAATGTTTATCTAGCTGGGAAAACGGTGCCATTAAAATATGGGCTGATTACATATAATCCCGTCGAACGTTAAAATTGGGAGGAAACCGGCTTATGGAACAAAAGGCAAAGGAAGTAGCCTCGCACGCTGCGATTCCTGTGAGCATCTCGGCGATGCTCGTCACGCTGGGCGTGGTGTATGGCGATATCGGCACCAGCCCCATGTATGTAACCAAGGCGCTCGTTGCTGGCAACGGCGGCATCGGAAGCGTCACGCAGGAGTTCGTGCTCGGCGCGCTCTCCCTTGTCGTGTGGACGGTCACGCTGCTGACGACCGTCAAGTACGTGCTGATCTCGCTGCGCGCCGACAACCACGGCGAGGGCGGCATCTTTGCCCTGTACAGTCTGGTCAAGCGCTGCGGCAAGTGGCTCATCATCCCCGCCATGCTGGGCGGCGCGGCGCTCCTCGCCGACGGCATCCTGACGCCTGCCGTTACCGTCACCACGGCCATCGAGGGCCTGCGCACCATCCCGGCGGTCCATGCCGTGCTCGGTGACGACCAGGGTCGTGTCGTCGCCATCACGCTTGCCATCATCATCGCGCTCTTCTTGGTGCAGCGCATCGGCACGGCCAAGATCGGTCACGCCTTCGGCCCCATCATGACGCTGTGGTTTTTGTTCCTGGGCGGCACGGGCCTGTTCTTTGTCTGCCAGTATCCCGCGGTGCTGCTGTGCCTCAACCCGTTGCGTGGCATCGCTTTTCTGCTGAGCCCCAACAACCATGCGGGCATCATGATTTTGGGCAGCTGCTTCCTCGCTACCACCGGTGCCGAGGCGCTCTATTCCGACATGGGCCATGTGGGCCGCGGCAACATCTATGCCACCTGGCCGTTCGTTAAGTGCTGCCTGCTGCTGTCCTACATGGGCCAGGGCGCGTGGCTTATCAACAACGCCGGCAACCCGGAGCTCATGGGTATCGCCGACCTCAACCCCTTCTACCAGATGCTCGCCCCGGGTCTGCGCCCCTTTGCCGTCGGCCTTTCCACCGTCGCGGCCATCATCGCCTCGCAGGCGCTCATCACCGGCGCATTCTCGCTGGTGTCCGAGGCCAGCCGCCTGGACCTCATGCCGCATATGCAGGTCTTCTATCCTGCCGAGACCAAGGGCCAGCTCTACATCCCCATGGTCAACAACGTCATGCTCGTGGGCTGCGTCGTCGTGGTGCTGCTGTTCCAGAACTCGGCGCACATGGAGGCCGCGTACGGCCTGGCCATTACCCTGACCATGATGTGCACGACAATGCTGCTCTTCTTCTATCTGCACGTGGAGCGCAATCTCAAGGTCGCGCCGTGGATCTTTGCCGCCTTCTTCCTTTTGCTCGAGGGTTTCTTCTTTGTGAGCTCGCTCACCAAGTTCTTCCACGGCGGCTACTTCACCATCCTTATGGCTGCACTCATCATGGGCATTATGGTGTGCTGGTACAACGGCACGGCGGTCGAGCAACGTCAGTTTACGCTGCTGCCGCTGCGCAGCTATCTGCCGCAGCTCAAACGCCTGCGCGACGACGATCGCTACGAGCTCATGAGCGACAACATCGTGTACCTGACCAAGGACACCAACACCGACTATATCGACCGCGATATCGTCTACTCGATTTTGGATAAGCACCCCAAGCGCGCTCGTGCCTGGTGGTTCGTGAATGTCGAGACCATGGAGGAGCCGCATACCTTTGCCTACTCGGTCGAGACGTTCGGCACCGACTACGTGTTCCGCGTGCATCTGTATCTGGGCTACAAGATCAACCAGCGCGTCAATGCTTACCTGCGTCAGGTTGTTCAGGATCTGGCTGCCAGCGGCGAGCTGCCGGCGCAGACGCATGACTACTCGGTCTACAAGGACCCGGGCAACATCGGTACGTTTAAGTTCGTCATGATCCGCAAGCTGCTGGCGCCCGAAAGCGACGTGGAGCCCAGCGAGCGTACGGCCATCACGCTCAAGTACATCATCCGCCGCGCCGCCGGCACGCCTGCGCGCTGGTACGGCCTGGAGAACTCCAACGTGAGCTTTGAGTACGTGCCGCTGTTCACCAAGTTTAAGGCCGTGAGCAAGATGCAGCGCCTGGCTCCCGACGAGCGTCCGTAGTCGACGTCTGCTGTTTGTCTAGCGACCGCAGGCTGCAAAGGCTATACACTTGAAACCACCACAAGGAGGCCACCACCGCAAAGGTGCCAGTCCCCTTTGTGGTGGTTTTTGTTTTTGAGAGAGGGGCGGGGCGCTGATGGACGTCCGTGCGGACGGCGATATTGCCGAGAACTTTTGGTGGCGGCGTACAACGCTGACGCGTCGCAGTCCTCTGTATGACGCCTGCGTATCGGCGGGGCTGCTAGCCGCGGCGACGATTGTGGGCGCGCTGCTCGACCATCCGGGGCTCGCGCCGAGCATCATGATCGTCTATGTGTTTGCCGTGCAGCTGTGCGCTTTCTTTACCTGGAGCCGCCTGTACTGCCTGCTGAGCTCGGCTGCCGCCGTGGCGCTCTACAACTTCTTGTTTGTCGACCCGCGCTACGCGCTGTCGTTTATCGACCGCGTCTATCCCGGCATGTTCTTTATCATGTTTGCGGTCTCGCTCGTATCGAGCTCGATCGCGCTGGCCCTGCGCCGCGCCTTGGCGCAGGCCGCCGCCAGCGACCGTCGCACGCAGATGGTGCTCGAGACCAACCGCATGCTGCAGCGGTGTGGCGATCAGCAACAGATTGTGCACGCTATGGCAACGCAGCTGGCGCGTCTTTCGGACTGTCCGGTCGTGTGGTATAGCGCCGATGCCGATAACGATGACCTGCTGCCGCGCACGACGTACACGGCCGTGGGCGATGCCGCGCCGGTACACCAGCTGGCGCCGCAGATGCCGCCGCGGCTCTCGGCGTCCGCCTATGTGGGAACGCCGCTCGATGCCACCTATGGCGCCTCGGCGTTCTACGGCATATACCTGACCGTGCGCTCGGGCGACACCATGGTGCGCGCGGGCGATCCCGCCTCGGTGGTGGGGGTGTTCGCCATTGTCGCCGAGCCCGATGCGCTGACGCCCGAGGAGCGGACGCTTGCCGATGCCATCGTGAGCGAAGGCGAGCTGGCGCTCGATCGCGCCCGCGCCATGGAGGCTCGCGAGGAAGCGGCGGTGCTCGCCAAAAACGAACAGCTGCGTGCCAACTTGCTGCGCTCCATCTCGCACGACCTGCGTACGCCGCTCACCAGTATTTCGGGTAATGCCGACGTGTTGCTCGACCAGGGCTCGACCGGCACGGCCGTGCTCGACGACCAGACACGCCGCGGCATGCTCCTATCCATTCGCTCGGACGCGCAATGGCTCAACGCCACCGTCGAGAACCTGCTCGCCATCACCAAGCTCGAGGGTGGCGGTATGCGCCTGTCGACTACGCTCGAGCTCATGGACGATATCGTCGAGGAGGCGCTGCGCCACGTAAACCCGGCCGTGCGCGAGCACGACCTTAAGGTGGTGGCGTGCGATGAGCCGGCGCTTGTCAACGTCGACGCGCGCCTGATGGTGCAGCTGGTGGTCAATCTGGTGAACAACGCCATCACCTACACGCCCGCGGGCTCGCATATCGTGATCTCGATTGGCGTCGACGATGGGCACGTGGCGTGCTCGGTTGCTGATGATGGCCCGGGCATTGCGCCCGAGGACCGCGAGCGAATCTTTGAGTCGTTCTACACCGCCAACCATGGCCTGGCCGACAGCTGCCGCAGTGTGGGCTTGGGGCTTTCGCTCTGCCGCTCCATTGCGCTGGCACATGGCGGTAGCATAGAGGTTACCGCGGCGGACCCGCACGGTTCGGTCTTTACGATTGAGCTTCCCGCCGCCGACGTTTCGTTTGATAAGGAGTAGCGCTGTGCCGAACTCTGCCGTGAAACCGCTCATCTTGGTCGTTGAGGACGATCCCGCCGTCCGCAACCTTATCGTCGCCGCGCTCGAGGCGCACGGTTTGCGCCATATGGCTGTGGAGACCGCCCACGCCGCCATCGCCGCCGCTTCGTCGCAGGCGCCGAGCGTTGTGCTGCTCGATCTGGGCCTGCCCGATATGGACGGCGTCAAGGTGGTGGAGTCGGTGCGCACGTGGTCGGGCATGCCGATCATCGTGGTTTCGGCGCGCAGCGAGGACGCGGACAAGATCCGAGCGCTCGATGCCGGTGCCGATGACTACCTGACTAAGCCGTTTTCGGTCGAGGAGCTGCTCGCGCGCATCCGCACGACGCTCAGGCGCCTTTCGTATGCGCAAACGGGCGGCGTTGCCTCCGAGGGCTCGTTCGATACCGGCGAGCTGCATATCGATTTTGATGCCGGCATCGCCACGATGGATGGCGAGGAACTGCATCTGACGCCGATCGAGTACAAGCTCTTGTGCCTGCTGGCGCACAACGCCGACAAGGTGCTGACGCACCAGTTTATCCTGCACGAGATTTGGGGTACGGCGACCAAGAGCGACCTGGCGAGCCTGCGTGTCTTTATGGGCACACTGCGCAAAAAGATCGAGTCCGACCCCGCGCACCCGCGCTATATCCAGACGCACGTGGGTATCGGCTACCGCCTGGTCATCCAAGGGTAGGACGGCACCCGCCATCCCAATATGAGTTGCGGTGAAATACGGTCTAAATTTGCCTAATTCCAGGCAAAACAGTCCGTATTCCACCGCAACTTTGTTATCTGCCCTTAGGCTTGCTGGCGTAGAACTTCTTCTTTTTGGGCTTGCCGGCGGGGGAGGGTTTGCCGGCAAAGTTGGACTTGCCGTTGCCGGCCTGCGCGTGCGCGGGTACTGCCGCACGGGGCTTGCGGGCCTCGGGGTTGCGCAGCTCCTCGGTTCGCTCGGCAATTTCCTCGGCGCTAAAGCCGACCTCGGCCATGGCGTCCTCGATGGGCAGGCGGCGCACGATATAGCAATGGTGCACCTTCTGGTTGCGTGCGAAGTCCTCGGGGATGGTCTGCGCCGTTATGTCCTGTAGCACCACGCCCGCGCGTGCGAGCTTGCGTGTCTCGGGGCGGAAGCCTCGCAGGTTGCAGCTAAAGATGGCATGGCCGCCCTGTGCGAGCAGGCGCGATACGCCGGCCAAAAGCTCAACATGGTCGCGCTGAACATCCCAGGTGCGGCGGCCCATCTTGGACGAGTTCGAAAACGTGGGCGGATCGACAAAGATCAGGTCCCAGCGGTTGCGCGTCTGGCGCTGGTCGCGAATCCAGGCGAGCACGTCGTCGCGCACAAAGTGGTGTTGCGATCCCACAAAGCCGTTCTGGCGCATGTTGCGCTCGGCCCAGTCCAGGTAGGTGTTGGAGAGGTCGACCGTCACGGTTTCCTCGACGCCGCCGTCGGCCGCATAGCAGGTAGCGGTGCCGGTGTAGGCGAACAGGTTGAGGAAGCGGCGTGCCTGCTTGGCGTGCTCGCGCACCAGATCGCGCGTGACGCGGTGGTCCAAGAAGATGCCCACGTCCAGGTAGTCGTCAAAGTTGACGGCAAAGGTAAGACCGCCTTCCTCGATGAGCGGCAGGCGACGGCGCGCGATGTTGGCGCGCTCGCCCGAGCCGCCCTTGCCGGCGCCCTGCTTGCCGTACTGCGAGCCGCCGCGCGAACGCATGCGTGCCTTGGCGTGCACGTGCTCGGCCGGAACATCCAGGATGCGCGGCGCGATGGCCAAGATATCGAGCATGCGGGCCTGGGCCAGCGCGGGGTCGATGGTCTTGGGCGCGGCGTATTCGGCGATGACGAGCCAGCGGCCCGGCGTCTGCGGGCATCCCTCGTACAGGTCGATGGCGGCGGAGTAGTCGGGTAGGTCGGCATCGTAGACGCGGTAGCAGCTCACGCCCTCGCGCTTGGCCCACTTACGACGCAGGCGGGCGTTCTTGCGCAGGCGGTTGGCGAACTGCTCCGACTCGGGGATGAGCACGGGCAGCGGCTTGCCGTCGCCTAGGTCGAGCGTGGCGGCGGGCTCGGGCATGGGGGCGTCGGCGGCTTCGTCTTGGGCATTTGCGGTCTGCTCCTCGGCATCTGCGTTGGTCGCAGCCTCAAACGCTGCGGCGGCGTGGTCGAGCGAGGGCCAAACCTCGATAGTCGCCTCTTCGTTGTTGGGCATGACGGCAATGGAGCGCACGGGCTCGGCATGGAGCGCGCGGGCCATAAGGCCGTCGCGGGTGAGGGCGGCGACCGGCGCGGCGGTAAGCTCGGGCGCGCGACGCAGCTCGCCGACCAGCGTCATGGCGTCATGCATAAGCGACAGCGGTGTCTCGGTCGTATCCGCGACGAGGGCGGCACCGGCGACGGCGCCCGCGTGGTCCAGTACGGTGGCAGATTTGGCGGCGCAAAAATCGACAAAGCGCTTGTAGCCGGCACACGTAACCATGCGCTCAGCGGTCTTGCGTGCGGCGGGGTCAGCATCTACGGCAACGATGCGCGCCTGGCGCTCGCGCGCTGCCGTCTCGCGCTCGCGTGCCTCGGCACGCAGCCGCTCCCACAGGTCGGCATCATGCAGCTGCCAGCCCTCAAAGCCCCAGCGCTCGCGGGCGGCGCCCGGGGCGCGGTCGTTCAGAATATTCACGGCTTCCAGCAGCAGGCCGCCGCCGGCGCACGAGGCGTCGATCAACGTGGGTAGAGCCTCGTTCTCGTAGTCGTCGGCCGTCAGCTCGCGCTCGCACAGCGCGGTCCAGCCGACCTGCGCCAACACCAGGGCGGCGTAGTCGGGGCGTAGCACGTGCGTGCCCTCGCCAGCGCGGGTCGCCGCGGGCGGCAGACGCTTGAACAGCGGGTCGCCTGAAAGGTCTAGGCTGATGCTCGCGCGACGTTGGCGCAGCGAAAGCAGCAGGTGGACATCGGGGTCGGCAGCATCGACATCGGCGCGACGGCCCGTGGTCTCGGCCAGGCGGTCGCACAATGCGTCCTTGGCGCGCAGGGCCGAGAAGCGCGTGTTGCGCAGCTGCTCGGTCACACCACGGGCAGTGATGGCAATGGTGGCGCCGGGGCGGACGATGTTTTCCCAGGCAATGTCGTAAACGCCGTCGTACAACGCATCGGCATCCTGCGCCTCAAAGCGCCCAAGCACCACAAACACGCGGCTGGCCAGGCGCGACCACAGACAGGCGCGGTAGCCTTCTTCGATCTCGCCCTCAAACGTAGCGCGGCCCTTCAGGCGGCGTACATGCGAAAGCCCGAGCCGTTTAAGCTCGTCGGCGAGTGCGGACTCAAAGCCCTCGGGGCAGCTTGCGTAAAATTCCATGGGTGACCTCTCTGGTTGCGTCGCTCCATTATATGATGGATGCTTCGTTTGCCATCGCCCTCGAAAGGAACCCATATGATTGATGCGTGCCCCTTGATTCCCATTTTCATTGCAACAGCCTCAGGACTCGGGGCCTCGCACAGGCTCCCGCCGCCTTACAGAACTGAAAGCTGGGCGTAGGGCAAATCCATGGCACGTGACCTGCGATTGCTCGGCCATAGATGGCGTAATCGAGGCTAAGGGAGGGCATCATGCGCAAGGGAAACGAGAGCTGGTTCTGGCACGCGAACGACATGGTGGTGGCGGGCGACATGAACCCCGTGGTCCGCGTCCTGTGGGCCGCGCTCATCGTAGGCATCGGCGTCGCGACGATGGCCACGCTCTGGATCGTCACGAGGTAGCGCGCCACGAACGGATGACGAGGCACGCGGCGCATGCCACGCTGGCGGAACCCTAGCCTCGCTGCTGGACAATCTGTTCGATGAGCTTCGCGACGGAGTCCTCGGCTGCGTTCCCGATCAGGTGATGGGCCGCGGCCTTCGCCTCTGGCATCGCGCCCGCGACTGCGTAGGAGTTCGGCACCTTATCGAGGAGCGTCACGTCGTTTTCCGAGTCTCCGATAAAAGCGACCTCGTCCAGCGTGACCCCAAGGCTGCCGAGAAGCGCGTCGAGTCCGTTTACCTTGCTCCAGCCAGCCGGAACAACATCGAGGAAGAATGGGACGGGCGAGGGGAAATCAAGTTCTGGGCAGGCTTCCTTGCATCGACTCCGAACGACTTCCGTCGGGGCGGAGCTGACGTTGACGAAGATGCCGGCGGTTATGACGTCACGGTTCGTGGGCACGTCTCCGAGCGCCATGTCTCTTCCGGAGTCCTTAACGACTTCCAGGGCGAATTCGTCGCCAGGCTCGACGGCGCAGAGGAACTGCTCGCAGCGCTTGCCTGTCTCATCGACATCGGCGACTAGCCAGAGTGACGTCCCCGCGTAGGGGCGTACAGCGCTATCGAGCTTGACGAGGGCCTCCGTCGAGAGCGTCTTTTTGAACACGAGTTCGCCGCTGGAGAAGACCTTCTTTCCGTTGGCCATGATGCCGGTCGAGAAACAGCGCGCGTCGCCGTCAAAGGCATCGGCCAGGTCGGCGTAGTCGCGCCCGCTTGCGGGGCCGAACGCGATGCCCGCATCGAGCGCCGAAAGAATCGCGCTGTGCGTGCGCTCCGATACGACCCTTGAGCCAAACGGCAACAGGGTCCCATCCATGTCTGCGAGGATGAGCTTTATCAAGGGGTCCTCCCGTTTCGGTCTGGGCATCGGTGCGCCGGCGTGCGTCGTCCTAGCTGTATTGCTTGTCTCCCATGAGATTCTTCGAGATGATCCTGTTAAACTCTACCGGGTCATCCCAGCAAGAGGTCAGGAAGAGGAACAGCAGCTCGATGACGAAGTTGATTGAGCTGTGCGAGAAGGCGATCTCGGTTCCGGTGATGGCCTGATCTCGCGAGATGGCTCGGATGATATGCGTGGCACGCTTCGCGAGCGGCGTATCCGGGTTGTCTGTGATCATGATGATGGGGGTGTTCGAATCCTCGGCAGAGTCGAATATGTTGACGAGGCGCTTCGAGTATCCGGACGTCGAAATGACGAGCAGAACGTCATTCTCCTTGAGGCTGGTTGCGACGGAGACCATGGCTTCGGTGGTACTGGGGCAAAACGCTCTGACTCCAACCTGCGAGAGCTTGAACGCCGCGTTTACGCCCATGTTAATCGAGTTGCCGACGCCCGCGATCAGGACGAGGTTGGCGTTGTGGAGCAGATTGACGACTGCCGAAAAGTCATCGGAGTCAATGAGCGAGGCGGTTTGGGAGAGCTCCTTGACCTTGTGAGACAGGACGTACTTGATGGAGCCCTCGACGTCGTCCAGAGTAATCCTGCCGTCCGTGGCCTTTTCTTCGCCGGATGCCCTGCTGATGGATATGCCGAGCGCCAGACGCATGTCCGAATAGGTTCGGTAGTCAAGCGTCCTTGCGAATCTCGAAACAGACGCCGGTGACGTACCGGTTTCTGCGGCGAGTTCGCGGACGGTCATCGTTGCGACATCCGACGGGTGGTCGAGCACATACGTTGCGATTGCCTTCTCCGAGGGGGATAGGCTGCTCATGACCGCGCAGATGTGGCTGAGCACATCCCCTGTCTTATCCATGGTTACTCCTTGGTCCTAGCTTGCTTTGTATCTTAGGTCAAGAGAGGTGAAAAATAAGCAAAATGTTTCATCAGCGGTGAAATAGCGTTTCACCGCTGATTTCCTACCGTTCACGGTAAATCGGTACTTCCTCGGCGCAATCTCAGCTTGAGCTGCTATCTTATGAGCCGTGAAACAACGGCACGAAAACGATGAAACAACAGAACATTGTTTCAACGCCTCGCAACTCCGTTTCACGCTAGATGGTGAATCACTTCGAAGCCCAGACAGGCACCCGGCGAGCAAGAAGGGAGAAGCACGATGCACAACGCCAAGACAAACGCAAGCATGACTTCGCTGTTCTTCGCGAACGTACTCTACTGGGTCTGCGCGGGCGTGTACTCGCCGTTTCTCTCCGCTCACTACACGAGCCTCGGCCTCAGCGCGGCCCAGACCGGCATTCTCCTCGCGGCGACCCCGGTGTGTGCGCTCGCCATCCAGCCGCTCTGGTCGACGATCGCCGACAAGCTCGGGCGCCGCCGCGCGGTCATCGTGGCCCTCTGCCTTGCGGCGGCGGTACTCGCTCCGCTGTATTACCTGGCGTCGACGTTCGTCCCGGTCCTTCTCGTAACCTTTGCATTCTCGGCGTTTTTCTCGGGGCTCCTGCCCCTGAGCGACTCCCTCGTCATCGAGCTCGCGGATCGCTCTGGCCTGGACTTTTCTCGCATTCGCATGGGTGGCACTATCGGCTATGCCATCGTCGTCCTGATCGTCGGTCGGCTGCTCGACATGGCTCCTCAAATCCAGTTCACGGTGGTCTCCGCCGCGCTGGTGGTCTTCGCGGCTCACATGTGGCGCCTCCCCGAGGCGGGAATTCGCGCCAATGCCGCGGACGATCCCAAGGTCTCCCACGGAAAGGGCCTCCTCTCGCTGTTCACCAGCAATGAGATCGCCTTCGTCTTGGTCTTCGCCTTCATCAGTTCGGCCGCGATTGGCTTCATCGGGGCGTTCTTGGGCCGCTACGCGGTCGAGCTTGGCGAGGGTCAGAACCTCGTGGGCGTCCTGAGTGCGGTCTCCGCTGCGAGCGAGATCCCCATCCTGCTCGTTTCCTCCAAGCTGGTCAGGCGCTTCGGCGAGATGAACCTCCTGATCTTTTCCTGCTTCATGGCGGCGCTCAGGCTCGTGCTTGTGGGCACCGGCATCGTCCCGGTCATGGTCTGCGGCCAGCTGCTGCAGAGCGTGAGTTACATGACCGTCTACTACTCCTGCGTTACCTACATTGCCAACCACACTTACGAGGATTGTCGCGCTCGAGGTCAGAGCGCCTTCGCGATGGTCCAGAGCGGTCTGTCCGTCGTGGTTGCGAACCTGTTTGGCGGTTGGGCGTGCGATGCGCTCGGCACGCACGCGGGTTTCCTGGCCTTCGCCCTCGCTTCAACGATTGCTGCAGTCGCTGCTCTTGTGGCGTACGTGCTATGGCGTCGAAGCGCGGCGCCGCAGCCTGAGGGCCAGGCGGCCGCATAGGCTCCACCGCGCCTCGCAAGCGCCTGCCTGCCTCGCGCTTCGCTTCGTGTTCAACCAGCTGACGAGCTGAGAACTGTCCGATCCAATGATTATTCAGGTGAAAGGAAGACAAAGATGTCACTCATCAAGGTCAACGAGCTTCTTCAACATGCGACCGAGCACCACTATGGCGTGCCCGCGATTAACGTCATCAATACGGAGACCATCCGTTATGCGATCCAGGCCGCCGAGGATGAGCACATGCCCATCATCATCCAGTACTGGCCTGGCTTCGAGGACCACTGCGCCCTCGACATCATCGCCTTCGCCGCCCGCTATTACGCCGAGCGCGCGAGCGTGCCCGTCGCCGTCCACCAGGATCACTCCGCTGGTTACGAGATCGCCGTCAAGGGCGTCAAGGCCGGCTTCCCATCCGTCATGGTCGACGGCTCCTCACTTTCCTATGAGGAGAACTTCCAGCTCACGAAGGACGTCGTCCAGGTCGCCAAGATCTTCGACGTCGACATCGAGGCCGAGCTCGGCCATGTCGGCAACGGCTCTGACGCCAACGACTTCGTGAACAGCGACCACTACACCGACCCGAACCTCGCCGAGGAGTTTGTCGAGGGCACCGGTTGCGGCTCGCTCGCCATCGCCGTCGGCAATGCCCACGGCCCCTATGTCAAGGTCCCGAACCTCGACATGGAGCGCATCAAGGCCTGCAGGGAGGCCGTCAGCGTCCCCCTCGTCATGCACGGATGCTCCGACATCCCCGACGAGCAGCTCCAGGAGGCCGTGAACCTCGGCATGAGTAAGTTCAACATCGCCACGGAGTACTTCCGTTCCATGTACCGCGCCTTCGAGAAGGACATCAACTCCGGTAAGAACGACGGCAACGGCATAGGCCTCCTGATGGACGCCGCCCCCGACATGCGCGCGTTCGTCGTCAGCAAGATCCAGCTTCTGAACCCCAACCACTATTCGCTCTAGGAGAGACTCGATGAAGAAAGTTCTTGTCGCGTCGCACGGCCACCTCGCAAGCGGAATCAGGAGCTCGATCGGAATCCTGACCGGCATGGCGGACATGGTGGAGGCAGTTGGCTGCTACGTGGACGACTCCGATTTCATCCCTCGCATCCAGGCCTTTATTGACTCGGTGGGCCCTGAGGACGAGGCCATCATCTTCACCGACATCTACGGTGGTTCCGTCTTCCAGAAGGTCGTCCTTATGGAGCCGGAGAAGCGCGGGATCGTCCACGTCACCGGTATGAACCTCGGCCTCGTGATCGAGACGCTCCTCGGCGCCGAGCCGGTCACGGCAGATTCGATCAAGCAGAGCGTCGAACTGGCGAGGGCGACGATGCAGGTCGTCGAGCCTCCGAGCAAGGCCGCGGACAACGAGGAGTCCGAGGGAGACTTCTTTGATTAGAGAGTACTAACAAGTAGAGAGAGGAAGCAATGATTGTTCAGGTTCGAGTCGATGACCGTCTGATTCACGGACAGGTCGCCCTGGTGTGGACCAAGGAGCTCAACACCACCAGGATCATCGTCGCCAACAAGCACGCCGTGGAGAGCGACGCCCTTCGCATGACGCTTTCCATGGGTACGCCGGCGGGCCAGAAACTCCTCGTCAAGGACGTTCCGGATGCCTGCCGCATCGCGAACGATCCGCGCGCGGACTCCATGCGCATCTTCGCGCTCACCAACTGCGTGCGTGACGTGCTTGAGCTCGTTAAGGGCGCGCCGGGCAAGATTGAGGGCGTGAACGTTGCCAACGTCGGCCGCTTCGACAAGTCCGATCCGGATAGCAAGGTCGCCCTCAACTCCACGATCATGCTCAACCCGGATGAGCTCGAGGCCGCGAAGGAGCTTTGCGAGCAGGGTATTCCGGTTTTCCATCAGCTTATCCCGTCCAATCCCAAGACTCCTCTCAAGAGTCTGATCGAGGCGGCGGGGAAATAAGGGGATTTGGCCAGGCGGCCAAATGAAATGAAAGAAAGGAAGTCAAATGGTTGGGTTGGCAATAATGGCCTGGTTGACCGTGCTGATTTGCTACGGCGGCAACTGGGTTCTCGGTCAGTGCATGATCGAGCGTCCTCTCGTGGTAGGTCTCGTTGCGGGCCTCCTGATGGGCGACGTCAAGACCGGTGCCATCATCGGTGCCTCTCTCGAGGCGATCTTCATGGGCGCGGTTAACATTGGTGGCGCTATCTCCGCCGAGCCTGTTACCGCGACCGCCCTCGCCGTCGCCTTCACCGTTGGCGCTGGTATCGACCAGGGTGCCGCCATCACACTGGCCGTTCCCGTGGGCGTCGTCACCGCATTTCTCTCGATCTTCATGAACAACGTGTTCCTCGCGTTCTTCGCAGCCACCTTTGACAAGATGGCCGCCGAGGGCAACGAGAAGGGCCTCGCGCTTCAGCACTTCGTTCTCTGGTTCGTTAAGTACGCCGCCTTTGGCCTCATCGCCTTCCTCGGCGTTTACCTTGGCGCCGAGCCCGTTGCCGCCATTGTCAACCAGATTCCGGCCAATGTCATGAGCGGCCTCAACGCCGTGGGTGCCCTCCTGCCCGCCGTTGGTATGGCGCTCCTGCTCCAGATGCTGTGGAGCACCGAGCTCAGCATCTACTTCTTCTTGGGCTTTACGCTCTACCAGTACCTCGGCCTCCCGATGATCGCCATCGCAGTTCTCGGTGTCATCATCGCGGTTGCCTCCGCCCTCCGCGACAAGGAGATCTTCGATCTCACCAAGAAGGGAGTGGCCACCCAGGCCGTTTCCGGCGACTCTGTAACCAGCGACGAGGAGGATTTCTTCGCATGAGCAACCTGACCAAGAATGTGAGCCCTGAAGACAAGAAGATGCTCAACAGCATTTTCCTGCGCTCCTTCTCCGTGTTCGCTTCCTGCGCCGGCGGTTCCGTCAAGGCTGGCGCCGACGGCTGGCTGTACTCCGTCCAGCCCGCGCTTAACCGCTACTATGCCGATGACCCCGAGGCTCGTGCCGACGCCATGAAGCGTCACACGACTTGGTACAACATTACCCAGAACGTCGGCACGTTCGCCATGGGCCTCGTCGCCTCCATGGAGAGGGAGAACTCGCAGCACGAAGACTTCGACACCGAGTCCATCGACGGTATCAAGGTCTCCCTGATGGGCCCGATGTCCGGCATCGGCGACGCAATCTTCTGGGGCGTCCTGCGTGTTATCGCCGCCGGCATCGGCATTAACCTCGCCATGAGCGGCTCGCCCCTCGGCGCGATCATGTTCCTGCTGATCTACAACATCCCGTCGATCCTCTGCCGATACTTCATGACCTACCTCGGCTTCAGCATGGGCACCAACTTCATCTCCGAGATGTACGAGGGTGGTCTCATGAAGCTCATCACCAAGGCGACCTCCACGATCGGCCTGGTGATGATCGGCGCCATGACCGCGGCGAACGTCCAATTCAACACGATCCTGTCCATTCCGGTTCAGGACTCCGACCCCGTCATGATCCAGACCTACCTCGACTCGATCTTCAAGGGCATCGTGCCTCTGGGACTTACGCTCGTCGTCCTCTGGCTCCTGCGCAAGAAGAACGTGAACGTCAACATCATCCTGGTCGGCATCATGGTTCTGGCGCTCGTCCTCGGCCTCGTGGGCATCGTGTAAGGCGGTTTCCGGATCATCCGAAGCCTGTTCAAGGCAATTCCTGGCGGCACGCGATCGAGGACATTCGACGCGTGCCGCCCCATTAGAAGGAGAGAATATGCGCTACACGCACCTCAAGAACTCCGACGTTGACGTCTCCCAGCTCGCCGTGGGCACCTGGGCGATCGGCGGCGACTCCTTTGGTGAGAACGATGACGCCGCCAGCATGTCCGCCATCCGCACCATGCTCGATCACGGCGTCAACCTCATTGACACCGCGCCGTGCTATGGCAACGGCGCGTCCGAGAAGGTCGTCGGCAACGCGCTCAGGGGCGTCGACCGAGAGAGCTACCTGCTCTCGACCAAGGTTGGCCTGATTACCAGCGCCGCCGGCTATGACCGCGACTCTTCGTTCAAGAACATCATGAGGGAGGTCGAGAGCTCGCTGCGCAATCTCCGCACCGACTACATCGACTTCTACTTCGTGCACTGGCCCGACGCCAAGACCCCGTTCTCCGAGACGATGTGCGCCCTCCAGCTCCTCAAGGAGCAAGGCAAGATTCGCCACATCGGCGTCTCCAACTTCACGACCGAGATGATCGAGGAGTGCGAGAAGGTCGCTCAGGTCGACGTCCAGCAGCCGCCCTACTCCATGGTCGACCGCTCCTCCGAGGACCTTATCAAGTGGGGCTACGAGCGTGGCATCGACTCCTTCACCTATGGCTCCCTTGGCGCGGGCATCCTGTCGGGCAAGTTCCGCGAGCTGCCGAAGTTCGAGGAGGGCGATGTTCGTGGCGGCTTCTACGACTACTTCCAGGAGCCCAAGTTCTCGCGCGTCCAGGAGCTGCTCAAGGTCATGGACGAGATCGCCGAGGCTCATGACAAGCCCGTGGCACAGGTCGCCGTGAACTGGAGCACCCAGAAGGAGTACGTGGGCACCGCGCTCGTTGGCGTGCGCACGGACGCCCACGCGATTCAGAACTGCGAGACGTTCGAGTGGGAGCTTTCCGCCGATGAGATGGCCAAGCTTGACGCCAAGCTTGACGAGCTGAAGATCGGCTAGCCATGGGCACCGAGGAGAGGAAGTACCCCACTTCCGAGCTTGAAGTGCTTGAGCGTGGATCTAGGGAGGTCGTGGAGCCCAACGGGCTGAAGCTCCTGCTGAAGCCCGTGCCGGGAGACGAGCGCGAGCGCGTGCTCGATCTGCGCGTCTACGCGCGCGCCCATGCGAAGCTCGCCGCCGGCCCGGCGCCGGCGGGGCCGGTGGACGTGATCGCGTGGCGCTCCGCTCCCAACAAGGAGACCCATGTCGTGAGGGGCTCGAACGTCGCCAAGAAGACCGTCGTCATGAACTTTGGCGACAGGGGCATTCCCCTGCACGTCTTCACGCCCGAGGGCCACGGGTGCGGCTCCGCCGCGCTCGTGTTCATCCACGGCGGCGGCTTCATGGTGGGCAACATTGGCCAGTACGAGAACTGCCTGCGCGACATCGCGGAGCGAACGGGCTGCGTCGCGATCTACCCGGAGTACCGCTTGTCTCCCGAGACGATGTTCCCCGGTGGTGTCGAGGACTGCGTGAAGACGCTCGACTGGCTTGTCGAGCATGCGGATGAGCTGGGTGTCGACGCGACGCGGGTCGCCGTGGCTGGCGACTCCGCGGGCGGAAGCCTGACCAACGCCGTCGTCCTCGACGGGTCCCATGCGGACAGGATCAAGCTCGTGGCCGAGCTGTATCCGCTCGTCGACGGCGGCCCCGTTCCGGAGGAATGGTCCTATGACCTCTATGAGATTGTGAACGACCAGAGGATCGAGGCTTTGAGCAGGGTGGATCGCATTCGCAATGCCAATGATGACCTGCCGCTGATGTACACCAACGGCAATGCGGAGGAGATGCTCGACCCGAGGGTGTCTGCCCTGTTCGCGGAGGACGTGAGCGCGTTCCCCCGCACGGTCATCATCTCTTCCGAGTATGACTACCTGCGCTATCAGGATGAGCTGTTCGCGAAGAGGCTGCAGGATGCGGGCGTTGATGTCACCGCGATTCGCTATCGCGGCTGCGACCACGGCTTCTTCGAGATGTACGGCGTGATGCCTCAGGCTGAGGACGTCTGCCGCGTCATCTCCGAGGAGCTTGCGAAGATCTAGAGGTTCGTCGCGGTGGCCTCCTGGACGAGTGACGGTCCGGCGGGATGCTAGGTGCGTCCCGCCGGACCTTTGCGTTGGCGGGCGCGTGTGGGGTTTGCCTCGGCGGTGCCGGATTGACTGGGAGACGCGTTTACCGCCGAGCTTCCAAGCGAGCCCAGCAAGCAAACCGCGAGCTGAGCCCCAAGGGCATCGACAAGGGCGTGGGCGTGGCGCGAGCGCTGGCGTATCTGGGCCGCGAGGGAAATGCGCGCACTTTTGGCTTCGGCGATTCGGGCAACGACCTGGGCATGCTCGCCGCCGTCGAGACGGCTGTTGCCATGGGCAACGCCATGCCCGAGGTCAAGGCGGTCGCCAACTACGTGACCGACGACGTCGCACACGACGGTACCGTCACCGCCATGCGCCACTTTGGGTTGATCTAGCGGGAACCGTCCAATTACCGTTCACCCGCGGCGGGCGGCTCAAATCGGCTCGCCCTGCAAAATCGTTTTGCCGCTGGAGGGTGTGCTCAAAAACGCTAAAGCGTTTATGCCGTTCGCCGAGAAGATAAAAAACCGCAGCTCACGCCTTGATAAACGTAGGTAAAGTGTTTAGCAGTTTAACGCCCATGTGCAAGCGAAAGGAATCAGGCAGATGGCAATCAAGGTGTTCGCTGACGGTGCAAACCTCGAGGGCATGCTCGACATGTACGAGAACGGCAACGTTCAGGGCTTCACAACCAACCCGTCCCTTATGAAGAAGGGCGGCGTGACGGATTACCGCGCATTTGCCAAGGAGGTCCTGGCCCACATCACCGATGTGTCCGTTTCGTTTGAGGTTTATGCCGACGACGTAGAGACCATGGAGGTCGAGGCACGCGAGATCGCTACCTGGGCCGAGAACGTCTACGTCAAGATTCCGTGCGTGACCACTAAGGGCGAGTCCACCGCCGAGCTGGTGCGCAAGCTTTCCGCCGACGGCATTAAGGTCAACGTCACCACCATCTTCACGCCCGCGCAGGTCGACGAGATGGTCGAGGCCGTTGACGCCGAGACGCCGTCCATCATCTCGCTCTTTGCCGGCCGTATCGCCGACACCGGCGTCGATCCCATTCCGTTTATGACGGAGTCGGTCAAGAAGGCCGCCGCCAAGCCAAACTGCGAGGTCCTGTGGGCGTCCACGCGCGAGCTCATCAACATTTACCAGGCCGAGGCCTGCGGTTGCCAGATCATCACGGTGCCCAACAGTATCCTGGCCAAGCGCAAGAACATCGGACGTGACCCGTACGAGGTCTCGCTCGATACCGTGCGCGGATTTGCCAAGGATATCGCCGCTCTGGGCTTCCATATCCTGCCGTAAGCAAGGGTACCCCCTGCGGCGACGTGCAAAATCGCGAATATTCAGCACGGTAAAGGCTTTTACCAGCTGGTTGAAGCACGGAACGGCCCCCGTTTTGGCTCTAATTGACGCTAAAACGGGGGCCGTTTTTGCTTTTATGGCTCTCTGAGGCACCGCGGGGCTATCGAGAGATGCTGAATATTCGCGATTTTGCACGTCGCCAAGAGGGGGAAGTCGGGCCCTACTCTGACCACTCGGACGTACTCTTACCCGAACCCGCTGCTTCATGGGACGGCATGTCATGCGTCTGAGCTGCGGTTTTCATGCAGCGGGTAGTCGGATTGCTGCTGAGTTGCTCGAACCTACTCGAACCTACTCTGTTCGAGCGGGGCCCAAATGGTAAGGGGCTATTAGGGGGCTGAAGAGCTATAGGGAGCTCGAAGAGATGACATCGGCTCCCGAGCGCATGACTTCCCCCAGCATCCTGATTCCTCGGTCAAGCTCGATCTGCTTTTCGAAATAGTCGGCGTGCTCAAGGAAGCGCTCGCGCAGGGTGCGCGGGCCTGCCGCCTTTTCCGACCTCGCGTCCGCATCGCTGACAATTCTATCGAAGCAGAGCACGAGTGCGGTGAAGTCGTGGATGACGGGGAAGCGCTTCGTAAGGGCGACGAGCTCCTGGTCGATTCCGAGCTCCTCCCGCGCGGCCGTCGCGATGGAGCCGACGGGCTTCTGTAGACGCTGCCCGATCGTGTTCAGAACGTTGCCGTTATGAGCGGCCGCGTTGCGCAGGGCCTTCACGGGGAACAGGAGCTGCTTGACGGATTCGGCCTCCTGGCTGCGTTCCCTCCTGAGGTCGTAGAAGTAGAACTTGTAAAGCGCGATGATTCCCCCGAAGGAGACGAGTTCCAGGTAGTTCCAGACGTACATGTCCTCGCGTCTGCCGTACTTATTCGCGAGGTCCCGGGTGTAGTTCGAGTCTCCGAGGTACGAGACGCTGCGCTCGAGGTGCTCCGGGTCTATCCCCAAAGTCTGATCCTCGGCGATGTGGAGCATCTCGAGGAAGAGCATCACCCGATCGCTGCCGCCCACCCCATCTAGCCGGTCGGCGATGGCCTTCATCCTCTCGACGGTGGCTTCTGACCCGCTTGGATCGAACCGCTCCTCCAGCATCCTCTCCTTACGCAGCCTTTCGTGGGCGAAAAGGAGGTCGAGGACCTCCTTTTCGTCGGCGCCGTCGTCCATCATCGTCCGGTTTAGATGGACCTTCATGTAGTGCTCGATGTCAAGCGTCATCGAGAGGATGTGCTCGCGGAGGTGGTGGTCGAGTCTGGTGAGCTCGGTGAGGTAGGCGAAGTCTAGGTTGACGTAGCGTCCGTAGCCCTCCGACGCGGGGCTACGATACGTTGAGAAGCACTTCGCAAACGCCTTGACCTTGAAGAAGAAGTTCTTGTCGCGGAGGAACGCGACTGCATCCTTGGGGCTCATTATGTCGAAGCGGACGCCCCGCTCTGCGAGGTGGGCGACCTGTTGTTCTGCCGGGATGAGCGGGCGCTCCTTCATGATCGTTCCTCCAAAACGAAAAATGCGGCTGTAGGTACAGGTACCCGCAGCCGCTAAAAGCCCGAAGGCTTTTCACACTGCGGACAGTATACCCCACTTTGCCGAAGGGGCAAAGAGCGCGGGGAACGCCCGCCCTCTTTGCGACACTTGCCGCGAAGAGGGGATATCCGCTTTGGCGGTTTACTTTCCTTGCACCATGGTGAGGGAGATCTTCTTGCGGTCGCGATCGACCTTCTCGACCCACACCTTGACCGTGTCGCCGACGCGCACCACGTCGCTCGGGTGCTTGACGAAGCGGTTGGCCAGCTTGGAGATATGTACGAGGCCGTCCTGGTGCACGCCTACGTCGACGAAGGCGCCAAAATCGACAACGTTGCGCACCGTGCCCTTGAGCTCCATGCCGGGTTCCAGGTCGTCGATGGAAAGCGCCGAGCGGCTAAAGACCACCTCGGGCGCATCGTCGCGCGGATCGCGGCCGGGTTTCTTGAGCTCGTTGACGATGTCGATGAGCGTGAGGGTGCCGCAGTCCAGGTCGCTTGCCAGCGCCGAGATGCTGCCCAGGCGGCGCTCGATATCGGGCACGCCGCCTCGGCTGAGCTCACTGGCCGCCACGCCGGCGCGTTCCAAGACGGACGTGGCCACCTCGTAGCTCTCGGGGTGGACGCTTGTCGCGTCGAGCGGGTTCTTGCCGCCGCTGATGCGCAGGAAGCCCGCGGCGTTGAGGTATGCCTTGGGTCCCAGCTTGGGGACCTTCTTGAGCTGGCGGCGATCGGTAAAGGCGCCGTTTTCCTCGCGGTATGCCACGATGTTCTTGGCCACGCTCGGCGTAATGCCCGACACGTAGCCCAGCAGGCTTGCGCTCGCGGTGTTGACGTCGACGCCCACACGGTTGACGACGTCTTCCACCACGTGGCCCAAGGTGCGCGAAAGCTCGGCCTGGTCAAGGTCGTGCTGGTACTGGCCAACGCCGATGGACTGGGGCGGAATCTTGACGAGCTCTGCCAGCGGGTCCTGCAGGCGGCGGCCCAGGCTCATGGCGCCGCGCACGGTGACATCCAGATCGGGATACTCCTGGCTCGCGAGCTCGGAGGCGGAGTACACCGACGCGCCCGCCTCGTTGACGATGGTGTAGCGAAGGCTGGGCGCCTGCTCGGCAATAAACTCCGAGACGACTTCCTCGGTCTCGCGGCTGGCGGTGCCGTTGCCGATGACGATGGTGTTGACGCCGTTCTTCTTGACGAGGCGGGCGAGCTCACGCTTGGTGCCGGCGACGTCGTGGCGCGGCTTGGTGGGGTAGACCACGCCGTGGTCGAGTAACTTGCCGGTCTCGTCCATGACGGCGACCTTGCAGCCGGTACGGTAGCCCGGATCGAGCGCGAGCACGCGGGCGCCGCGCACGGGGCGTGCCGAGAGCAGGCCTTCGAGATTCTTGGCAAAGACGTTGATGGCCTCGGTCTGGGCGCGAACGGTGAGTTTGGCGCGGGCCTCGCGCTCCAGCGAGGGGGCCATGAGGCGCTTGTAACCGTCAGCGATGGCGGCATCGAAGATGGGAGCAAACACGCCCTGGCGGCGGGGCCAGCGGCTGCCGAGGCGTGCCGTGGCGGCTGCGCCGTCGACGTCCACGCGCACGCGGAGCTTGCCCTCGCGCTCGCCGCGGTCGATAGCCAGCACGCGGTGGTTGGGTATACGGCGCAGTGGCTCGTCATAGCTGTAGTACGGCTCGTAGGGAGTCTTCTCGGCGGGGTCGGTGGCCTCGACGACGATGTCGGCGGTGTTTTGCGTAAAGGCGCGCAGGTCGGCGACGTTCTCCGGGTCCTCGGCTACCGTCTCGGCCACGATGTCGGCGGCGCCGGCGAGCGCCTTCTCGGGCGTGTCGAAGCCGGCCTCCTCGTTGACGTAGTCCGCGGCGGCGTCGAGCGCGCTGCCCTTGGCCGAAGCCTGCATGATGATCATGTTGGCGAGCGGCTCCAGGCCGGCCTCGCGTGCCTTCTGCGCGCGGGTCATGCGCTTTTTGCGGTAGGGCTTGTAGAGGTCCTCGACACGCTGGAGCTGTGTGGCCTCGCGAATCTGTTGCTCGAGTTCGGGCGTGAGTTTGCCCTGGGCATCGATGAGCAGGATGACGTCCTCTTTACGCTGCTCAAGATTGCGCAGGTAGGACAGGCGCTCGTCGAGTGCGCGCAGGGCGACGTCGTCCATGCCGCCCGTGGCTTCCTTGCGGTAGCGCGAGATAAAGGGAATGGTGTTTCCCTCGTCGATGAGCTTGACGGCCGCCTCGACGTTGGCGGCCTTAAGGTTGAGCTCGCGGGCGAGCTGGGCGATAAGATCCATGGGACTCCTTGCGTTTAAGGTGCGTTTGCAGCACAGAGCTACCAAGGATACCACCTGCCACTTCGCCCAAAAAAGACTGTTTTGGCGCGGAACCACGAAAGCGGCCTATCTACTACGTTTGAACCGTGTGGGTCGACCATCCCCTGGTTTTCCGAAAATGCGCAACCCGTCTACCTGCGGTTTTTATTTCGCGAAATTCGGTATGGATGAGGGTGATTGGTTAAACGTAGTAGATAGGCTCATTCCGTGGCGAACGAATCAAGCCGAGGTGCAAAAAGGCCCCCCGTCTCAGAAAATCATTGGAAACGTAGCAAAATGCCCCGCGGGCAGGAGGCTGCTCGCGGGGCAAAGAAGAGGGGCTTATTTGTGGCGGACCGAGGGACTCGGCATGGGGTTTCTGCCGCGGCCGCTCTCAAGGCATTACAGCTCGACGAGCTGGCCGGTCTCGGCGGCCTCCTTGATGGCGTTGAGAAGCGTGAGCGTCTTGACGTTGTCGGCGGGGGTCACGACGGGCTCAACCTCACGGCGGACAACCTTCACAAAGTGCTTGAGCTGCATCTTGTGCGGCAGCGCCGGGTCGACGGCCGGAATCTCCATCTGCAGCGGCTTGTGCCAGTTGGAGGCGCCGTCGTAGGAGAACTGATGCAGGCGGGGCAGCGAAAGGGCACCCAAGGTTCCGCCGATAAAGTAGGCGTCGGCGTCGAAGGGGCGGTACTGCGGATCCTCGCGAGCGGTTGCCTCCCAGTTCCAGGGGCTGGCGGTGGCGTCGGAGATGGTCATGCTCGCAAGCGCGCCATCGGCAAAACGGACGTTGACCACGGCGGAGTCCTCGGTCTCAAAACCGCGGGCGGCGCTGGACTGCATGCCCTGGACGGCGACGGGCTCGCCCAGCAGGTAGCGGAGCAGGTCCACGTCGTGAACCAGGTTGACCAAGATCGGTCCGGCACCCTTCTTGCGGCGCCACTCGACATCGAAGTACTCGTCATTCTTATAGATCATGTAGTGGAAGCTCGACACGGTGAGCTTGCCCAGCTCGCCGGACTCGATGATCTCCTTGGCCTTGTTGACGAAGGGGTTGTGGCGACGGTGCTGACCCACGAGCACGGGCACGCCGGCGGTCTCGGCCTCGGCGGCGAAAGCCTGGGCATCCTCGAGGTCGTTGGAGATCGGCTTTTCGACCAGCGGCACGATGTTGCGCTTGATGGCCTCGCGGGCAACGCCCAGGTGCAGGTCGTTGGGGGTGGCGATGATGACGGCCTCGGGCTTGACCTCGTCCATCATCTGGGCGGGATCGGTAAAGAACGGCACGCCGGCAGCCTCGGCCGTGGCGCGGGCGCCCTCAAAGGCGTCGGCGATGGCGACAAGCTCGGCCTCGGGCTCCTCGGTGACAAAGCGGATGTGGTTGCGGCCCATGGCGCCGGCGCCGATAACGGCAATGCGGACGGGATTGAGCTCAGACATTTCGACTCCTTAATTCGGAATGCGACAAAGGGACAGTCCCTTTGTCGCATCGGTACAACTAAGCGGACTTCTTCTTGCTGTCGGAGACCATCATGTAGACGGTGAGCAGGACGGCGATGGCGGCGATCACGATGGCGCCGTAGAAGGACTGCTGGTAGGCGGCGCTGCCGGCCTCGACGTGATACAGCACGGCGGTGATGGGCTGGCTGATCCAGGTAGAAGCGGCGTAGCCCAAGAACATGATGCCGTAGTTGACGCCGATGTTGCTGGTGCCAAAGGCTCCACCGGTGAGCGGCGGGTAGATGACGAGCAGAGCGCCAAAGCTAAAGCCGAGCAGGGCGAGTGCCACAAAGAACATGCTCTGCGTAAAGCTCATCGACATGATGACGAGTGCGACGATGGTGACGATAAGGCTGATGAGCAGCGACTTGTAGGCGCCGAGCTTGTCGATGATTTGGCCAAAGGACAGACGGCCAACCAGGTTGGCGCAGGTGTTGACGGAGACCACCACGCCGCCGAGGGCGACGGCCGCGGCGCTCGTGGGGTCGGCGAAGAGCTGGACGGCGGCGATGGAGGCAACCTTGCCCACGAGCAGGGTGCCCGCGGTGGCGGCAAAGGCGAAGGTGACGATGAGGACCCAGAAGCGCGGGGTCTTGACCATCTCGCCCGGGGTGAGGTCGCCGAAGGTGCCGGCATGTGCGCCGCCCTTGGGGGCCTCGAAGCCCTCGGGCAGCCAACCGGCCTCGGGGGCCTTCAGGAACAGGGCGGAGGCGGCGATCGTCACAAAGAAGATGACGCCGAGTGCCTTGAGGGCGCCAAAGATGCCGAGGCTCGGGATGAGCAGCGAGGCGAGCACCGGGGACAGCACGGCGGGGCCGGCGGTCGAAGCGGCCAGGGTGATGCCGGAGGCCAGGCCCTTCTTGTCGATGAACCACTTTTGGCCCGTGGTGAGCGCGGGGTTGTAGCCCAGGCCGTTGCCGATGGCGGCGACGAGCGAGAACCACAGGTAGAACTGCCACGGCTCGGTGACGGTGCCGGACATGAACCAGCCCAGGCCGTAGCACACGGCGGCGGCGATCACGACGTTGCGGGGGCCAATCTTATCGGAGATGCGGCCGGCGAAGATGCCCGTCACGGCCATGATGGTCTGAAAGACCGGGAAAGCCCAGGTAAGGGCGCTGGACCACTCGGGGTAGACGGCGAGCAGGTTCTTGCTCACGACGGAATACAGCGCGATGGAACTGATGAAGAACATGGTGACGCACGCGGCGGAAAGCACGACGGCGCGACCCTTGTTGGAGTTGGTGGAAGCCATTGGACTCTTTCTAATCGATACGGGGGAGGAGCGGGCGTATCCGCGGGCCTCCCTGTTAGGTTGGTTTACTGGTCAGTCGGCTTGGCGACGCCGGACTCATCGGACCAAAGCTCGACGCCCTTGTTCTTGAGGTAGTTGTCGGCATAGGCGCGACGGCCACCGGGCTTGGCGGTGAGGTCGCCCATCATGTTGGAGAAGCCACCGTCGACCTTGATAGCGTCGCCGGTGGTAAAGTCCGAGCGCTTGGACGCCAGGAACATGACGGCGTTGGCGATATCGCCGACCTCGCCGATGCGACGCGTGGCGATCAGGCGGCTGCGGCTCTTTTCGACCTCGGGGTCGGCATAAAAGCTTGCTGACATGGGGGTCTTGACAAAGCAGGGCTCGACGCAGTTGGAGCGCACGCCGTAGGGGCCCCACTCGGCGGCCAGCATCTTGGACATCATGTTGACGCCCGCCTTGGTGGAGCTGTACACGCCCGAGAACGTCTCGGGGGAGTGGCTGGCAACGGTCGAGATGTGCACCAGGCGACCCTGGCCGGCCTTGATCATTTCGCGGCCAAAGCGCTGCGAGGTGATGAAGTAGCCGGTAAGGTTGACGTTGATGACCTCGTTCCAGTCACTCAGCGGCAGGTCTTCCATGGCTGCGAAGCGCAGGATGCCGGCAGTGTTGACGAGGACGTCGACGCGGCCGAAGTCGGCGATGGTGGCATCGACGGCGGCCTGAACTTCGGCCTCGTCGGTGGCGTTCATCTTGTAGCCCTCGGCGTGGATGCCAAACTCGGCGGCGAGGTCGGCAGCTGCTGCCTTGACCTTTTCCTCGTCTAGGTCGAGCATGACGACGTTGGCGCCATTGCGGGCGAACTCGCGGCAGATCTCGGCGCCCATACCGCCGAGCGCTCCAGTCACAGCGCAAACATCGCCCTCGAGCTTAAGCCAGTTGCTCATAGGAACTTCCCTTCTTGTGCCTCCCGGTGGGTCGCTCCTATTAACCGACCCACGTGGTTTTCGCTGGTTATCGTATGCTTAGCGTTCGCGCAGGTGAATTGCATATTTGTTAGAATAGCGTTAACCGTAGGTTTACACTGTACATTGAGGTTTGTTCTCAATTGAGCTCGTGACCTGCGAAAACGACCCCCTGCGGTGCTGTGGGCCCGCGCGTGCGAAAACGGGAGATTGACGTGTACGATCGGCGACTCGAGGCCATAACGGCCGCCGCGGAGCTGGGAAGCTTCTCGCGTGCGGCGGCAAAACTGCGCGTGTCGACCCCGGCGCTCGTCAAACAGGTGTCGGGATTCGAGGCCGAGTTTGGCATAACGTTGTTCGAACGCTCGCATTCGGGCGTCAAGGTGACGCCGGAGGGCGCTCTGCTGGTGGACGATGCGCGCTCGATCATGCGCCAGTCCGAGGATGCGCTGCGCCGCGCCCGACGCGCGGCGGGCGATGGCGGTGCGCTTGGGCGTGTCGATGATGTGCCCGGGGCGCCAGACGCTGTCGATGTGGACGGGCGTGCACGAGCTGGAGCCGTCGTTGCGCTTTGAGATTGTGCCGGTGAGCGACCTTTATGACGAGCGCGAATCCGTCATGCGCAGCCTGGGGCGCGAGGTGGATGTGGTGCAGTCGAGTTTTTCGACCCCGCGCTGGGGCGACGCCTGCCAAAAGCTCCTCATCGTCAACGTGCCGTTTTATATCGATGTGCCCCGCACAAGCCGGCTCGCGCGCAAGACGCGCATTACGGTCGCCGACCTAGAGGGCATGCGCCTGCGCGTGCTCCGTCACGGTAACGATGCCATGGACAGCCTGCGTATTGATCTTTTGGCCGACGGCGGCGTGGACGTGATCGACGTGGACAGCTTTGACTTTGCGCTCTTTAACGATGCGGAGGAAAAGGGCGATGCGGTGCTCACCTGCGGAGCGTGGTCGGGCGTGCACCCGGCCTTTGTGGGCGTGCCGTTCTTGTGCGGTCGTGAGGTGCCGGTCTACTTGCACTATCCGCTCGAGCCAACCCTCCAAGTCCAAAAATTCGTCAACGCCATGGCCCAGCTTCTCAACTAGCTACCGTGTCGATGATTCTTTAATCCCCGTCCTAGAAAAATCATCTGGTAGAGTTGACCCTGCGTGATTTACAAGACGCTATGCGCCACCTACTCTTTTGTCATTTAGGGGATTGAACTTGTGAATGCTTCTGTTGCCAAGAAGGCCAGCCAGGCGGTGCGCCTGCTCATGATGGCGCTCACGGCAGTTCTTATCTTTTTCTTCATCAATGTCATGTTGCTCGTCTCCGACATCCAGGGCACGGCGCGCGTGGTCAACTACGCCGGTCTGGTACGCGGCACCACGCAGCGAATCGTTAAGCTCGAGGACGCGGGCCAGCCACAAGATGACCTGCTCAAGGCTGTGGATTCATACATTAATGGTTTGCGCTACGGAAGCGACGACCTCAATCTCGTCCGTCTGGATGACGATGAGTATCAGGCAAAGATGACCGAACTCGCGAGCTATTTTGACAAGCTTCGCACCGAGATCGCCCGTGTGCGCGAAGTCGGCTACGAGAACACCGACATCATCGCCATGAGCGAGGAATTCTTTGGCATTTGTGACGATGCTACGAGGCTCGCGGAGGACTACTCCCAGGAGAAGGCGACGGCGCTCAATCGTCTTGAGGGCCTGGTGATCATCGACATCGTTGGCTTGGTGGCGACCTTTGCGGTCGAACTTGCTCGCGCGGTGCGCACCGCCGCGCTCAATCGCGAGCTGCAGAACAAAGTCTATCTCGATGAAGCCACGGGACTGCCCAACAAGAACAAGTGCGAGGAAATCTTGGGGCAGGGGCATCCCGTTTCCGCCGAAGCGCCCGTCGCGCTGTGCGTCTTCGATCTTAACAATCTGCATACGGTCAATAACCGCTTTGGCCACGAGAAGGGTGACGAATATATCCGTTCTTTTGCCCATCAGCTGGGGCGCGTGGCGTCCGAGACCTGCTTTGTGGGCCGCGACGGCGGCGATGAGTTTATCGCGGTGCTGTGGGATGCCGATCGAGCTGCCGTGGAGTCCCGTCTCGCTCGGGTCCGTGCGAACGTGAACGAGTATTCCGAGGCTCACCCCGACATGCCTATCAGCTATGCGGTGGGCTATGCGCTTTCCAGTGATTTTGATGAGCCGCCTACGATGCGCGAGCTCTTTTCCCAGGCCGACAAAAACATGTTCATCGACAAGAGTCGCACAAAAACAGCCGAGGCAGCCGGTCTGCAATGCGAGGACCGGTAGCCTGTAACAGAGGACGGCTACAAAAAGAGGCCCTGGCCATTTGGCCAGGGCCTCACAAACTTTTATTCCGTTTAAATGAGGAGTTGACTGCGCGCGGGGCTCCGTCTCGGGAGGGCGGCATGTTACCTCCGCGCGCAGTTTCGCAGCGAAGCGAGAATGTTTGAGCACGGAGGTAACATGCCGCCCTCCCGAGACGGAGCCCGTTGGTTTACCTATTCGAGCTCAAACGCACCCGTGTACAGCTGGTAGTAGTACCCGCGCTTTGCGATCAGCTCGTCGTGGCTGCCGCGCTCGATGATCCGTCCGTGGTCCAGCACGCAGATCAGGTCGGAGTTGCGCACGGTGCTCAAACGGTGTGCGATGACAAACGTGGTCCTGCCCTCCATGAGCGCATCCATGCCACGCTGCACCAATGCTTCGGTGCGGGTGTCGATGCTTGACGTGGCCTCGTCCAGAATCATCGCGGGTGGGTCGGCCACCGCGGCGCGCGCGATCGAAATCAGCTGGCGCTGCCCCTGCGAAAGCCCGCTGCCGTCGCCCTCGAGCACGGTGTCGTAGCCGGCCGGCAGCATGCGGATAAACCCGTCGGCGTTGGCCAGGCGCGCTGCCTCGATGCACTGCTCGTCCGTGGCGCCAGGGCAGCCGTAGCGAATGTTGTCCATGACGGTACCGGTGAACAGATTCACGTCCTGCAGCACAACGCCCAGGCTCCGGCGCAGGTTGGCCTTGCAGATCTTGTTGATGTTGATGCCGTCGTAGCGGATCTTGCCGTCATCAATGTCGTAAAAGCGGTTGATAAGATTGGTGATCGTGGTCTTTCCGGCGCCCGTCGCGCCCACGAGCGCGATCTTCTGTCCGGGCTCGGCGTCGAGCTCGATATCGTGCAGCACGAGCTTTTGGGGTGCATAGCAAAAGCTCACGTGGTCGAGCAAGATGTGCCCCTTGAGCGGTACGAGCCCACTGTCGCCCTCGTGATGCGGGTTCTTCCAGGCCCAGCGTTCGGTTCGCTCGTTCGTTTCGACAAGCGCACCGTCCGCGCCCTCGCGCACGTTGACCAGCGTTACGTAACCGTCGTCGGACTCGGGTGCCTCGTCCATGAGCGTAAAGATGCGCCCGGCGCCCGCGAGCGCGATGATAATCGAGTTGAGCTGGTTGGACACTTGCGCCACAGGGTTTATGAAGTTGCGCGAGAGCGTCAAGAAGGACGCAATGGCGCCGAGCGTGAGCGTGTCGAAACCAGTAAGTCCCAGGTTGGGCGTTCCTGCGATGGCCATGTAGCCACCGAGCACGGCCACCACCACATAGATCAGGTAGCCAAGTGCGTTCATCATGGGCATGATCGAATTGCCCATGCCCTGCGCGTTCGTCGCAGCCTTTGCCCAGGCACGGTTGAGCTTGCCCATTCCGGTGCGCGCGGCGTCCTCGTGACAAAAGACCTTGATGACCTTCTGCCCGCCGACCATCTCCTCGATATAGCCGTTGAGCGCGCCGAGCGTATCTTGCTGCTCGATAGAAAACGCCCCGATGATTCCCGTGATGCGGCCCACGAACACGAGTATCGTCGCCATGAGCACACAGACCACTGCGGTGAGCCCCACGCTCACCCAAAGCATGCACACAAGGATCGCGACCAACGTGAACACCGAGCTCACAAGCTGCGAGAGCGACTGCGCGATCATCTGGCGCAGGGTGTCGGTATCGTTGGTGTAGAGGCTCATGATGTCGCCGTGCGCGTGCGTGTCGAAGTAGCGCAAGGGGAGTGTCTGCATGTGCGAGAACATGTCGTCGCGGATGCGCTTAAGCGTGCCCTGCGCCACGGTGACCATCGCGCGGTTGTAGACGAGCGTGGCCGCAACGCCTACCACATAGACGGCGCCGATGGTGATGAGTGCGTGCGCAAGGCCCGTCCATACGGGGGCGTCGGTCGCCAAAAGCGGGACGATGTAGTCGTCGATGAGTGATTGCAAAAACATCGACGATGCGGCGCTCGCGACAGCAGAGACCAGAATGCACGCGACGACGAGTGCAAGCTGTCCTCGGTAGCAGGACATATACGAGAGCAGGCGCCTGACGGTTGCCATGTCGAGGCGCATCGCGGGCATGTCGGCACCCGGTTTCGCTCCGTTTGCGGGACGTTTATTCTGCTTACTCATCCTCTGCCGTTCCCTTCTGCTGCGACTCAAAGACCTCGCGATAGATGCCGCTCGTGCGCAAGAGCTCCTCGTGCGTGCCCACTGCGCTGATACGCCCGTCGTCCATGACCACGATCTTGTCGGCGTGCATGACCGAGCTCACGCGCTGCGCGATCACGATCTTGGTCGTGGTGGGCAGGTACTCGGCAAGACCCTGCTGGATCTTCGCATCGGTCTTGGTGTCGACGGCGCTCGTAGAGTCGTCGAGCACGAGCACGCGCGGCTTGGCCACGAGAGCGCGGGCGATGCACAGGCGCTGCTTCTGCCCACCCGATACGTTGGTGCCGCCTTGCTCGATCTCGGTTTGATAGCCGTTGGGCATCTGGTCGATAAACTCGTTCGCACAGGCGAGCTCGCAGGCGCGCGCCAGCTCCGCGTCGTTGGCCTCGGCATCACCCCAGCGCAGGTTCTCGGCGATGGTGCCGCTAAAGAGCTCGTTTTTCTGCAGCACCATGGCCACCTGGCCGCGCAGCGCATCGAGGTCGTAGTCGCGCACGTCGACGCCGCCCACGCGCACGGTGCCGTCGGTGGCATCGTAGAGGCGGGCGATGAGGTTCACGAGGCTCGACTTGGACGAGCCCGTGCCGCCGATAATGCCCACGACCTCGCCACTCTTGATGGTGAGGTTTACGTCCTCGAGCACGTTTTTCTCGGCCTTGCTCGCGTAGGCAAAGCTTACGTGGTCAAACTCCACGGAGCCGTCCGCGACCTGCGTGACGGCGCGGTCGGGCTCGGGGCTCACGATATCGCTCTGTTCGCAGAGCAGCTCGGCGATGCGCTGGGCCGAGCTCTGGGCGATCACGATGAGCGTAAAGACCATGGAGAGCATCATGAGCGCCATGAGGATCTGCGTGGCGTAGGTGAAGAGCGCGGTGAGCTGTCCTGTGGTGAGGCCGAGGGCGGCGTTGTTGCCCGAGGCCACGATGGCCTTGGCGCAAATCCACGAGATGAGGATCATGCAGGTGTACATGCAGGCCTGCATGAGCGGCGTGTTGAGCGCGATGAGGCGCTCGCCGTGGGCAAAGTCCTTGTAGATGCGCTGGCTGATGGTTTCGAACTTGCCAATCTCGTGTTCCTCGCGGTTGAACGACTTGACCACGCGAATGCCCGCGACGTTTTCCTGCACCACGTTGTTGAGCGTGTCGTAGGTGGCGAAAACGCGGTTAAAGATGCTGCTTACGCGCCACATGATAAGCCCGAGCGCGATAGCGAGGATGGGGATCACGGCAAGGAACACGAACGAGATCTGTCGGTTGATGGTAAACGACACGATCCAGCAGAACGCGAGCATCACGGGGCCGCGCACGCCCATGCGGATGATCATCATGTAGGCGTTCTGCACGTTGGTGACGTCGGTGGTGAGGCGTGTGACGATCGAGCCGGTGGAGAACTTGTCGATGCTGCCAAAAGAGAAGGTCTGCACGTTGTCGTACATATCGTCGCGCAGGTTGGCGGCGAAGCCCACCGAGGCACGTGCACCCATCCAGGCGCCGCCGGCGCCCACTCCAAACTCGAGAACGGCAAGGACGAGCAAGGCGATGCCAAGGTGCCAGACCTCGCCCATATTGCCTGCCTGGATGCCGCGGTCGATGAGGTCGCTCATGACGAGCGGGATCGCGATCTCGAGTATCACCTCCAGGATCGAAAGCAGGATGGCGGCGACGGAGCTCTGGCGGTATTGTCGCAGGCTCCGTGCAAGCGTTCGTATCATGCATGTTCCTTTCTGTACGAATCGGGTTGAAGTTGCGTAGCAAGCTACAGAATAGGGCGTAAAGAAGCCCGCCGCAGGCGGATCGAATCCGGCGAGCGACGGGTACTGATGAGGCTATTGCTTATTGTTTGCAGACGTTGGCGTAGATTCGCCTGAGCATGCGGATGAGCTCCGTCTGCTCGCGTTCATCAAGGCCGGCGAGCAGTTCTTGGTCGCGTTCGCGCATGGTGGCACGCATGCGGTCGCCGGCATCGTGTGCCTTGTCCGTGAGCTCAACGACCTTATTGCGTCGGTCATCCTCGGCTACCCAGGTGCGCACAAAGCCGTTTTTCTCGAGCCGGCTGACGAGGCCGGAGACCGTTGGGTGGGAGACCTTGAGGTTGGTTTCGATCTCTTTTTGGAGCGCCTGGCCAGCGTGCTCGATAAGGTAGACGATCACCTGACTTTGCGCAAAAGTGAGTCCTTGCTCCTTAAGATCCGCGTCGGCAGACGCCTGCATGCGCTCGTTGATCACCTTAAAAAGGGGTCCAACGGCATCTTCAGGAAACATTCCAGCTGCCATCCTTTCTGTAGCATGTTACGTTTATACCACAACTCGAAGCATGCGACATATTCTTCACGAAACTGTCCTCGCTTTACGGCCTTTGGGGTCGTCTAATATCGGGACCTGACTATTCGGCAAACAATATCTGCAGGTAATCGCGTTTTCCGTGGAGAACACGGTCAATATAGACCTTCTGGTGAAAGCGGTAAAACGCGAGATAATTGTCACAGATCACGAACCGGTAATCGGAGCGTAGGGGATAGATCGATGAGAGTGGCGTGCCCGACTCCGGGAAGCTGGAGAGCAGGTCTATCCGAGCGAGGATGCCCTCTACGATTCTCTCCGCTGCTGCGGGATTGTCCTTTTCGACGGCAATATAGTCCCAGATGTCGTCGAGATCTTGCAGAGCCAGCGGAGAGTAGACAACCTCGCAGCTATGCATGGCTTGCGGCCTTGTGGCGGAAGTGTGCGGCGACGTCATTCGACGAGACCCATCCGCCCTGCTCACCCGAGTTGCGCCCGCGCTCAAGCTCCGTCATCAGCGTGCTGATGGCGCAAAACCGGTCGTAATCTTTCATGTCGAGTACCGCGTAGCAACCGTGCCCGTTTTTGGTCAGGAACACTGGGGAGCCCTCGCGGACATCGGAGAGCACCTCGTTGTAATTGCGTAAATCGGAAACAGGCTTAATGGCAGGCATATAAGGCTCCAATCGATGTGCGGGAACTTACGATAAATTATACGATTAATATGCAGCACCCGCCAGCCAAATCATCCACACAAAACGAGCCCCTGGCCAACCGGCCAGGGGCTCACTAACTTTTATTCCGTTTTAAACGACGGGCTGATTGCGCGCAGGAGGGTTCCCGGGGCGGCGGGGCACCCTCCGTCAGTAACTGGTCCTACTCCAGCTCAAACGCTCCGGTGTAGAGCTGGTAGTAATACCCGCGCTTGGCGATCAGTTCGTCGTGGTTGCCGCGCTCGATGATGCGGCCGTGGTCCAGACAGATGATCGCGTCAGAGTTGCGCACGGTGGACAGGCGGTGTGCGATGACAAACGTCGTGCGGCCTTCCATGAGTTTATCCATGCCCGCCTGCACGATGGCCTCGGTGCGGGTGTCGATGGAGCTCGTTGCCTCGTCCAGAATCATTGCCGGCGGATCCGCGACGGCAGCGCGGGCTATCGAGATCAGCTGGCGCTGGCCCTGCGACAGCTGGGCGCCGTTGCCGGTGAGCATGGTGTCATAGCCGTCGGGCAGGCGGGTGATAAAGTCGTCCGCGCCCGCGAGCTTGGCCGCCGCGATGCACTCCTCGTCGGTCGCATCCAGGTTGCCGTAGCGGATGTTATCCATCACGGTGCCGGTGAACAGGTTCACGTCCTGCAGCACGACGCCCAGGCTTCGGCGCAGGTCGGCCTTGCGGATCTTGTTGACGTTGATGCCGTCGTAGCGGATCTTGCCGTCGGCGATGTCGTAGAAGCGGTTGATGAGGTTGGTGATGGTCGTCTTGCCGGCACCGGTGGCGCCGACAAACGCGACCTTCTGGCCCGGCTTGGCAAACACGGACACGCCGTGCAGCACCTCGTGGTCGGGCGTGTAGCCAAAGTCGACGTTGTCCATGACCAGGTCGCCGCGCAGCGGTACGTACTCGATCTCGCCGGTTGCGCGGTGCGGATGTTTCCACGCCCACATGCCGGTGTGGTGGTCCGCCTCCTCGAACTCCCAAGTCTCGGGGTTCACCTGCGCGTTGACGAGTGTCACGTAGCCTTCGTCGGCCTCGGGCTTCTCGTCGATGAGCTCAAAGATGCGGTCGGCGCCGGCGAGGCCCATGACCACGGCGTTGATCTGCTGTGAGATCTGGCCGATCTGTCCGCAGAACTGCTTGGTCATGTTGAGGAACGGCACCACGACGGCGATCGACAGCGCCATGCCCGAGATGCTCAGGTTGGGCACGCCCAGCGCCAGGAAAATGCCGCCCGCCAGTGCGACCAGCACGTAGAGCAGGTTGCCCAGGTTCATAAGGATGGGCATGAGGATGTTGGCGTACATGTTGGCCTTCTGGGAGACCTCGAAGAGCTTTTCGTTGCGCTCGTCAAAATCGGCCTCGGCGGCAGACTCGTGGCAGAACGCCTTGACGACCTTCTGGCCGTTCATGACCTCCTCGATATGGCCCTCGACCACGCCGAGCTCGGTCTGCTGCGCAATGAAGAAGCGCGCGGAGTTGGAGCCGAGCAGCTTGGTCATAAAGGTCATAAAGGCGACGCCGGCGATGATGACCAGGCACATCCACACGCTGTAGTACAGCATGATAAAGAACACCGTGACGATGATGATGATCGTCATGAGCAGGTTGGGCAGCGACTGACTGATCATCTGACGCAGCGTGTCGATGTCGTTGGTGTAGTGGCTCATGATATCGCCGCGCTGGTGCGTGTCGAAGTAGCGGATCGGCAGGTCCTGCATGCGGTTGAACATCATCTCGCGCAGCTTCTCCAGCGAGCCCTGCGTGACGATAGCCATGGCGCGGTTCCAGAAGAGCGAGGACAGGACACCGACGCCGTAGATGCAGGCGAGGGTGGTCACGAGCTGCAGAATCTTGGGCTGTGCGGCTTCCCAATCGCCCGACTGCCACGATTCGCTAATAATCTGCAGGGCGCTCTGCAGGAAGGTCGCGCCGATGGAGTTGATGATGGCGCAGAGCACCACGCCGGCGACGACAAGGGGCAAAAGCACGGGATAGAAGCCAAAGAGCGTCTTGATGAGGCGCGACATGGTGCCGCCCTTACGGTTGAGCGCGCGCTCGGCGGTCGTTGCCTTACTCATGTGCCTCGCCTCCTTCCTGGGTCTGAGCTTGCGTTGCGGATGCCTCGGTGTCGGCCTCGACGGCCCCTTCGCCCTCGGCAGACATCTTGTTTTGCGAGGTAAAGGTCTCGCGGTAGATCTCGCTCGTCTTGAGCAGCTCTTCGTGGTTGCCGATCTGTGCGATGCGGCCACCCTCCATGACAATGATGCGGTCTGCGTCCTGCACGGAGCTGATGCGCTGGGCGATGATGAGCTTGGTCGTGTTGGGCAGATAGCTTGCCAGCCCCGCGCGGATCTTGGCGTCGGTCTTGGTGTCGACGGCGCTGGTGGAGTCGTCCAGGATCAAGATCTTGGGGCGACGCAACAGGGCGCGTGCAATGCACAGGCGCTGCTTCTGACCGCCCGAAACATTAGAGCCGCCCTGTTCGATCCAGGTGTCGTAGCCCTTGGGGAAACCGTCGACAAACTCGTCGGCGCAGGCCAGATGCGCTGCCTCGCGGACTTCCTCGTCGGTGGCGTTCGGGTCGCCCCAACGCAGGTTCTCGGCGATGGTGCCGCTAAACAGCACGTTTTTCTGCAGCACCATGGCGACCTGGTGACGCAGCGCGTCCAGGTCGTAGTCGCGCACGTCCACGCCGCCCACGCGCACAGCGCCTTCGGTGGTGTCGTACAGGCGGGCGATGAGGTTAACGAGCGTGGACTTGGCCGAGCCGGTGCCGCCGATGATGCCGATGGTCTCGCCGCTCGTAATGTGCAGGTCGATATCGTCGAGCGCCTGGCGCTTCGCATGCTTGGAATACTTAAAGCTCACGTGGTCAAAGTCGATGGAACCGTCGGCAACCTCGAGCACGGGCTCGGCGGGATCGGCGATCGTGGGCTCGGCGGCCAGCACCTCGGCAATGCGGTGTGCCGATTCGTCGGCCATGGTCACCATGACAAAGATCATCGACAGCTGCATCAGGCTCATGAGAATCTGGAAACCATAGGTAAAGGTCGAGGAGAGCTGGCCCACGTCGAACAGCGTGCCCTGGCTCGTGATGATGAGCTTGGAGCCCAGGTAGATGATGACGACAAACGCGCAGTTGACGCAGATGTTCATCATGGGGTTGTTAAAGGCGAGCAGCTTCTCGGCGCGGGTGAAGTCCATCTGGACGTCGCGTGCGGCGGTCGCGAACTTCTCCTTCTCAAAGTCTTCGCGCACATAGCTCTTGACCACGCGCATGCCGGTGACGTTTTCCTCGACGGACTCGTTAAGGGCGTCGTACTTGTGGAACACGCGCGAGAAGATGGGACGCACCTTAAAGATGATAAAGAACAGTCCAAAGCCCAGCAGCGGAATGATGACCAGGTAGACCATGGCGACGCTGCCGCCCATGATAAACGCCATGGTAAAGGCGAAGATCAAGACAAGCGGCGCGCGCACGGCGATACGGATGATCATCATAAAGGCCTGCTGCACGTTGTTGATATCGGTGGTCAGGCGCGTGACGAGCGAGGAGCTCGAGAACTCATCGATGTTGGCAAAGCTGAACGTCTGGATCTTGTAGAACAGGTCGTGACGCAGGTTCTTGGCGAAGCCGCAACTCGCATGGCTGCAGGTGACGCCGGCAGCGGCGCCAAAAGCAAGCGACGTAAGCGCGATGAGCACCAAAAAACCCGCGGTGGGAAGCATCTCGGCTACGGTGGCACCGTCTTTGATGGCGTCGATTAGGTTGGCGGTGATAAATGGAATCAGCATCTCGCAGAGCACCTCGCCAAGCACGAGCAATGGCGTGGCAACAGTGACTTTCATATAGTCGCGGATGCTGCCCATGAGGGTTTTAATCATCCAGTTCCTCCCAGGTTACACGGATTTTCTCGAGCATTTCGGCGAGCTGCTCGCGCTCGTCGTGGGTGAGGGCACTAAAGGCTTGCTCTCTAAAGCGAATGCGGGCCGCCTGGTCGATGCGGGCGTTTTCCCGGCCGGTTTCGGTCAGGCGAATGGTGAGCTGCCGTCGATCCTTGGGGTTACGGCTGCGCTCGATGAGGCCGTTGAGCTCGAGCTTGGACAGGATCTCGGAAAGCGACCCCGGCTTGAGGTCAAAGTGCATGCCGAGTTCCTGCTGCGACATCTCGCCGCCGGGTTGCTTGGCCAGCAGGCAGATGATGGGCGCCTTGCCGGATACGCCTCCGCCATGAAAATGCATGTAATGGCCGCAAAAGCCCAGATTATTGAGGATGCGCTTGGCAAGCTTGTCTTCGGCGCTGACCGCTTCGGGTACATCCGCAGGCTGTGACGGGTCGCCGCCGGGTTCGTGCGGATAGACGAGTGGTTCAACACACATGTCGCTGCATTGCTCCTTTCTTTAGTTAGGTAGAGGGATTGTTTTGTACCTAAGTGATTCTAGAGGTACCTAACTGATTGTCAAGGTACCGAATTGATTTTGATTGGTGCAAGGGTGGCAGGCTACTTTGCACCATGTGCAAAGCCTTCTAAGGCCAAGTTTCTGCAATAAGAAGCATCAGAAAAATTCTAAGAACAAAATAGCGCCCAAACTTGGTCTTACATCCGAAGGGAAGACTTAGATTGCGCTGCGCTACACTAAGTCGCACTATGGCGCCGCCGCGCCCGACCCAAGGGGGACACTCATGAAGAACACTCAGCTGCTGCTGATTAACGATATGTGCGGCTACGGCAAGGTAGCGCTTTCTGCCATGCTGCCGGTGCTGTCGCACATGGGCTACCGTATCCATAACCTGCCGACGGCGCTCGTTTCCGACACGCTCAACTACCCCAAGTTCTACATCCACGATACCACCGAGTACGCGCGTCAAAGCCTCGCTATCTGGGAGGAGCTCGGCTTTGAGTTCGACGCCATCTCGACCGGCTTTATCGTGACCGAGGAAGAGACGCGTATCATCTCGGACTTTTGCCACCGCCGCGCGCAAAAGGGCACCAAGGTGTTCGTCGACCCCATCATGGGCGACAACGGCAAGCTCTATGCCGGTGTGCCCGAGTCCACGATTGGCCTTATGCGGCACCTGCTGGAGTGCGCAGACTACGCGGTGCCCAACTACACCGAGGCCTGTCTGCTCACCGATACGCCTATTGCAGAACAGATCACGCCCGATGAGGCCCGCGCCCTTGTGGACGCCGTGCGCGAGCTGGGTGCCAAGTCGGTGGTCATTACGAGCGCCGTGGTCAATGGCACGAACGCGGTTATCGGTTACGACCATGTGGCGGGGGAGTACTTCACGATCCCCTTCGAGCTGATCCCGGTGTACTTCCCGGGTACGGGCGATACGTTCTCGGCCGTGCTTATGGGTCGCGTGATGAGCGGTTGGACGCTTCAGCGCGCCACGGCCGATGCCATGCGCGTGGTGGCCGAGCTTATCGAGCGCAATGCTGCGCAGGAGGATAAGTCTGCCGGCCTGCCCATCGAGGCCTGCCTGGATGTGATTGACCATGAGTAATGCTGGCGAGGGCGGCGTCAAGCCTGCGGGCGAGAACGGGCCGCTCGGCGCGCCGCGTGGCAAGCGGCCGCGTATCCGCGTGAGCTGCGTGGACCAGCTGGGGACGTGCCGCTGCCACCACGGTCATAAGCCGGGCGACGTCTTTGACTTTGACCGAGACCGCGGCAAGATGTGCGCCATGGCCTGCCATGTGGGCTTTCCCTATATCGATATCCTGCGCTATGGCGGAACCGTGCCTGGCAACGAGCCTGGTACGGCAAAGTTCTGCTGCCCCGAGGTCGATACGTTAAACGTCTGGCTCGCCGAAATCGTCGACGAGTAGCCGAGCGAGGATTTTCTCCCGTCGAAATATCGAGCGTGGATTTTCTCCCGTTTTGGGCGCAATTTCGCGCTCAAAGTGGGAGATAGTCCTCGCTCGATTTGTATGCGAGAATCCCGACCTCACTTATGCCCATGCTTAGGCGCACGCGTCGTTGTTCTGTATGCGAGTAAGGTCAAATTTCTGCATTTCATCCGATTTAGGCGCTAAAAATTTCTGCATTTCATCGATAATAGTCGATATAAATATCTGCATTTCATTTATCGGGGCGATGGGAGAGCTTATGTTGCGCAGGAAAATCGCTGATGAGCTTGATTGTTGGCAGAGATCCATTGAACGAAAGGCGTTGTTCGTCACGGGTTCTCGCCAAATCGGTAAGAGCTACTCGATTCGCGAGTTCGGTAAGTCAAACTACGCAACCTATATCGAGCTCAATCTCGCGGAAAACCGCCAGGCAAAAGACGCCCTTCTCGGGGCGAGGGATGCTGATGACTTCATCAGCAGGGTGACGCTTCTCACGGGCAAGTCGATAGCGCCGGGCAAAACTCTCGTATTTATCGATGAGGTGCAGGAGGCGCCGGACATCATGACGATGGCCAAGTTCCTTGTCGAGGACGGCCGTTGTCGCTGGGCATTCTCGGGGTCCATGCTTGGGACCCAATTCAAGGGCGTCAGGTCTTATCCCGTGGGGTACGTCCACGAGCTCAGGATGTTCCCGCTGGATTTTGAGGAGTTTAGCTGGGCAATCGGGGTGAGCGAAGAGGCGAGGCGCTCGATTCGCGATGCGTGCCGCAACGAGACGCCGGTTCCTGGTTATATTCACGACGCAATGATGGCAAACTTCAGGACCTATATCGTCGTCGGCGGTATGCCGGAAGTCGTGCAGCGATTCCTCGACACGCAGGGTGATTTTGCATCCGTCCGCCAGCTCCAGTCCGAGCTGAACGGGCAATACCGTCGGGATATCTCAAAATACGCGAACGGGCGCGCACTTCAGGTGCAGAGCATCTTCGACCAACTGCCCGTCATGCTGGAGGGCGAGAACAAGCGCTTTGTGCTCAACTCGATCGACCCCAAGGCCCATTTCGAGAAGTACCAGCGCGACTTCGTCTGGCTCGTCGATGCCGGCGTCGCCCTCAAGACCGATATCGTAACCGAGCCAAAGTCCCCGCTGCTTAAGACAGCGCGTCCGTCCCAGTTCAAACTGTACCAGTCCGATACCGGGATGCTGATGGCCCGTTATCCCATCGGGGTCGCCCAAGCGGCGTACCTCGACAGCAAGGAGCCCAACCTCGGCGGCGTGTACGAAAACGTGGTGGCTCAACAGCTGGCTGCCCAGGGAAGGGGGCTGTATTACTATCAGACCAAGAAACGGGGCGAGGTCGATTTCGTGATCGACGGCCCGGATGGAACGGCCGTGCCCATCGAGGTTAAATCGGGGACGTATTACCATGCGCACGCCGCGTTGGGCCATGTGCTTGAAACGGCCGAGTATGGCGTAAAGCGCGGGATTGTTTTCTCGAGAGGCAACGTTGAGCGCGACGGCGCCGTTCTCTATCTGCCTCTGTATGCGACTTGGACCCTTTCGGATGTTTTGGGCGACTTCCGTGCCGAGGGGATAAAGCTGGAGGTCAAACCTGTCTAGGGTCAGTTCCGAATGCGACAAGGGGACAGTCCCTTTGTCACACTGAGATCGTCGACGAGTAGCCGAGCGAGGATTTTCTCCCTCCGCGATAATGAGCGTGGATTTTCTCCCGTTTAGAGCGCACTTGAACGCTCAAAGTGGGAGAAAAACCACGCTCGATTTGTATATGGGAATTCCGACTTCGCTTATGCCTATGCTTAGGCGTTGTCGTCGTTGTGCTGTGCGCGAGTAAGGTCAAATTTCTACATTTCATCCGATTTATGGCTCTAAAAATTCTGCATTTCATCGATTACAGCTGCTCGAGCATAGCAGTGCAACCGTCGAGTACGTCGCGGTAGGTGGCATCGAAGTTGCCGGTGTACCAGGGATCGGCCACGTCGCCGGGGCGCTCGGTCCAATCGAGCAAGCGCGTAATCTTGCCGTCGGGGTCGTCGCCAAAGATGCGACGCAGGCCGCGCGCGTTCTCAGCATCCATATAGACAATGTGATCCCAGTCGCCATACTCCGCGCGACGCACCTGGCGCGCGCGATGTGCTACGACGGGAATCCCGACCTCGCGCAGCTTGGCGACGGTGCCGTGATGCGGCGGGTTGCCGATCTCCTCAGCCGAGGTCGCAGCAGAATCAATGACGAACTCCGCCTCGCGCCCGGCACGGCGCACCAGCTCAGTAAACACCGACTCAGCCATCGTCGAGCGGCAGATATTCCCATGGCAGATAAACAGTACGCGTTGCATAGGACGATACCTTTCATATAGAGGGCTGCTAAAGAGTCGAAGCCGGGCGCATACAGAGTTTTATTTCTTGGCCAGTTTGAAGTAGCGCTCAAATATCAATTCGAAAACGTAATAGAACATTAATCGACTGTCGAGGTCCATGCTGCCCAAGCGGATTTCTTTTTGCACGGTGTAGATAGGGTAGTCGGCTAGTTTCGAGAGAGAATTTCGAGAAAAGCCGGTGAGTGTGACGACCTTGCATCCGCGCGTTTTGGCTATCGATGTGGCGTCAATAGACACCTGCGTCTCGCCGCTTACGGAAACGCTGAAGACCAGGTCGTTTTTGCCAAGCAGTTCTGCGTAATGCCTCATGACATGGCGTTCGCTGAGCGTATCGGTGTTCTTGCCCATTATTTTGAGCTTTTCAGCCATCTCGAGGCACGGGTATTTCGAAAAGCCCGAGCAGAAGAACACGATATGCGAGGCGTCCTGGATAAGGCTTACAACCGAGTCGATGACCCGGTCGTTAAGCAGATCTTTGGTCTGTACGAGCTGGGTATCAAGAGGAAGTGCCTCGATAGTGAATCGATTGCGATCGAGCGAGGCGGAATACGATTGTTTGAGCTCCGTAAACCCCGAGAAGCCAAGCTTGTGAGCAAGCCTGACGATTGTATTGGGAGCGACGAAGAACCGTTCAGCAACGCTCTTAAGCGTGACATCGTCAATATCATCACGCAGCTCGATGATGTAGCGCATGATCTCGCTTTCGAGATCGTTGAGCTTGCTCTCGCCAGCCCGCACATGATCATAAAAAGATGCTTGATCTTTCATAAGATGTTCCAGTCCCTCGCACCTCGTCGTACATATGGTACCGCTTTGTGTAGCCAGGTGAGAAATCGGTAATCGGTCAAGATCGCCAATTGCCTATGAACTGGGCAAACGCGCGTGTTTGCCTACACATATCTGTGTCGTGAGCGAAATCATGTGTCCCCGTTTCGCATTGGCTCACACGGGGACTCGCAAATGACCTTATGTCGCAAAATATCAATCGAAACGAAGCAAGCCGAGGACAACCGCGGAGCCCAAGGTCTTCGAGAACACCGATCAGCCAACCCTGGAGGGACGGAACATGAAGGATAAGCTCAATATTGTGATCGTTGGCGGCGGCTCCACGTGGTGCCCTGGCATTCTTAAAGCCCTGACCAAGCACATGGACATTCTGCCGCTGAACCGCGTGATGCTCTATGACATCGATGCCGAGCGTCAGCGTCCGATCGGCGAGTTTGGCAAGATCCTCTTCGCCGAGGAGGAGCCCGGTGTGGAGTTTGGTTACACCACCGATAAGGACGAGGCTTACACCGACGTCGACTTTGTGCTCTGCCAGATTCGTACCGGCGGCTACGAGATGCGTAGCAAGGATGAGAAGATTCCGCTGCATATGGGAATCATCGGCCAGGAAACGGTGGGCCCTGGCGGCATGGCTTACGGTATGCGCTCCATGCATGACATGGTTGAGATCGTCAACGACGTTCGCGCTCATAGCCCGGAGGCGTGGATTATCAACTACACCAACCCGGCTGCTATTGTGGCATATGGTCTCGAGCGCGTCCTGCCCGATGAGCATCGCGTCCTCAACATCTGCGACCAGCCTGTCAACCTCATGCGCTCTTACGGTCGCCTGCTCGGTCGCGATATGAGCAAGACGGAACCCGTGTACTTCGGCCTCAATCACTTCGGTTGGTTCAAGCACATCTACGATGAAGAGGGTCATGATCTCGTCCCGCAGATTAAGGAGTACACGGAGAAGAACGGCTTCCTTCCTGCCGATGCCGAGCAGCGTGACCAGTCCTGGCTTGATACCTACGCCATGGTCAAGGACATGCTCGAGGACTTCCCCGACTATCTGCCCAACACTTATCTGCAGTACTATCTGTATCCCGAGTACAAGGTCGCTCACCTCGACCCCGACTACACTCGCTCCGACGAGGTTATCAACGGTCGTGAGAAGCGCGTGTTCGCCGAGTGCGAGCGTGTTGCCAAAGTCGGCACCGCAAAGAACTCCTCGGTTGTGCAAAACGACGCTCATGGCGATATGATCGTGGAAATCACCTCGGCCATTTATCGCAACACCAACAAGACCTTCATTGTCATCGTGCCCAACAACGGCATTATCGAGGGTATGCCCGATGACGCCATGGTCGAGGTCGCGGCAAGCGTGGGCGCCAATGGCCCGCAGCCCTATGCTGTTGGCAAGATCGGTACCTTCTATCGCGGCCTTATGGAGAACCAGTACGCCTATGAGCGCCTGACTGTTGAGGCTTGGATGGAGGGTTCCTACGAGAAGGCTCTGCAGGCACTCACGCTTAATCGTCTGGTCGGTGACGCCAAGAAGGCTCGCAAAGTGCTCGACAAGCTCATCGAGGCCAATAAGGATTACTGGCCGGAGCTTAAGTAGCTAGTTCCATAGCGCTTGATAACTGTTATGGGGCGTGTGGGCTGTAGAGCTGCACGCCCCGTTTCTTTAAGAGGGGTATCCCATGAACAAAGATGAGCTGCTGGCAAAGTTCCAGCGCCTGGGCAAAGTCCTCATGACGCCTGTCTTGATCCTGCCAATCGCCGGCATCCTTCAGGGCTTTGGCAATGCCTTTACCAGCCCCACCCTTACGGCAGCTGTTCCCTGGCTTGCTGCTCCGGGCTTTGCGATCTTCTTTTCGATTCTCAAGGCCGCTGCCAGCATCGTTATGAACAACATCCCGGTTATCTTCTCGATTTGTCTCGCCTATGGCTTCGCCAAGTCCGAGAAGGCTACCGCGGCGCTTTGTGGCTTTTTGGGCTACATGTGCATGAATTCCGTGATGGGCACGTTCCTTACGGCGACTGGCGTTATCGATCCCGCGAATCTTACGACGGGCCAGAGCACGATCCTCGGCATCACCACGCTCGACACGGGCGTTATCGGCGGTCTTCTGGTGGGCGCAATCGTCGCATGGTTGCATAACCGTTACTACAAGATTGAGCTGCCTGCCGTGTTCTCCATCTTCAACGGCACGCGCTTTATTCCGGCGGTGACGCTGCTCTCATGCAGCATCCTCGCATTGGTCATGTCCTTTGTTTTCCCGTTTATTCAGAACGCTCTCGGCGCGCTGTCCGAGTTCATCAAGACTACGGGTGCCTTTGGTGCATTTGTCTACGGCGCCGGCGAGCGCATGCTCCTGCCTTTTGGCCTGCATCACTTTGTCTATTTGCCGTTCTTCTTCACGTCGCTCGGTGGCGTCGAGACCATCGACGGTCAGACTGTTCAGGGCGCTATCAATATCTACAACGCGATCCTGGGCTCTCCCAGCACGCCGTTTAACATCGAGGTCAGCCGTTTTGTCATGAACGGCAAGGTTATCTTCGCCATGTTCGGCCTGCCCGGCGCTGCACTCGCCTTCTACAAGACGGCGCTTCCCAAGAACAGGAAGAAGACCGCAGCGCTCATGATTGCCATCGTGGTGCCTTGCATCCTCTCCGGCATTACCGAGCCGCTCGAGTACTCCTTCCTGTTCATCGCGCCCATCCTCTACGTATTCCACGCTCTCATGGCTGGTCTTGCCTATGCGCTGACCTATATCTTGCAGTTCAACGTGGCCGGTTCCGCGTCCTTCGGCGGCCCGCTCTTGTCGTTGATCTTTAACGGCATTATGGGTGCAGCCAAGGGCTCCAACTGGCAGGTTATCCTGTTCCTCGGCCCCATCTACTTCGTGGTGTACTACTTCGTCTTCAAGTTCATCATCCTTAAGAAGGACCTTAAGACCCCTGGCCGCGAGGAAGAGTCCGACGATGAGGCCGCAAAGGCTCCCAAGACTGTGATCAGCGACCTAATTCCCGCCATCGTTGAGGCAGTGGGCGGCGACAACAATATTAAGTCTGTCGAGGCCTGCTTCACCCGTTTGCGCATCCAGCTCAATGACTGTGACAAGGTGGTTGACGACGCCGAGTTTACCGAAAAGCTCGAAGCGCGTGGCATCGTGCATGTCAACGGCGGCGTGCAGATTGTCTACGGTAACATGGCATCTAACTACGCAACCCAGATGCGCGAGCTGCTGGGCATGGAGTAAACGACTCAAACACACAATCAAGATTAATACAGGTCGGCGCCCGATCCTTCAATCGGGCGCCGACCTGTGCTGTTTTGGGGCGAATGGGCAAGTACATGACGTGCTCGCTGCTCTCTTTTGGCGCTGCCTATCGTGTATTCGGACGCCTTGCGACGGTGAGGTGCGTTTTTTTCGGTTCTAGCGTGTTTGCGGCTAGCGCTGCGCCCGAAGTCGATTTGCACAGCTGATATACAGAGCGTTAACCGCGCTTTGTAGGCTCATGCCCTCAACCAAGGCGGTCGAGTACTCGCTGAGTGACTCCGCGCTCACGGGTAGCAAGAGCTCGCGCGCCCCGTTGTTATCGAATGCCATGTTGCTCGATATCCAAATAACGCGGCAACCTCGCCGCTTGGCCTCAACGTAAAGATTGAAGATGTGGCTCGTCTTCCCTGAGAACGATACAAAGATGGTTAGATCGTCGGGTTGGAGCAGACAGAGCGACGTCTCCTGTCCCTTGACGGAGCCAAATGAAAAGCACAGTCGGTTTACGCGGCTCAGCTTTTCGCAGAGTGAGCGGGCGGCGAGATTGGAGAATGAGCTTCCGTATACGTAGACATTTTGCGCATCGAGAAGCCAGTCAACGGCCTGCTCGAGTCGATCCTCAGTGAGCAGGCGTTTTGTTTCAAGCAAAGAGGTCTCTACGATATCGAAATACCAGGGTATATCGATTTGCTTATGAGCCCTTGCCTCGGTTGTCTCACGCTGGAGCCAAGCGTTGAAGTCGTCAACTTGCTCTTTGAACGATCGAAAGCTCGAGCCGTTTACGCGCCTGCAGAAGCGCGAGATGGTCGCGGGCGATGTATTGCACGCGCGGGCAAGTTCTTCTATTGAGAGCTCTGGGACCTCGTCGTGATGGGAAAGGGCGTAGAGTGCGATGTGGGCGTCAAGGCTGCCGCCCTTCTCGACGTCTTCGATACAAGACCTGAGGTTCGAATAGACCTCGTACATCGACATTCAAATCACTCCAAACAATAATGCCCCGGAGCGGATATGCCATCTCCGGAGCATTGTGGTGAAGCTATGGGACGGATTTATTCCATGCCCAAGTATTCTCTCATTTCGACTTTGTAGACAGAAGCTTTATTGCCGTAAACGATCTGAACACCGCCGCCAACGTGCACGATGGCGCTGGCGCCGAGGTCTTTGGTGAAGACGCTATCGTCCTTGACCAGGGCGGTGTCTTTGAGGCTGAGCCTCAGGCGAGTGAAGCAAGCGTTGACACCCGAGATGTTATCGGCGCCGCCCACGGCTTCCACGATCTGCGGGATGAGCTCGCTTACCTGGACAGGTGCTTTGGAGTCGATGGCCGACGTGTCATCCGCTGCCTGCGTGTCATCATCCTCGCGGCCCGGGGTTTTGAGGTTAAATTTCTTGATAAAGGTGCGGAACAGTACGTAATAAATCCCGAAGTAAGCGATGCCGAGCGGAATAAGCCAGAACCAGTTGGAGCCTTTATCGGCGTTCATGATGCCGTTGAAGATCCACGAGAGGAGCGGTCCGCCGAAGGCGGAAGGTCCGGGCACATTGAACTGTACCAGGTAGGTGAGTACATACGCGATGCCGCACAGCAGGGCGTGACCACATAGAGTACGGGCGCTACAAAGAGGAAGGAGTACTCGAGCGGTTCGGTTATGCCCATGATGGCGGCCGGAATAACGGCGGCGATCATGAGGGAGCCGACCTTCTTTTTATTCTCGGGACGGGCACAGTGGTAGATGGCGAGCGCCGCCGCGGGCAGGCCGCACATGGCGAACAGCACCTTGCCGTTCATGACGTATTTTGAGATGTCGATGTCGTACATCATGCCGGGCGTGTTGAGCATGGCGTTGTAGATGTTGACAGCACCCTCGACGGTCTGGCCGTCAACCTGGATGCTACCGCCCAGAGAAGTGAAGAAAAACGGCAGGTAGATGAAATGATGCAGGCCGAAGGGCAGAAGCATGCGCTCGGAGAAGCCATAGATGAACGCGCCAAACACCCCGGTGGAATCGATGAGTGTCGAGGCGGCCTTTAGGCCGGTTTGCACAAACGGAAACACGAAGGCGAGCGCAACGCCCACCAGGCTTGCGAAAACGACGGTGAGGGCGGGGACGCAGCGCGTGCCGTTGAAGATGCCGAGCACCGGCGGAAGCTGCACCTTATAGAATCGGTTGTGGATCCATGCGACTACCAAGCCGATGATGATGCCGCCGAATACGCCGGTGTCGAGTGTGGTTACGCCCAGGATGGCGTTCTGACCGGTCTGTAGGTTGGCGGGATCGATGGTGCCCAGCAGGATAAGCAGCTGACCCATGATCGTGTTCATGGTCATGTAGCCGATGAAGCCCGAGAGTGCGGCGGTCGCCTTCTCGGCCTTGGCGTAACCGTAGGCGATGCAGATCGCAAAGAGAACCGAGATGTTACCATTGATAACGTTGCCGGCTGCTTTGATGAGCGTGCTAAAGATCACCATCGGCTCGGTGCCCAAAAGCGGGCAGAGCGAGATGAGGTTAGCATTGGAAAGGGCGGAGCCCAGACCGACCAAAATGCCGGAAACGGGCAGGAGGAGGACCGGCGCCATGAGCACCTTGCCGAGTCTCTGGAACTCGCTGTAGAGCTTGCTTTCTTTCATGATGTTCCTTCGATGCGCGGGGAGTTAGGACAGGGTCGGCCAATAATCGCCGTTCGCTTCGATCAGGTCGTCGAGGATTTGGCGCGCGACGGTAGTCGAAGGGACGGTCTTGTTGATTGCGATGGCTTCGAGCGCCTTCTGGTAGGAATGCTCGTAATATGCGTCGACGGCGAGCTTCTCACTGGCATTCTGCTCTTCGATAAGCCCCTTGTAGAAGGTGGGGATAGCAGGCTGGCTGATGGGTTCGGGGCCCCAAGAGCGCAGGTAGGCGGGGACCTCGACCATGGCGTCGTCGGGCAGATTGGGGATGGCGCCGTTATTCTCGACGATTACGAGATAACGTTCGCACTTGTTGTAGGCGATAGAGGCGGCTGCGTCGACGATAAAGTCGCCAAAGACCGTGAAGCTCTGTACGGGGCTCTTGTAATTGGCGGGATCTGCCAGGTACTTGTCGTGCTCGGCAAACATCTCCTTCTCGCGTCCGTTGATGACGTTGTCGGCGCGCGTCCAGTTGGGGTCCATGTCATCTGCCATGTCTTTGGAGTACAGGTAGTACTGCAGGTAGCTGTTGGGCAGATACTCGGGATAGTCCTTCACAATCTTGACGTATTGACCCCAGGTGTGCATCCAGTCCTTGTCCTTGTGATGCTTGTCGCTCACGGCCATGCCGTGCTCGAGAATCATCTGACGGAGCTCCGGCAGACGATCGCGCCCCTGCTTGTCGTAAATTTTGGTAAACCAGCCAAAGTGATTGAGTCCAAAATACATGGGGTCGATATCGCGCCAGCTGGGAAGTCCGAGCATCTTAGAGTACGAGAGCAAGATAGCCGTGGGCATATCGCAGATGTTAAGGATATGGTCGTTGCCAAACTCGCGACGTGTGGCCTCGGCGACAACTGCGGCGGGGTTGGAATAGTTGAGGATCCAGGCGTCTGGACTATATTTCTTGGCGTAGCGTACGAGGTCGAAGACGCCGGGGATGGACCTGATGCCATAGGAGATCGAACCGCCGGCGCCGCAGGTTTCCTGTCCCACGCAACCGTACTTGAGAGGGATGCGCTCGTCCTGGCGACGCATCTGAAGGCCACCCTGGCGGATTTGCGCGAAGACGAAGTCGACATCGGTGAATGCCTTTTCGGGATCGGTCGTCACGACAACTTCGATGTCAGGAGCTTCCTGCTCGATGAACTGCTTCATGATGTCGTAGACGAGATGCATGCGCTTCTCGTCGATGTCGTACAGGGCGAGTTTGCGCAGCGGTAATTCGTTTTTCTTCTGCAACAGGCTCTGGATGATGCCGGGAGTGTGGGTGCTGCCGGCTCCGGCGATTACAACTGCTTTCTTGTCCATGTGGTAAACCCCTTTCGTGTGGATTGACCACTTCAGACTACGAAAGCTCTACCTGCGATTCCATTGATTTTCAGATTGCGAAAAACGATAGCGATAATCTTAACAGGATGCGTTTTGCGTGGTTAAATAGCGCCGGGAAAGATGCTGACTTGGGCGGCAGACGACGTGTTGCATGGCTGCAGGAGCGAACGCCACACGGTCAAAAGATGGTGGGCGGTGCTGCGGCTTTTGGCTGCAATTGCGCTACCCGCGGTGGCGCTCCCAACGTGCCAGCTTAATCGTCACCAGCGTAAGCGCCTAGGCCACAAGCGAGAACGCGGCGCCCACGGCGCCCACGTGTGCAATGCCAATGCTGCTCACCACGGCTCCGCCTACCGCGGTGCCAAACGAAATGCCGACGTTAAACGCCATGGGCTCAACCGAACTTGCGAGTACCATCGACTTGGGGTGGCGGCTGCGTGCCACGTCCATAAAGTGCGTGATGCACGACACCGAGAACAGGTACATGAGCAGCGCCAAGCTAAAGACAAAGACCAGCGCGAGCGGCATGGTGCCGCTCACAGCAAACAGCCCGAGTAACGCCGCAGCCTGCAACACAAACGTCACAAGCAGCGCCTTCATGCCAAAGCGTGCATCGATCCATCCGCCCAGGATGTTCGAGATCAGGCAGAACACGCCGTAGGCCATAAGCGTGGTGCTCGCCTGAACGGTGCCCATACCCAGCACCTGCTCAAGATAAGGCGTCACGTAGCCGTAGAACACATAGACCGAGCCTACGCCAAACAAAAAGATGAGCATGCCGGTGATGATGCTCGGCTCGCGCAGCAGACCCGCCTGCTCGCGAAAGGTGGCAGGCTCGTCGGTTTGCCCAGCGCGCGGCATAAACGCCACGAGCGCTCCGCAGATCAGAACGGCAAAGGTCAGCGTGCCGTACATGGCCACGTGCCAGTCGAGCGTGTCGGCCACGAACTTGCCAATCGAAGTGACAAAGACCATTGCCACGGAAAACGCACCATATACCACCGAGATGGCAAGCGAAGTTTGCTGCGGGGACAGCAGCTCGGGGATGTACGTCACGCCCACGGCGAGCAGTGCGCCCGAGACAGAGCCCAGGATAATGCGCGAGATAAACAGTACCTGGAAGTTGGGCGCCAACGCCATGACCAGGTTGCCGAGCACAAAGACAATGCTGTAGCACACGAGCAGCTGGTAGCGGCGGAACCGCCCCGTGCTGAGCGCGAGCACCGGCGTGGCGATAGCGTAGACCAGCGCGAACACGCTGATGAGCTGACCCGCGGTGGCAAGCGATATGCCGAGTTCCGTTGCCAAGTCGCTTTCGATACCGATGACCACGAACTCGGAGCAGCCGAGCGAGAATCCCAACAGCACGAGCAGCGCCAGGCAGAGCTTGGTGCGCGCGGGGGAGAGCGCGGCGGCGGTTGACTTACTTTTGGGCGTGGTTGCGGCGGTCAAGGTTGTCACTCCAATGTCGCATGAATAAGCGGGATTCAATCCCTGCAACTCTAACAGAATGTGTCAGGTGCCTGCAACCTTTGTCGCAGGCTGCGCTTGCCTGTATAGTCGCAATACAGGCGAAGATGGTCTCAGGTACATCGCGGGCGACAGGAGATCCCATGGGTATGCACACGACAAAGGTTGCAGTGGGCGAGGGCAAGTTTGCGCTCGAGGCCCAGCTGACGGTGACGCCGCGAGGCATGGCGGTGTACGCCTGCTCGCCGGAGTTCGCGCACCTGGGCGCTACGGCGCAGGCCATTCCGCGCCCCGAGCCCGGCCGCACGGCAACGGTGAGCATCCTGGCTGTCCCGTGCCATCGCGACGAGATCCCGGCGCACGATATCGCGGCGGCGCTGGCGACCAGGTTCAATGTGCCGGTAGTTGCAAGCACGGGCTTTCATGTCGAGCGGGCGAGCGCAGACGATCTGCAGCGCGTGCTCGACACCACCAAGGAACTCATCGCCGCGCTCGAGGCAGCCGCAGCCCGCATCCTGCGCGCCGGCTGGGACGAGGGCGGTGCGGGCGCCGAGGTCGTGGCGGTCGATACCGCGACCGGCGAGGTACTTGGCCCCGTCGATCGCATCGAGGCACATGCCGGCGAGGGCATCCTGCATCAGGCATTTCTGACGCTTCTGGTCGAGGGCCAGGGCGAGGACGCGCGCCTGCTGCTCTGCCGCCGCAGTCCGCTCAAGCGCCTGTGGGGCGGGGTGCTGGCCGATAGCTGCGCCGGCCATCCGCTCCCCGGGGAAGACGTCGCGGCCGCCACGGCGCGTCGCATCAACGAAGAGCTTGGCATTGCGCGCGAGCCCGACCAGCTCAAGCACCTCGGTCACGTGGTGTATCGCGAGGATCACGGCGACGGCCGCTGCGAGTGCGAATGGTGCGAGGTGTTCGCAGCCCATGTTGAGCCGGGCGAGCTGCATATCAACCAAAAGGAGATCTCGGAGGTGCGTCGCGTGGCCCCGTCCGAGCTCAAAGGCTACCTGCAGGGTCACCCCGAGCAGCTGGCCCCCTGGCTCCGCGAGGCACTCAGCGACCCATCCATCCGTACGGCCCTCGCTATGTAACAAAGGTACAGTCCCTTTGCCATATCCAAACCGTCACAACATTCGATGAAAATCTCGAAATCGAGGAAAAGCGTCGAATGTTGTGACGGTTTTTGCCCAGAGGATCGCTTCTCATCCAAAAATCCCGCTTGACTGTATTGCCGCAACACAGCGCAACGTAAGGGGTGTCCGATAACGGGCGCCCCTTTTTAAGTGGCAACGTGGCTGCGAATCCGGAGCGCCCCCAACAAGAAAGGTGGGGAGATGGAAGCGGAAAAGAAGGCGTTTAAGATCACCAAGCGCGAAATTGGCTTTGTGCTGGGTATCGTTGTCTTTTTGCTAGTGAAGTTTCTTCCTTTGGCGGAGCTGAGCTCGACGGTCGAGCTTACGGTCGGCGGTCAGACCTGTCTGGCGTTGACGCTCGCCACGGTGGTGTTCTGGGCGTGTGGCGTGGCACAGCCGGGCTTTGTGGGCCTGCTCTATTGCGCGCTGCTCGTTCTGTTTAAGGTGTGCGTGGACGACACGGGCGCCGCGAGCATCTCGGCGACGGTCGCCTCCACGTTTAGCTCGTGGACCAAGGCCACCATGTGGCTCGTCATCGGCGCCTACCTCATCGCCAGCGCGGTCAAGGAGTCGGGCCTGGGCGAGCGCATCGCCTATGCGTTTATGCTCAAGTTCGTGCGCGATGCCAAGTCGCTTATCATCTCGATCTTCGCGCTCACCTTTGTGCTGTCGCTGCTGGTCCCGCATCCGTTCCCCCGCGCCTTCCTCATCCTCGCCGTCGTCTCGGTCATCGCCGAGTCCGCCGGCTACGGTGACGACGACCGCGGCAAGCTCGGCTTCCTCGTGTTTGCCGCTGCCGCCCCGGGCTCCATGTTCTTCCTGACGGGCGACTCCACGCTCAACCCGCTCGTTGCGCAGTACAGCGCCGAGGCCGGCGGCATGAGCCCGTCGTTCGTCGACTGGTTCCTGTACATGAGCATACCCATGCTGGTCGCGCTGCTGTGCACCCTGTTCCTGGGCCTCTTCCTCTTTAAGCCCAGCAAGGAACTCGTCTACGATCGCGAGCAGATCGTGGCCAAGCAGGCCGCGCTCGGCAAGCTCTCCGTCAAGGAGATCCGCACCATCGTGTGGCTTGTCATCGCCATCGCGCTGTGGCTCACCGTCTCGGGCGATTACATCGGCTGGGTTACCCTGGCCATCGGCGTCTGCCTCGCCATGCCCATCATCGGCGAGGTCCTCACCCCTGCCAGCTGGAACGCTGTCGACATCAAGTCCCTCATGTTCCTGACGGCCGCCATGGCCGTAGGCTCTGTGGGCGGTGCCACCGGCATGAACGCCTGGATCGCCGACGTCGTACTCCCCAGCTCCGTGCCCGAGAACATCTTCCTGTTCGCCCTGCTTGTCGCCGCGCTCTCCATGATCATCCACATGTTCATGGGTTCGGTCATGGCCGTGCTCGGCGTGTGCGTGCCGGCGTTCATCAGCTTCGCGGCCGGCTCCAGCGTGAGCCCGCTCGCCGTGGCGCTCATCGTCTTCACGTCCATCAACATCCACTACATCCTGCCGTTCCATAACCTGCCGATCCTTATCGGCGAGGGCAAGGACGCCGGCGGCTACACCTCCAAAGAGGCCATGCGCATGGGTATTCCCCTCACTGCGGTCGTCTTTATCGTCGTGCTGGTCGAGGCCGCCTGGTTCCATCTCTTTGGCCTGATGTAAGCGGCCGAGCGCTTGGGCTGCAAACAGCCGAGTGCTTGAACCGCGAGTTGCCAAGCGCTCCATCTATAAGCGCTGCGGCCCCACTACGTTACCCAGCCCGGCGGCACTCCCGCCGCCGGGCACTCTCCCGAAAGGAGCACGCTATGTCCACTACCGATGCTTCCCAGATCCACGACCTGCGCTCCGCGCTCGACTTTTTGCGCGAGATGCCGGGCCAGCTGCTCGAGACCGACACTCAGGTCGATCCCGATGCCGAGGTCTCGGGCGTCTACCGTCACGTCGGCGCCGGCGGCACCGTTATGCGCCCGACCAAAGAGGGTCCGGCGATGGTCTTCAACAACGTCAAGGGCTTTGACGATGCCAAAGTCTGCATCGGCATGCTTGCCAGCCGCAAGCGCGTTGCCGCCCTGCTCGACCTGGACGAGGAGCACCTGGGCCTCGAGATCGGCAAGCGCTTCGAGAACCTGATCGCGCCCGAGCAGATCGCCGAGGGTGCGCACGTCGACTGTCAGGAGGTCGTGTACAAGGCGACCGACGAGGGCTTTGACCTGCGCAAGATCGTTCCCGCTCCTACCAACACGCCCGTCGACGGCGGCCCCTACATCACCATGGGCCTCGCCTACGGCACGAGCCCCGACGGCTCCCAGTCCGACGTGACCATCCACCGTTTCTCCTGCGTCGACAAGGACAAGCTCGCCATGTGGATTACCCCCGGCAGCCGTCACCTGGGCGCGTTCTTTGACGAGTACTGCCAGCGTGGCGAGGATATGCCCATCTCCATCTCCATCGGTCTGGACCCCGCCGTGTACATGTGCTGCGGCTTCGAGGCTCCCACCACGCCGCTCGGCTTCAACGAGCTGCAGATCGCCGGTGCCCTGCGCGGCCACGCCGTCGAGCTTGCCGACTGCGTCACCGTTCCGCAGAAGTGCATTGCCAATGCCGAGTACGTGCTCGAGGGCTACCTCATGCACGACGAGACCATCAACGAGGACGTCAACGGCCACGGCTACGCCATGCCCGAGTTCCCCGGCTACACCGGTGGCGCCAAGGTCTGCCCGGTGATCAAGATCACCGCCGTCACCACGCGCGTCAATCCCATCATGGAGAGCTGCATCGGTCCCTCGCACGAGCACGTGTCCATGGCCGGCATCCCCACCGAGGCATCCATCTACAAGATGGTCGAGACCGCCATCCCGGGCCGCCTGCTCAACGTCCACGCTGCCCCCTGCGGCGGCGGCAAGTTCGTTGCCATCATGCAGTTCAAGAAGTCGAGCAAAAATGACGAGGGCCGTCAGCGCAACGCCGCCATGCTCGCCTTCTCGGCATTCTCCGAGCTCAAGCACGTCATCCTTGTTGACGAGGATGTCGATATCTTCGATATGAGCGACGTGATGTGGGCCATGACCACGCGCTTCCAGGCCGACGTGGACCTCATCACCATCCCCGGTTGCCACTGCCACGTGCTCGATCCGTCCAACGACCCCGCGTTCGACCCCACGATCCGCGAGCACGGCATCGCCTGCAAGGCCATCTTCGACTGCACGGTCCCGTTCGACCTCAAGAAGAACTTCATTCGCTCGCAGTTCATGGAGATCGACACAGACAAGTGGGCCAAGGAGATTGCTTTCTAGTAAGTAGCCCTACCAAGTAGTTAAGGAGCCGTCATGCCTGAGTCTTCTGTCCGTCCCCGTCGCATTGTCGTTGGCGTGTCTGGCGCCAGCGGTGTCGCGCTGGGCCTTGAGTGCCTCAAATGCCTGCGTCAGGCCGGTGCCGAGTCGGCGCTTGTCGTCACGCGCGGGGGAGAGATTACCATCGAGCAGGAGCTCGGCATGACGCTCGACGAGTTTGCGTGCCATGCCGATGTGGTCTACGACAACAAGAACATCGGCGCCGCCATCGCAAGCGGCACCTATCCGGTCGACGGCATGATCGTGGCGCCCTGCTCCATGAAGACGCTCGCCGGCATCGCGAGCGGCTACAGCGAAAACCTGTTGCTGCGCGCGGCCGATGTTCAGATGAAAGAGCAGCGCCGCCTGGCGCTCATGGTGCGCGAGACGCCCTTCAGCGCCATTCACATCGACAACATGGCGCGCCTGGCGCGCGTGCCGGGCGTCATGCTCATGCCGCCCATGCTTACGTTTTACAACGGCCCCGCCACGCTCGATGACGCGGTGCATCACATCGCCGCCAAGGCGCTCGAGGCCGTCGGCGTGTCATGTGCAAACTATAAGCGCTGGTCATAGGCGTCTTTAGGGTAGGATACGAGTAGTGTTTGAGCCCGCTGCCCCTGTGGGCGGCGGGCTTTGTGCGCTAAAAGGATGTGCCGGGAGGACTTATGCAGACAGGCATGTATGCGATTAGCGAGATGGCGAGCTTGTTTAACGTTTCGCGCCAAACGCTCATCTACTACGACAAGATCGGTCTGTTTAAACCCGCCGTGGTTAACGAAAAGGGCTACCGTTTCTATTCGCCTACGCAGATCCCGCTCATGCGTCTGATTTGCATGCTTCGCGACCTGGGGCTCGAACTCGACGAGATTGACCGCCTGACCTCGACGTTCGACATTGGCGAGATGACCGATCACCTGCGCTCGCGGGTGCAGGCGCTCGATGAGCAGATCGCTGAGCTCAAAGCCGAGCGCGCGAGCGTGCAGGAGCGTCTAAGCTTTTACGACGAGGCGGTTTACTGGCGCGAGCGCGAGGGCAAGCCGGAGCTCAAGCAATTCGAGCGTCGCTACGTGGTCTTTGAGGAGTTTCCGGGCGATATCGAGCGCGGCCGCTCGATGCTTCACCCTACGCTCATGCGGGCAATCCTGCGCATGCGTACGTTGACGGGCACGCGCCCCATGCGCGGTTGGGGCGCCATGCTGCGTCGCGAGGCGCTGCATTCCGACGACCCCATCGCCGGCGCCGGCTCCTTTGCCGTGCTGCCGCGCGGTGCCGAGGAACTGCTGCCGAGCGATCCCGCCGAGCTGGCAGAGATCGGCATCGAAGTGCTGCCCGAGGGCACATATCTGTGCATGAGCCGCTGGGGCATGCCGTACGAGCCCGAGGGCATCCGCGCCGTCGTGGCCTGCATGGACAAGCACGCGCTCCAGCCCGTTGGCAACGCCTTCGACTTTTGCTACCTCGATACTACGAGCTACGACGAGTCCCACCAAGAGGACTTTTGCTGCATCCAAATCCCCGTCGCCCTTCAGATGCGACAAGGGGACGATCCCTTTGTCACATCCACGCCCATTTCTTAGAAACTTGCAAAATCTGCAAGTTTCTAAGGTGGCATCTTATAAACTTACAAATAATGCAAGTTTATAAGTTTTCATGTCTGGACGGGCGCTAGGGAGACTCTATGAACATCGTTCGCCGAAGCCGCTATCTCGATCGACTCATTGCTTTTCAGGATACCGACCTCATCAAAATCGTGACGGGTATACGCCGTTGCGGCAAATCCACGTTATTGGACATGATGAGGGAGCACCTGGCGCAACAGGGGGTGCCGGCCGAGCGTTTGCTGACCTTTAAGATGGAATCTCTAGAGTATGCGGGGATTACAGATTACCTGACGTTTTATCGCATGGTTCGGGAGCGCGTTGACGGTGTCGATCGCCCCTATCTATTCTTTGACGAACTCCAGAATGTCGAGGGCTGGGAAAAGGCGGTTAACTCGCTTCGAATTGATTTGCCGTGCGATATCTATGTCACGGGCTCCAATGCCTTTTTGCTATCGAGCGAGCTTGCAACGCTTATCTCGGGCCGGTATATCGAGGTCAAGATGCAGCCGCTCACGTTTGGCGAGTATCTTGATTTTCGCTCGATTGATGCGGTCGTCGCCGAAGGGCTTGGCGAGAGGGCCGAGCTCGTTTCCAAGACGGGCGATCGCCTTAATTCAAACACCGTGCTCGAGCAGTACATAACCTATGGCGGCATGCCGTTTCTGGCTCATGACGAGCCGAGACGCGAACCGTGCCGCGACTACATCCGCAGCCTCTATCAGACGATTGTCGCGCGCGATATCCTATTGCGCGCGACGCGTAGAGGTCGCGGAGCTATCACCAAGCGCGACGTTCTCGAGCGGCTCTGTGCGTATCTGGCAGACAACATCTCCAATCAAACCTCGGTCAACAAAATCGTAGGGACGCTCAACGAATCATCGGGCGGTAAGACCAACGCATCGACGGTGTCGGCGTATATTGACGCTCTGGAAGAGACGTACCTGTTTACCAAGGTAAAAAGGTATGACGTCAAGGGGCGGGAGCTTCTCAAGACAGGCGGTAAATATTACATAGCCGATACGGGAATCCGCAGCTATCTTGACGGATATAGAGGCAGCGATAGCGGAAGGATGCTCGAGAACGTTATCTACAACCAGCTTGTCTTTGAAGGATACGAAGTGTTTTGCGGCCATCTGCGCGCGGGGGAAATCGACTTTGTCGCAATCGGCGAGGGATCGGACCGTAAATATATCCAGGTTACCGAACGGATCGATGCCGAGGCGACCAGAGAGCGCGAGCTGCGACCGCTCAAACTAAACACGCTGGGAAAAATCCCTGATTCGTACGAGAAGATCCTGATCGTCAGGGATGGTGAGCATCCAACAGACATCGACGGCATCAGAATCGTAGGGGCGGTCGACTTCTTGCTGAGAAACAAGATCGCCCACGGCTAAACGCAAAATGTGACAAAGGGATAGTCCCTTTGTTACATTCCATGCGAGCCGCCGTGCCATCTGGGGGTATAAGGCTGGCAAGTGTTTATTTGCGAGGCCAAGGGGGCGCCCCGTATGGATATCGATAACTTTGAATGGTGGTATAGCGAGGGCGAGGCTCCGGACGAAGAGTGGGACGAGCCCGCGCCGTGTGACGTGTCGAGCGACGAGGACGAGACCGGCAACGATGCCGGTGTCGAGCCTGAAGCCGCCTCCGATGCCGCCGAACCCCTAACCTTTGAACAGGCTTGGGCCCAGGCCGAGGCCGACGAGGCGAAGGCCGATGCCACGGCCACGCTCGGCGAGCCGGCTGATATGTCGATCTCGCCGGCAAAGACCCCACAGCCGCGCCATACCATCGACCCCGGCAGCACGGCATCCTTCAGCATACTCGACGTGCCCGCGCAGGGTGCCCAGGCGCCCGCCCCCACCCATCGCCCCAACCTGGCTCGCGAGGAAGACGCGGGCCGTCGCTCTCCGCTCGGCCCCATTCTCATCGCCTTTATGGCCGGCGTCATCGCTTGCTCGGCGATCGGCAGCATCTGGGGTCATGTCGAGCAGCAGCGCCAAGACGCCGCCAAGGTCGAGATGTCTGTCGAGCAATCGCTCAGCCGCACGCGCTCGGTGCATGTATCGGTCGAGGTCAAGGACGGCGCGACGTGGGACACCGCGCGCGGCGACAGCCAGATGCTCGTCCATATCGTGGGTCGCACGCTCAAGGGGCAAGCGATCGACGAGTACCAATACGTCAATTCCGAAGGTGACGGCATCGAGCTCAAGCCCGGCGACTACGAGCTCACGGTCGATGAGCCGCCCGTCGCCACCGACGGCACGCGTTACCGTGCCTCAAAGCGCATGGTTCCGGTGAGTTTTAATTCACAGGCGCCCGATACGGTCGATAGCACGCCGCAGGGCGGGTTTGACCTTTACGCTATTGCTCAATAACTGCACCTGTCGCTCAACCCCGCCGCCAAGAGTGGGACAATAGCCCTCGACACCGTTGTTTACTATTGGAGGAAGTAGCATGTCCACCGTCACTACCATCAAGCGCGGCGGCCTCATCGCGGCCATCGATTCCATGGGCGCCCAGCTCACGAGCCTTGCCCTCAACGGCAACGAGTATCTGTGGCAGGGCGACCCGGCCTTTTGGGGCAAGCATGCGCCTATCCTGTTCCCCATCGTGGGATCGCTGCGCAACAACATGGCGACATCTGCGGCCGGCACCTGCGAGATGCCGCGCCACGGACTCGCTCGCATCGTCGAGCACAAGTTGGTCGAGGTTTCGGAGGACGGCTCCTCGGTAACGTACGAGATCACTGACACGCCCGAGTCGCTCAAGGCGTTCCCGTTCCACTTTAAGCTCAACATGACCTATGCCCTGACCGGCGACGCCACGCTCACGCAGGCCTTTGCCGTCACCAACACCGGCGACGTGGCCCTGCCGTTCTCGGTGGGCGGTCATCCTGCATTCAACGTGCCCGCCCCCGGTGCCGAAGACGATGCGTTCGAGGATTACGAGCTGGCGTTTACCGAGGCTTGGACCAACGAGGCTCCCATCATCACGCCCGATGGCCTCATGACGTTCGAGGGCAGCTACAAGGCCCCCGATAACTCGGACGTGCTGCCCATCACGCACCGCAGCTTCGATAACGACGCCATCATGTTCACCGATACCCCGGGCTCTACGCTCACGCTGCGCGGTCGCAAGTCGGGCCACGGCGTCAAGATCGACTTTGAGGGCTTTAAGTACATCGGCGTGTGGTCTGCCGCCAACGACGCTCCGTTTGTGGCGCTCGAGCCCTGGACCGGCCACACCACCATGGACACCGAGGACGACATCTTTGAGCACAAGGTCAACACCATCACGCTGGCGCCGGGCGAGACGGACGTCCGCAGCTTTAGCGTCACCTTGCTCTAGAGGTTCCGCCGTTCTGACGAACGGTGGACCGGTCGACGCTGCGCGCCACCCAGAGCGACAATTTGCCATTCAAAAGGCACGGCATGACCAGACGGTCTATGCCTTGCCTTTTTCATGCCAACTTGTTCGCTCTGGGCGGCGCTCGCTGGCATTGCCAAAACATCGACGTTCCCAATGACTACCGTGTGTCTATTAATTTTTCGAGCTTGTGCTGCGCTGCTGGTCGCTGGCGTATATCCTGTTAAGTCGTCAGCATACGATTCAACAGGGAAGGCAGATTATGCATTCTCCCCATCAACGCGACGCGCATCCACAGCTGGTGTGCAGCCGTCGCATCTTTTTGGGTAGCGCTCTCGCTGCGAGCGCTTCCGTCGTCGCCGGCGCGCTCGCCGGCTGTCAGCGTCCGTCCACGCTCAAGGTGGTTCAGCCCACGACGGGCGGCGGTCGCGACGACCTGTCCGATTCCGTTATCGGCAAGGACAAGATCCGCATCGGTATGGAGGCAGCCTACGCCCCGTACAACTGGCAGGTTTCCGAGGCCAGCGAGTTCACCATTCCCATCGACAACGTGCAGGGCGCCTATGCCGACGGCTACGACGTGCAGATCGCCAAGATCGTCTGCAAAGCCCTCGGCGGCGAGCCTGTTGCCGTCAAGCAGAGCTTCTCGGGCCTTATCGATTCGCTTAACAACGGCCAGATCGACCTCATCATCGCCGGCATGAGCGCCACGCCCGAGCGCGAGGAGTCCGTCGGCTTTTCCAAGCCGTATTTTATCGGCTATTTTGGCCTGTTCGTAAAAGAGGGCTCGCCCTACCAAAACGCGACCAAGCTCAGCGACTTTAGCGGCGCCACGGTGCTCGGCCAAAAGGACACGATGCTCGACACCGTCATCGACGAGATTCCGGGCGTCGTCCACAAAAATCCGGTCGATTCGGTACCCACGGTGTTCTCGAACCTGCTGCAGGGCACTTGTGACGCCGTGACCTACAACACCGAAAACGAGAAGGGCTATATGGCCCAAAACCCGGGCATCGTGCCCATTCGCTTTGCGGAGGGCGAGGGCTTTAAGCAGGAGGTTACGACAAACGTCGGCTGCCGCAAGGGCTCGGACAAGCTGCTCAAACTTATCGATAAGACGCTCAAGGGCATCAGCCAGGAGGAGCGCGACCAGATGTGGGACGCGTGCCTCGACCGTCAGCCGGCATAGGGAGGCAGCATGAAAGCTATCAATCGTCTGGCCTCCTTTATCAAGGCCGACCACCGTTATGTGTATCTGGGCACGAGCGCTATCGCGGCGCTCGGTCTGGCGTTTAGCCAGCGCAACCCAACGCCGCTGAGCTTCTTGGCGCCCACGGGCGTGTTCCAGGATTGTCTCTGGGCGATTCTGTGGGCCTGGATCGTCGTATCGGTGGCAGCGCTCGTCACCAAGCTTATGCACTGGAACGACTATCGCGAAACGTCGCCGTTCGCATCCGAGCGTTGCCGTCGCGGCGCGCGCCTGGGCAGCTATGTCGTGGTTGCCATCGCGGCGATCTTCTTTATCGACCGCTGCGTCATGTCGTTTGTCGACCTGGTGCAGGTGAGCATTGTCTCGGACTCCAATCCCAGCGACTTTCTGTCGAGCTTGGTCTACATGACCTACAAGAGCGGCGACTTCTTTATCCGCGGTATCGAGATCACCATCGCGCTTGCCACCTTCGGCACCGTCATCGCCTTCTTCTTGGCGCTGCTCTTTGTGTTCTTGCGCACCCAGACCTTCGATCGCGTCGACAACGACCTGGTGCGCTTCTTTAAGAGCATTGGCCGAGGCTTTGCGACCGTCTATTCCACCGTCGTGCGCGGCACGCCCATGATGGTCCAGGGCCTGCTCATCTATTACGCGGGCTTTACCGTTCTGCGCGGCATGGGCTTCGAGACCGCCCAGGCCAACCAGATCTGGAGTACCTTCACCGCCGGCCTCGTCACCATCTCGCTCAACTCCACCGCCTACATGATGGAGGTCCTGCGCGGCGGCATCGAGTCCATCGATCCCGGCCAGGCCGAGGCAGCGCGCTCGCTGGGCCTGTCGCAGTGGCAGGCTATGCGCAAGGTCGTGTTCCCCCAGGGTATTAAAAACGCGATCCCGGCGCTCACCAACGAGCTCATCATCAACATCAAGGATTCGTCGGTGCTCTCGGTCATCGGCGTGTTCGACCTCATGTACGCTACTACCACGGTCGCCGGCGTGTACTACCGCCAGATGGAGGTCTACTGCGTGGCGCTCGTGGTCTACCTGATCCTGACGCTCGTGGCGAGCCGCCTGCTCGAGGCCTTTGGCAAAAAGCTCGGCGCCGAGGCTCCTGCCACGCTGCCCAGCTCTAACTAGGCTTAAGACGAGGAGAATCATCATGGCAGATACCGCCATTACCGGCACTGCAGCAGCCGTGCAAAACCAAGAGCCGCTTATCTGCGTCGAGGGCCTGCGCAAGAGCTTTGGCTCACTCGAGGTACTCAAGGGTATCGACTTGTCCGTCAATCCCGGCGAGGTCGTCACCATTATCGGCGCCTCGGGCTCGGGCAAGTCGACGTTTCTGCGCTGCCTTAACCTGCTCGAGACTCCGGATGCCGGCCATATCTGGTTCCACGGCCAGGACCTCACGGCCGAGCGCTGCAATATCAATAAGCTGCGCGAGGACATCGGCATGGTGTTCCAGGGCTTCAACCTGTTCAACAATATGGACGTGCTCGACAACTGCACGCTCGCGCCCGTCACGCTCAAAAAGATGAGCAAGGCCGAGGCCGAGAAGGTCGCGATGGAGCATCTGACGAGCGTGGGGCTCGAAAAGTTCGCGCACGCCGCCGTGGGTCGTCTGTCCGGCGGCCAAAAGCAGCGCGTGGCCATCGCCCGCGCCCTGTGCATGAATCCGCAGATCATGTTGTTCGACGAGCCGACCTCCGCGCTCGACCCCGAGATCGTGGGCGAGGTGCTCGAGGTCATGCGCAAGCTCGCCGCCGACGGCATGACCATGGTCGTCGTCACGCACGAGATGGCCTTTGCCCGCACGGTGTCCGACCGCGTGGTCTTTATGGACAAGGGCGTGGTGCTCGAGGATGCCGCGCCGGCCGAGCTCTTCGGCAACCCCAAACACCAGCGCACTCGTGAGTTCCTCTCTCGCTATCTCGAGGACAAATAACCGACCGCAAACGCTTACGTTGCAGGGCCGCTCCCGTGGGGCGGCCTTTGTCGTCACAATCGAAAGGATGTCATGGCCGAGCTTTGGCGCTTCTTTGCGCATGAGGACGATTTTGCCGATATAGACGAGGTCGGCGCGTGCGAGCGCTTGGGCCGCGTGCTGTCGTTTCCGACCATTTCGAGCATGGATGCCGAGGCGGTGGACTGGCAGCCCTTCGACGACCTGCGCGCCTATATGCAGCAGGCCTGGCCGCGCGTGTTCGCGGCGGGCGAGGTCGAGCTTGTCGACCATTCGCTGTTGGTGACGCTTGACGGTTCCGACCCCGCCCTCAAACCCGTCATGCTCATGGGCCACATGGACGTGGTCCCCGTGGTGCCGGGCACCGAGGCCGACTGGACGCATGCTCCCTTTAGCGGACAGGTGGACGACACCTACATCTGGGGCCGCGGCGCGATCGACATGAAGGATCAGGTCGCAGGCATTCTCGAGGCGGTTGAGTATGCGCTGGCGCACGGCTGGGAGCACGAGCGCACCCTGCTGCTGGCTTTTGGCCAGGACGAGGAGACTACGCAGTACGGAGCAGGCGCCATCGGCCGTGCGCTCGAGGAACGCGGCATTGAGCTTGAGTACCTGATCGACGAGGGCGACTACCGCATCGTTTCGGCTGCCGAGTACAGCGCGGGCGAGGGTTGGCTCATGCACGCCGACCTGGCAGAGAAAGGTTATGCCGACATTGTGCTCAAGACAAAGAACGCGGGTGGACATTCTTCCAACCCCTACGGCGGCACGTCGCTCGAGGTGCTCAGCCGTGCCATCACCGCAATCTGCGATATCGAGTGGCCGACGCGCGTGACCGATTTGCTTGCCGCCCAGCTTGTCGAGTTGGGGCTCTACGCCGCCGATGAAATTGCCGCCAACGGGGATGCCATTGTCCGCGATTGCCTCGCCAGCAAAAAGCTCTATCCGCTGGTGACGACCACCTGCGCGCCCACGCAGATCGAGGGCGGCAGCACCGGCGCCAACGTAATGCCGCAGGATATGTGGGCCAACATTAACTTCCGCATGCTCGAGGGCATGAGCGTGGCCGACGTTGTGGCGCGCTGCCGTGGGGCGGTTGCCGGGGCGGACCTTGCCGGGCGTGTCGAAGTGGATCTGGGCCCCGGCAGCTCCGAACCCTCTCCGTCCCCGCGCATCGGTGGTTCCGGCCTCGAGACGGTTCGCTCCATCGCCGCCCGCTATTTCCGTGATCCAGAGGGGACGGAGGAAAACGGATCATTCGAGCCAGTGGCAATTGTGCCCTCGACCGTGATCGGTGCGACCGACGCTGCCAACTACCAGCACATTTGCCCTGAGTGCATTCGCCTCTCGGCCTTTGTGGTCGACGATGACGAGTGCGAGCGCGGTGTCCACGGTACCAACGAGCGCATCACCCGCCGCGCCTACCTCCAGGGTATCCGCTTCCTCGTCGCTCTACTCCAAACGCTCTAGAATGTGACAAAGCGACAGTCCCTTTGTTAGCCGTTGGGGACGCTCTTAAACGTCTAGCCGTTAAGGAACGTCCCCAACGGCTACGTCCACTCATTCCGTGCGGGTTATATGCAGGTTTGCCTGCGCACGCTATCATGTATGGGTTAGACCGCAACTATGTACCCCATACGCGAAGGGATGCGCATGTATCTGAAGATCGACATGTTCTAGCCGGGCTTACCCCCGCAGTGGCGCCGTGCGCCCCATCAGCTCTGCCGATTTTCACCTTCACGCATATAAAGGAGTCCCGCCATGCGCGACAAGCTCGAAAAGATTATCAAGGCCTACGAGGAGCTCGAGAAGAAGCTTTCCGACCCGGCCGTCGCCTCCGATATCAAGGAGTTCACGCGTCTCAACAAGGAGTACGCGCACCAGTCCGACCTCATCGCCGCCTCGCGCGAGTACATCGGCGCGCTCGATGACATCGAGGCTGCCAAGGAAATGCTCCACGATACTACCGATGCCGATGAGAAGGAGATGCTCCAGATGGACATCTCCGAAAACGAGGCCAAGCTTCCCCAGCTCGAGGAAGACATTAAGTACATGCTCATCCCGAGCGACCCCAACGACGACAAGAACACCATCGTCGAGATCCGCTCCGCCGCTGGTGGCGACGAGGCGGCCATCTTCGCCGGCGACCTGTACAAGATGTATCAGCGCTTTTGCGAGTCGCGTGGCTGGAAGACCACCGTGCTCGATTCCAGCCCCAGCGAGGCCGGCGGCTTTAAGTCCATCGAGTTCAAGGTCGAGGGCGACCGCGTCTACTCCGTCATGAAGTTTGAGTCCGGCGTACACCGTGTCCAGCGCGTTCCCAAGACCGAGTCCCAGGGCCGTATCCAGACCTCCACGGCAACCGTCGCCGTGCTTCCCGAGGCCGAGGAGATCGACGTCCAGATCAACCAGTCCGACCTGCGCATCGACACCTACTGCGCCTCCGGCCCTGGCGGTCAGTGCGTTAACACCACTTATTCCGCCGTGCGCATCACCCACCTGCCCACCAACACCGTGGTGCAGTCGCAGGAACAGCGCTCCCAGATCCAGAACCGCGAAGTCTGCATGCAGATGCTGCGTGCCCGTCTGTACGAGATGGAGCTCGAGAAGCAGCAGGCAGAGCTCGGTGCCGAGCGCCAGAGCCAGATCGGCCACGGCAACCGTTCCGAGAAGATCCGTACCTACAACCAGCCCCAGGACCGCGTGACCGATCACCGCATCGGTTTCAACTCCACCTACAACGGCGTCCTTCTGGGCGATCAGCTCGGCACCGTCATCGAGGCGCTCGCCGCCGCCGAGCGAGCCGAGAAGCTGGCACAGGCTGTTTAAGTTACGGCGTTTTACCAAACGCCGTAACTGCTCGACGCCGCGCGCCGCCCAGAGCGACAATTTGTCATTCAAAAGGCAAGGCATGACCAGAAGGTCTATGCCTTGCCTTTTTCATGCCAACCTGTTCGCTCTGGATGTCGCTCGCTGACATTGCCAAAACATCGGCGTTTCCTTGGTTGTCAAATGATCCGTAGGGAGTCATTGGTGACATTGCCTTGATATTTTATTCAGTCGGCTGTGATGTCATTTGAGCTGCTTACCTGCTTAAGGTAATTGACGGCATAAGTCCGCTATCGAAAATATTGCTCAAAATATCGTTCAAGAAGTCGCGGAGCGATTTTTGATGGGTCGTGCGTCAAGCGATGTGGCAAGCGTTTGGTTAGATATTGGTCAGTTTTGGGGCAACCTTGCCAAAAGCTTGACGAATGCAAATCTAGACGTCGGCGAATGAACACTTTGAGCGAGCCCGGTGCAAAATTCTGGGCTGATTCTCGATAATCGCCTTCAATCGTCCCTTGCCAAGCGCTGGCCTCGCTTACAATCTGCTCCGACATTCGCGCGCCGCCCGGCGCTTAAGAGGGGAGGGCCCCATGGCAAACGAGATCTGGACCATCAAGCGTTGTCTCGAGTGGACCAAGGAGTACCTGGCCGAGCGCGGCGAGGAGCATCCCCGTCTTTCTGCCGAGTGGCTGCTGTGCGCGGCCACGGGCCTGGCGCGTATCGACTTGTATATGCGCATGGACGAGACGCTTAACGCGGCCCAGCTCGAGACCATGCACGCGGCCGTCGTTCGTCGCGCCAAAGGCGAGCCGCTGCAGTACATCACCGGCAGCACGCAGTTTCGCATGATCGACGTCGCGTGCGCCCCCGGCGTGCTCATCCCGCGCCCCGAGACCGAGATGCTCGTCGAAGAAGTCCTGAACTATCTGGATACCGAGGTGCTGAGCCCCGAGGCCGCTGCCCGTCAGCGTGTTGAGCTGCCTTGGAACGATGAGGTCGAGCAGGCCCGCAAAGCCGAGGCGGCGCTGGCCGACGAACGCGCGACCGCCGAGCGCCGTGCTGCCAACCTGACGGCCGCCGATGAGGCTGCGCTGGGTAGCGACGTGCTCGGTAGCCGCGCCTATGCCGAGGAGCTTGCCGATCGCGAGGCCGAGGAAGCCGCCGCGCAAGCAGCAGAAGCCGAAGCCGCGGAAGCCACCGAGCCCGAGCTCGATGAATACGGCATCGCCATCGAGGGTGCCGACCAGGAGACGGTTTCAGCTCAGGATGCCGCTGCGCCTGCCCCAGCCGAGCCCCGCACTGCCCGCGTTCTCGAGGTCGGCTGCGGCACGGGCTGTATCTCGCTCTCGATCGCCTGGGAGCGTCGCGGCCACGTCACCTGCACTGCTACCGATATCGAGCCGCGCGCCATCGACCTTGCTACCAAAAACCGCGATGCGCTTGGCCTCACGTCCGACGAGGTCGCCTTCAGCCTCACAAACCTGGTGAGCTCCATTCCCCGCGAAGAGTGGGGCACCTTTGACGTACTCGTCTCCAACCCGCCCTACATCCCCACCGATGTCATGCGCTCGCTGCCGCATGAGGTCAAGGACTTTGAGCCCGATCTGGCGCTCGAGGGCGGTGCCGACGGTCTCGATATCTTCCGCCGCCTGCTCAACGCGGCGCCCTACATGCTGCGTGCCGGCGGCCTGTTTGCCTGCGAGCTCTACGAGGGCGCGCTCGACGCCGCGGCCGAGCTCTGTCGTCAAGCAGGCCTTTCGGACGTGCGTATCGTCCACGACCTCACCGATCGCCCCCGCATTGTCCGAGCCATCGTCACCGAGCCCAAGCAACGCCAGTAATATTTATTAACTGGTTAGCAAAAATTATAAAGTAGTTTATAATTAGGACGGCTGAAAGAGGTCGGCCCATGCAACCTCCTACCTTTCGGGAAATCATTGCCCTACTCAAGCACGATGGATTCGTGAAGGTCGCGCAAGTCGGTAGTCATGCTAAGTATGTTTCTGGTGACCGCGTTGTCACCGTGAACGGCTCTGGCGGTGATCGACCAAAGAAGGGCACGTGGGCAAGTATTCGTCGCCAAGCTGGATGGTAGTTGGAGGCAAAATGAGGCAGCGATTTACCTATGACTGCGTTCTCATAAAAGAAGACGATGGTTACTGCGCTAGCTTCCCGCAGATTCCCGGCGCCTTTGCCGATGGCGATACGCGCGAAGAAGCGATTGCCCATGCCACCGAGGCACTGATGGCGTTTTTGGCCGACGACCTCAACAACGGTTTGACTCCGGCAGGGTACGAACGCTCGGCCGAGGTCGTGGCCCTTTCAGTCGAAATCGACCACGAGGACGCTCGGGAAGCGGCGTGCCGAACATTTAAAGACGCAGCGCTGGACCTCAAAGTCTCCGCTCCGCGGATTACCGCGCTGGTCAAAGCCGGAAAGCTCGATGTTGAACTCGTCGACGGCCGTCGGATGATAACGATAGGCAGCATCGAGCGCTACGCCGCCCAAGAACGCCACGCCGGCAGGCCAAAGAAGTTCGTCGCAGTCCAATAACCCCCTCACTTTCACCGACTACTAGAGCCGCTCACCAAACCAACATGCGCTCTGGGCAAATAGGTTGAACGTTTCGTGCGAGAATGCCCCACAGTAAACAAACTTGCACCAGAGCGTAAGGGGCTGGCATACACATGCAGACGGTCTATCGGGTATACGAGGGAACGCGCGAGCCGCATCGGCTTGCCGTCGAGCGCGCGGCCGAGGTGCTCGGCCGCGGCGGCCTGGCTTTGATCCCGACCGAGACCGTCTACGGTGTCGCCGTGGCAGTCAACGCCTTCTCGGACGCCGTGCCCCAAGATACAAGCGAATTCCCATCGTGGCCGCGCGATCCGCAGGCTGCCGTCAATGGCGCCGCAGTTCCTGCGCTCGGCACCGGCTATCGCCGTATCTTCACTCTCAAGCAACGTGAACTCACGCAAACCGTCGCTTGGCTGGTCGATGGCGTCGAAGCACTCGACCGCTATGGCGTGGATATCCCGGAAGATGCCCGCATACTCGCGCGACGATGCTGGCCGGGAGCCCTGACTATCGTGGTCAAGGCAGCCCCCTGCGTGCCGACCTTCATGCGTGCCGCCGACGACACGGTGGCACTTCGCGCTTCGGCCTCGCCCGTGGTGCAGGCGCTCATCCGCGCCTGTGGCAGCCCCCTTGCCTGCACCAGCGCCAACACGCATGGCGCGCCCGCGCCGGCAAGTTTTATCACGGTGGAGGGTCGCATCCTGGAGGGGGTCGATGTTGCCGTCGACGCCGGTGAGACCCCGTGTCGCGACGCCTCGACCATCGTGTCGTTTCAGCACGGCGAGCTCCAGATCCTGCGCCAAGGCGCACTTCCCGCATCAGAGATCGAACGGGTCCTGTCCGACCCGATGCAATAGAAAGGTGTAAGCGATGTCGTTGAATCTGGGCAGCCTGGGCATGGAAGATGCCTCGTTTGACTTTGGCGGTTCCTACATCATGGCGCTCGACTGCGGCACCACCTCGGTACTTGCGACCATCGTCGACGAGTACGGATGCATCGTCGCGCAGGCACGTCGCAGCGTCAAAACCAGCTTCCCGCGTCCCGGCTGGGTGGAGCAAGACCCCATGGCGGTCCTTGCCAGCCAGATCGCCGTCATGATGGAAGTCCAGTTTAAGAGCGGTATCCACTCCGACCGCATTGCCGCCATCGGCATCTCCAACCAGCGCGAGACCACGGTGGTCTGGGATCGCGTGAGCGGTCAGCCGATCTATAACGCTATCGTATGGCAGTGCCGCCGTACCGCGCCGGCAATCGACGCGTTGGTTGAACAGGGTTGCGAGGAGCTGGTGCGCTCCCGCACGGGACTCACGCTCGACCCGTATTTCTCGGCCTCCAAGGTACAGTGGATTCTCGACAACGTCGACGGCGCACGCGAGAGCGCGGCGGCGGGCGACCTCATGTTTGGCACCATCGACACCTGGCTCATCTACAACCTCACCGGCGGCCAGGTCTTTGCCACCGACTACACCAATGCCAGCCGCACGGCACTCTTTAATATCCATACGCTCGATTGGGACGACGACCTGCTGGCGCTCTTTGACGTTCCACGTTCCATGATGCCCGAGGTTCGCTGGAGCTCGGGTGACTACGGTCGCGTCGCGAGCGACATCATGACCAACATGCCGCCCATCATGGGTGTGGCGGGCGACCAGCAGGCGTCGCTGTTCGGTCACTGCTGCTTCCATCCCGGCCAGACCAAAAACACCTATGGCACGGGCTGCTTTATGCTCATGAACACCGGCGACGAGATCGTCGAATCCAAGAACGGTCTGGTCTCCACCATCGGTATCGCTGCGAACGGGAAGATCAGCTATGCGCTCGAGGGCTCCATCTTTGCTGCCGGTTCCACCATGAACTGGCTTCGCAACAACATGGGCATCATCTCGAGCGTGAGCGAGTCGGCACAACTCGCCGCTTCGATTAGCGACAACGAGGGCTGCTACTTCGTTCCCGCCTTTGCGGGTCTGGGCGCTCCCTGGTGGGACCCGCATGCCCGCGGTATCGTGTGCGGTCTGACCGGCGCCTCGAGCCGTGCGACCATCGTACGTGCCGCCTGCGAATCCATGGCATATCAGAGCTACGACGTGCTGCGCGCCATGGAGCAGGACGTGGGGCTTTCGATCGAGCGCCTGTCTGTCGATGGCGGTGCCTCGCGCAACGAGTTCATCATGCAATTCCAGGCCGACCTGCTGGATATCCCCGTGCTGCAATGCGAGACGGTGGAGACCACGGCAATCGGTGCCGCGTACTTGGCGGGTCTTGCCGTCGGCTATTGGGAAGACCTAGAAGAGCTGGAGCAAAATGCCCAGATCGTTAGGACCTTCCTTCCCCACATGTCTGCCGAGCGTCGCGAGCAAAACCTTGCGGGCTGGTGTGACGCAGTCAGGCGCTCGCTCAGTACCGCACAGTAGGGCTGCGATGGGCTGCTCGATACAACAAACCGCTAAACTAATGCATGGCGTGCGGCGGCAACATTGCTGCGCGCCTTGTCAGCAAGGCCGTTTTGCGGCCGCAACGAAAGGGGCAATCAATCCATGACCGTCACCTACGATGCGTCCCGTGTGACGCTTGTCGATCACCCGCTCGTCCAGCACAAGCTGTCGATCCTGCGCGACAAAAACACCGGCACCAACCAGTTCCGCCAGCTCGTGCGCGAACTCGCGCTTTTTGACGGCTACGAGGCCATGCGCGACCTGCCTATGGAAGACGTCGAGGTCGAGACCCCCATCACTACCGCCACGTTCAAACAGCTTGCCGGCAAGAAACTCGCCATCGTGCCCATCCTGCGTGCGGGCCTTGGCATGGTCGACGGCATCCTCGACCTGGTGCCCTCCGCTCGCGTGGGTCACATCGGCATGGAGCGCGACGAGGTCACCCACGAGCCGCACGAGTATTACTGCAAGATGCCCAAGGATATCGACCAGCGCATCTGCCTGGTCGTCGACCCCATGCTTGCCACGGGCGGTTCGGCCGAGATGGCCATCAGCTACCTGCGCGAGCGCGGTGTCAAGGACATCCGCATGCTGTGCATCGTCGCGGCCCCCGAGGGCCTCAAGTCGCTGACCGAGAAGGACCCAGATGTGCATATCTATACCTGCGCCATCGACGACCATCTCAACGAGGCTGCCTACATCGTTCCCGGCCTCGGCGACGCCGGCGACCGCATCTACGGCACGCTCTAGTCGCTGGGCTAAACGGCCGCGGCTGCAAATACGAAGAAACGGTGCGCGCGGACGAACAAAAGGCGACCGCGCGCACTCCTGTTAACGGACGTTTTGCCCTGCAGGGTTCGAGAAAAACGTATTACCGTACCTGCGGCATAAAGAAGGTCTTAAGAAAACGAACAGGTGCGTATTAACCGATGCTTTTTCGGTTGTACTTTAGCGATTGGCTCGTACAATAGTCACCAATGTTTGGCGGGAACTGTTCTGTGAAGCGTTAAAAAGGAAAGTGAGGACGCCAGTGTTTCAGATAGCCGATCTGCTCGCTATCGTTGCAGGCGCCATCGCGGGCGCAATTGCCTTCCTTCCCTTTGTCTTTACGCTCAAGCCGGTTCTTGATGATAAACAGAATGCGGACATGCTCAAGGGTATGGTGAGTCTGGCGGTCTCGGCAATCGCCCTGCTCGTCTTTACCTTGGTTGTGTTTGTGTTGTTCGGAGAGGCATTTCGCATGTTCCTCCTGGGCGAGGCGATCGGCTTCGTGGCCTTTATGGCCGCCTGCGCGGTTCGTGTCGCCAAGGCGCTGCGAGATCCTCATGAGGTCGAAAGGTAAGTCGTGGAAATTTTTGAAAAGCTGCCTGATGAGATTAATCATCTGGTCAGCGAGTTCAGCTCCACCCCTGTCGTGGGCGATCTGAGCTGCGGCATCACGCAGTACTCGTTTTGGCTGATCGTCTCCACGATCGTGCTCCTGATCGTCCTGACCGTGTTCAAGAAGAAGCAGACCCTGGTTCCCAAGGGCTTCTTCGTCAACGGTTTCGAGTACATCATCGAGTACGTCGAGAACGATATCGGCAAGGGCGTCGTGGGTGAGAACTGGAAGAAGCACTTCCCGTTCCTGTGCTCGCTTTTCCTGTTCATCCTGATCAATAACATGATCGGCCTGATCCCGGGAATGAAGCCCGGCACCGGCGCAATCGGTTCCACCGCCGCACTCGCCATTTTCGCCTTCGTGTACTTCATCTACTACGGATGCAAGGCTCACGGCGTGATCGGCTACATCAAGAGCCTCGCCCCGCAGGGCGTGAGCTTCCCGATGAACGTGCTCGTGTGGGTCGTCGAGCTTTTCTCGACCTTCCTGCGCCTCATCACGCTCGCCGTCCGTCTGTTCTGCAACATGTTCGCAGGACACGTGGTCATGGGCTCGTTCGCCATCATGGCGAGCATGTTCATGCAGCCGCTGCTTCAGCAGGTTTCCGCGGCGCACGCCGTCGGCGCCCTGCCTTCGCTGGCCTGGCTTGCCATCCTCATCCTGATCTATGCGATCGAGCTTGTGGTCGGCGCTATCCAGGCTTACGTCTTCACGGTCCTTACCGCCGTGTATGTCTCTGAGGCAGAGGAGGTCGCGGAGGAGGAGTAGGCTTCCGTTCGCGTCTTCAAGGTAAGGCAATTCGTTAAACCGCCGGTGCCCGTACCCATGGAGCCCGGCAGTTATAAAAAGGTTATCCTGCGTGAAATAAGACACGCACGACAAAGGAGGAATCGTGGGAGTTATCGGTTACGGTCTCGGTGTTATCGGCGCTGGTCTTGCTATCGGCCTGTCTGCTCTGGGTGCTACGGGTGCTATGGCCCGTCAGCCTGAGGTCCAGGGCCGCGTGTTCACCGTCTTCATCATGGGCTCCGCCTTCGGCGAGGCTCTGGCTCTGATCGGCTTCGTTGTCGCGCTGATCGTTAAATAGCACGGAGCGTCAAGTATGAATCTTTCATCCCAGAAGAGCGCGATCGCACTCTCCGCGTCCGCGGCCGCGCTGCTCATGCCGGTTTCCGCGTTCGCCGAGGACGGCGCTGCCGGTGCGGACATCCTCATCCCTAAGATGGCGGAGTTCATCCCGGCGCTTATCGCCTTCCTGATCATCTGGATCGTGCTGGCCAAGGTCGCCCTGCCGGGCATCATGAAAACCATGGAGGAGCGCGGCAAGAAGATCGAGGAGAGCCTCGACGAGGCCGAGAAGACCAAGCAGGAGGCTATCGCCAAGCGCGCTGAGTCCGACTCGATCGTCACCGACGCCCGCCGTCAGGCTGCCGACATCGTCCTCGAGGCCCGTAAGGACGCCGAGTCCGAGCGCGCCCGTATCATCGAGGCTGCTCACAAGGAGGCCGAGGAGATCATCGCCAAGGCCCATACGACCGTCGAGGACGAGCGCAAGTCCATTTACGCCGGTGCCGCGAGCTCCATCGCCGACCTGTCCGTTGCCGTCGCCACCAAGATCGTGGGCGAGGCACTCGAGGACGATGCCGAGCAGAAGAAGCTCATCGAGCGCTACATCCAGGAAGCAGGTAGCCTGAATGCCGACTAGCCGCTATCAGGACAAGGTGCTCGAGACCTACGCGCGCTCCCTTCTGGAAGCCGCTAAGGCCGAGAACCATGTGTTCGAGGACCTCGAGATGATCGAGCGCTTGGCTTCTGCCAGCCCCGAGATCATCGCCGTGCTCGACACCATGTCCAAGCGCGACCAGCTCGACCTTCTTCCCAAGGTGGCAGCTGCCTTTAAGTATGTTGCCGAGGAAGACGAAGATGTAGTGGGCGTGACCGTCACCACGGCGATCCCGCTCGACGACGAGCTGCGTCAAACCATCACTAAGAAATGCGAGCAGGACTTCGGCCGCAAGGTATTCCTTATCGAGCAGGTCGACCCGTCTATCGTGGGCGGCCTGGTGCTCGAGGCCCGCGGCGAGCGTCGTGACATTTCCGTCAAGACGCAGCTGCGCATCGCGCAGGAGACCCTCGCAAACTCTGCTAATTCGTACGGAGGTGAAGCCTAATGTCCGAAACCCTCAATGCCCAGGATATCGCCAAGAAACTGCAGGAGCAGCTCACGAGCCTCTCCGCGACGGTCGATACGCATGAGGTTTCAACGGTCGACGAGGTAGGCGACGGCATCGCGCGCGTCTCCGGCCTCAAGAGCGCCATGGCAGGCGAGCTTCTGGAGTTCAAGAGCTCCGATACCGGTGAGACCGTCTTCGGCCTTGCCCAGAACCTTGACCGTGACGAGGTCGGCGCCGTTCTGTTCGGTGCCGTCGACTCCATCAAGGAAGGCGACGAGTGCCGCACCACTGGCCGCATTATGGATATCCCCGTGAGCCGCGCCATGCTCGGCCGCGTCGTCAATCCGCTCGGCCAGCCCATCGACGGCCTAGGCGACATCGTCGCTACGCACCGTCGCCCCATCGAGTTCAAGGCCCCCGGCGTCATCGATCGTACCCCGGTGTGCGAGCCGGTTCAGACCGGTCTGCTCGCTATCGACTCCATGGTGCCTATTGGCCGCGGTCAGCGTGAGCTCATCATCGGCGACCGTAAGACCGGTAAGACCGCCATCGCCATCGACGCTATTCTCAACCAGCGCGGCAAGGGCATGGTCTGCATCTATGTCGCCATCGGCCAGAAGGCCTCCACGGTTGCCAACATCCGCGAGACCCTCGCTCAGCACGGTGCGCTCGACTACACCATCATCGTTTCGGCCACCGCTGCCGATTCCGCCCCTATGCAGTACATCGCGCCTATGGCCGGTGCCGCTATCGGCGAGTTCTTCATGTACAACGGCGAGGACGGCAAGCCCGCCAGCGAGACCAACCCCGGCGGCCACGTGCTCGTCATCTACGACGACCTGTCCAAGCAGGCTGTGGCCTACCGTCAGATGTCGCTGACGCTGCATCGTCCGCCCGGACGCGAGGCCTATCCTGGCGACATCTTCTACCTGCACTCTCGTCTGCTCGAGCGTGCCGTCAAGATGTCCAAGAAGAACGGTTACGGCTCCATGACGGCACTGCCGATCATCGAGACCCAGGACGGCGACGTCTCGGCCTACATTCCGACCAACGTCATTTCCATTACCGATGGTCAGATCTACCTGCAGTCCGAGCTCTTCTTCCAGGGTCAGCGCCCGGCAGTCGACGTGGGCATCTCCGTGTCCCGCGTCGGTGGCGATGCGCAGACCAAGGCCATGAAGCAGGTCGCCGGCAACCTCCGTCTGGACCTCGCTTCCTATCAGGAGCTCGCTGGCTTTACGCAGTTCGGCTCCGACCTCGACGAGGCTACTCAGAAGCAGCTAACCCATGGTGCTCGCATGACCGAGCTCCTGAAGCAGCCGCGTTACAAGCCGTTTGAGGTTGGCGAGCAGATCGTTACGCTGTTCGCTGGCAACGAGGGCTTCCTGGATGACCTGGAGATCGCCGACGTGCTGCCCTTCCGTGCCGAGCTCATCGAGTACATGGACAATGGCTTTGGTTCGCTGCTCGACAAGGTTCGCGCCAAGAAGATCGATGATGACACCAAGGCTGAGCTCTTGCGCGTCATCGGCGACTTCAAGCAGCAGTTCATGGCCAAGCACCATTCGGATGTTTCTGGATCAGAGGAGAACTAAGCCCCATGGCCAACCTTCGCGACATTAAGAAGCGAATCTCCTCGGTTACCACGACCAAGCAGATCACGCGCACGATGGAGATGGTCTCTACGGCCAAGATCCGTCGTGCCCTCGATCGCTCCAAGCAGGCCGAGCCCTATAAGGAGGCGCTGACCGACGTCATGTTGACGGTCGCCGGCGACGCCTCCTGTTCGGGCACCGATCCCATGCTGCAGAAGCATGAGAGCGTCAAGCATGGCCTGATTGTCGTTATTGCCTCGGACCGCGGCCTTGCCGGCGGTTTCAATACGACGGTGGAGCGCACGGCCGAAAAGCTCGCCGCTTCTTGGGCGAACGACGGCATCGAGTGCGAGATCATCGCGTGCGGGCGTAAGCCGGCCACGTATTTCCGTGACCGCGCAAACGTCGTCATGCACTTTGAGGGCAACTCCTCTGAGCCCGATTTCAATCAGGCCCGCATGATCTCCTCTCATATCTGCGATGCGTATCGTGCCGGTGAGCTTGACCGTGTCGAGCTTGTCTACCACCACGCCAAGAACCGCGTGGATCAGGAGCTTCGCGTCGAGCATCTGTTGCCGCTCGACCCCGAGATGATCGCTATGGCCCACGGTCCGCGTAAGAACGAGACCGACGCCCCTAAGCGCATCTCGTCCACGTTCGAGTTCGTGCCCTCTCCCGAGCATGTTCTCGGCAAGCTTGTGCCGTCTTATATCCTGACGGTCATCTACCAGGCCCTGATCGATTCGGCGGCTGCCGAGCAGGGTGCACGCCGCAAGGCCATGCACTCCGCGACGGAAAACGCCACCGCGATCATCTCGACCCTTACCCGCACGTATAGTCGCGTGCGCCAGGCTTCGATCACGACCGAGATTAACGAGATCGTCGGCGGAGCCTCAGCATTGGAGGAACAGTAATGGCTAATAACACCGTAAAGCTTGCGGTCGAGGAAGCCACCAAGAAGACGACTGCCGGTGATGGTCGCATCGTGCGAATCATCGGCCCTGTCGTCGACGTCAAGTTTGACGGCGCGGTGCCCCCGATCTACAACGCGCTCACGGTCGAGGCCGAGACCCCGATCGGTCATCTGAGCACGATCCTCGAGGTCGAGAGCCAGCTTCCGGGCGGCGTCGTCCGCACGGTCGCCATGTCCTCGACCGACGGCCTGCAGCGCGGCCTCATCGCCACCGATACCGGTGAGCCCATGAAGATGCCCGTTGGTCCCAAGACGCTCGGTCGCATTTGGAACGTCATGGGCAAGCCCGTCGACGGCAAGCCCATGCCCGAGGTGGAGGAGTTCTACCCCATCCACCATGCAGCGCCCCGCTTTGACGAGCTCACCACCAAGACCGAGATCTTCGAGACCGGCATCAAGGCCGTCGACCTGCTCGAGCCCTACATCCGTGGCGGCAAGACCGGCCTGTTCGGCGGCGCCGGCGTCGGCAAGACCGTTCTGATTCAGGAGCTCATCAACAACCTCGCCCAGGAGCACGGCGGCACCTCGGTGTTCACCGGCGTCGGCGAGCGTACCCGCGAGGGCACCGACCTGTTCCTCGAGATGAGCGAGTCTGGCGTTATCGACAAGACCTGCTTGGTCTATGGTCAGATGAACGAGCCGCCCGGAGCGCGTCTGCGCATCGGTCTGGCCGGCCTTACCACCGCTGAGTACTTCCGCGATCGCGGCCAGGACGTTCTGCTGTTCATCGACAACATCTTCCGCTTCTCCCAGGCAGGTTCCGAGGTTTCCGCACTGCTGGGCCGTATGCCGTCCGCCGTTGGTTACCAGCCCACGCTGGCAACCGAGATGGGCGACCTCCAGGAGCGCATTACCTCGACCAAGACGGGCTCCATTACCTCCGTCCAGGCTGTCTACGTCCCCGCAGACGACCTGACCGACCCGGCGCCTGCCACGACGTTTACGCACCTCGACGCCACCACGGTTCTTTCGCGTAGCATTTCGTCGCTTGGCCTGTTCCCGGCTATCGACCCGCTCGCATCTTCCTCCGACGCTCTCGATCCCTCGATCGTCGGCGAGGAGCACTACCGTGTCGCCGTCAAGGTCCAGGAGCTCCTGCAGGAGTACTCCGACCTTCAGGACATCATCGCCATTCTGGGTATGGACGAGCTGTCCGAGGAGCAGCGCCTTACGGTCAACCGTGCCCGTAAGATTCAGCAGTTCCTCTCGCAGTCCTTCCACGTCGCCGAGAAGTTCACCGGCAACCCCGGTGTCTACGTCCGCGTCGAGGATACCGTCCGCTCTTTCGCCGAGATTGTCGACGGCAAGGCCGATGACCTGCCCGAGCAGGCTTTCCGCTATGCTTCCACGATTGAAGACGTGCGCGAGCGCGCCCGCAAGATGGGGGAGAAGTAGGTTATGCGTATCCGCATCGTGTGCCCCGTGAGCTGCGCCTATGAGGGCGACGCTGCGTTTGTGTCGATTCCGTCCACGGATGGCGAGTTTGGCGTCCTGCCTGCTCACTCCAGCGAGATCTGCACGATCGACCGCGGTTACGTTCGCGTTTCCGATAAGGCCATGGGCACTGTCGACCACACGTTTGCCGTGGCCGGCGGCTATGCCCAGGTTGCGGACGATGTCGTGACCGTTCTCGCCGAGCGCGCTTGCGATTTGGCGACCGTCGATGCCGACAAGCTTAAAGCTGATATTCAAGGTTTTGAAGAGAAGCTGGGTAATTTGTCGGAGGATGATGCACGCCGCGCCTACCTCTATAATGAAATCGCATGGTGTAAGCTCAAGCTTGCCCAATAGTCAAACGATTTAGCGTTCGACCATTTGCGAACACATCATGCCCGGGATGGCCCAGCCACCCCGGGCATGCTTTTTGAAAGGGTAGACCTTGGATATTATCCGCGTTGAGGGTGGCCACGCCATCGGAGGCTCCGTGCCCGTCTCGGGCGCCAAGAACTCCGCGCTCAAACTCATGGCGGCAACGCTTCTGGCGCCGGGCAAGACGACGCTGCAGAACGTGCCCGATATTTCCGATGTCCACGTGATGGGCAAGGTGCTCAAGGGCATGGGCGCTACGATCGATGTTCTCGACGAGCACACGCTCGAGATTGATACCTCTCAGGTCGATTCATGGGAGGCCCCCTACGAGCTCGTTGCCAAGATGCGCGCTTCCACCGCCGTCATGGGGCCCCTGCTGGGCCGCTTCCATCGCGCCAAAATTGCCATGCCGGGCGGCTGCAACCTGGGTGCTCGTAAGATCGATATGCACATTCTTGGTCTTGAGGCCCTGGGCGTTGAGTTCGATACCGCCCACGGTTACATCAACGCTAATGCGCCCCAAGGTCTGCGCGGTACCACCGTCACGCTCGAGTTCGCCAGCGTCGGTGCGACCGAGAATCTCATCATGGCCTCTGTGCGCGCACAGGGCACCACGGTTATCGACAATGCCGCCCGCGAGCCCGAGATCGTCGATCTCGCCAACATGCTCAACGAGATGGGCGCCAAGATTGTTGGCGCCGGTACGCCCGTCGTGACTATCGAAGGCGTGGAAGAGCTCCATCCCGTTATCCATCGCGTGGTGGGCGACCGCATCGAGGCCGGTACCTTTATCGTCGCCGGTGCGTTGATGGCGGACGATCGCGGTGTCGATGTCACGGGCTTTTGCCCCATTCATTTGGGCATGGTGCTCAAGAAGATGGAGCTCATGGGTATCGACTGCGAGCGCGTCGAGGATGGCGTCCATGTGAACCGTGCCGAGCGTATCAAGCCGGTCGACATCCAGACGCTTCCGTTCCCCGGTTTCCCGACCGACATGCAGGCGCAGATTATGGTGCTCTCCGCCCTTGCCGACGGCAGTTCCGTTATTACCGAGAACATCTTCGAGAATCGCTTTATGTTTGCCTCTGAGCTGGTGCGCATGGGTGCCGACATTCGTATCGAGAGCCATCATGCCATGATTCATGGCGTCAAGGGCTTCTCGGGTGCACAGGTTACCTCGCCCGATTTGCGCGGCGGAGCGGCCCTCGTCGTAGCGGGCTTGATCGCCGACGGGACGACCGAGGTTTCGGCTATCCATCACATCAAGCGCGGCTACGAGCAGTTTGTCGAAAAGCTGCAGGCGCTCGGCGCGCATGTCGAGCATGCTACCGTCCCCGATCCCGTCATCTACTAATACAGGTTGCCTATGTTTAATAAAAAGCCCCTCGCGGATACCACCACCCGAAGACCCTCAACTGGTGCGCAGGCCAAGATCTACAGTCGCGATAACGTGGCTCGCTATTCCGAGCGCGCTCGTCAACGCCGCCGTAGCCACACGATTCGTCACGTCGCGCTCATTGTCGTGCTTGGCGTGCTGCTGAGTGCCACTACCGCTGCCGGCCTGTGGTTTGCCACCATTATGGGCAAGCTCGGCGATTCTAATGTCATTACTGACAATCTGCGTCGGGTTCTGGTTGACACCGATGAGGCAAAGGATCCGTTCTACGTGCTGCTTCTTGGCACCGACGGCCGTCCGGGCGAGGATACGTATCGTGCCGACTCGATTATCCTGGCACGCATCGACCCCACGCAAAAGCAGGCGACGCTCATTTCCGTTCCGCGCGACACCAAGGTCGAGTACAAGGGCGAGACCATGAAGATCAACGCCTGCCATACCGTTGGCGGCGCCGAGGCCATGGTCGAGGCGGTCAACGAGCTGTGCGGTGTTCAGATTTCCCACTATGCCGAGGTCAGTTTCGACGGTATGCAGGCGCTGATTGATTCGGTTGGCGGTATCGACATTAACGCAACCGATGATGTTGACGACCCCGAGCACCTGGATATTAAGATTACCGCTGGTCAGCAGCATATGGACGGCGCCACCGCCCTTACCTATGCCCGCTGCCGCTACACCTATGCCGACGGCGATTACACGCGCATGCGCCACCAGCGTCAGGTGCTTGGAGCCCTTGCCAACCAGATTCTCAATAACTTCGATGCCACGAAGATCTTTGGCCTGGTTAATTCGCTGTCGGATATGCTCGTAACCGATATGAGCGTTCAGGATATCGTGGCTACGGTCAACGCCATGCGCGGCATGGACGTCAATGGCATCTACTCGGCTAACCTGCCTTCGTATGCCGGTGACGACACCATGATCGACGGCGTGAGCTACGTCTTTGTCTACGAGGACGAGCTTAAGGAAATGATGGCGCGCGTCGACGCCGGCAAGGATCCCAAGGGTCCCAATACCATGGGTATGTCCGATGGTTCCAGCTCTACGATCGGCGACCTGAACAACAACACGTCTGACGACTACGCAAACGGTACCGCAACCTCATCGGTCAGCTCTGACGATTCCGATGACTCAGGCGATTCGAGCGATTCGGACTACTACGAACAGCCCACCGGCGACGGCAACGGTTACGAGGCCAACTACTAGGGTTACGCGGTTTTACCAAACCGCGTAACCGCTTGACGCTGCGCGGGCCGCATTTGGACAATCTGACGTTCAACTTCAAGGGCGCGACCAGAAGGTCAGCGCCCTTTCGTTTCACGTCACCTTGTCTCAAATGCGACCCGCTCGCTGCCCGTCCTCAACCTGCGACGTTAGTCATTGGGGACGTTCTTAAACGACTGGTCAAAGGGGACACTCTTGATGCACTTGGCACTTGGGGACGTTCCTTTTGTGCCGGCAGTTTGGGACACTCCTTGCGTTAAGAGGTTGGCGTGCGTCAACCTGTTCTCATTGCAGCAAAAAAATCGCCCCGTTCTCGGTTGAGGACGGGGCGAATCGTCTTTTGGGCTTATGCAGCCAGGCTTATGCGAAACGGGCGACGAGCTCCTGCAGGACGTCGGTCATCTTGACGAGCGAACTGACCGGGACAAACTCGTTGACGCCGTGGTAGCAATAGCCGCCGGTGGAAAGGTTGGGGCAGGGCAGACCGCGGAACGACAGCTGCGCGCCGTCGGTGCCGCCGCGAATCGGCAGCACTTGGGGCTCAACGCCGCAGGCAAGGTAGGCTTCCTTGGCAACATCAATAAGCTCGGGATAGTCACGAACGATCTCGGCCATATTTCGATACTGCTGCTTAATCTCGACCGTCACGCGCTTGTCACCCAAGCGCTGGTTGAGCATCGAGGCAGCGGCATCAATAAGGTCGAGTTTCTGCTGGAACTTGGCTGCGTCATGGTCGCGGACGATATAGCGCGCTGTGGCGTGATCGACGGTTGCAGATACACCCTCAAGGTGATAAAAGCCCTCGTAGCCTTCCGTATACTCCGGGCGCTGCACGTAGGGGAGCAACGCGTTGAAGTCACAGAACAGATTGCCTGCGTTAACCATACGGCCTTTGGCGTCGCCCGGGTGGATGGACTGGCCCTCAAAGCAGACGGTCGCCTCAGCGGCGTTAAAGCACTCCCACTCCAGCTCGCCGATGGGGCCACCGTCGACCGTGTAGGCATACTTGCAGCCAAAGGTATCGATATCCAACAGCTCGGCTCCGTGGCCGATCTCCTCGTCAGGGCAGAAGCAAATGCCGAGTGCGGGATGGGGCAGAGAAGGGTCCTGAGCGATACGCGCGACAAGCGACATGATCTCGGCGACGCCTGCCTTGTCGTCCGCGCCCAGCAGCGTGGTGCCATCGCTGCAGACCAGGTCCTCACCCGCGAGGTCGTTCAGGGCGGGAAGCTTGGCGGTACTCATGGCAACGGGCTTACCGTCAACCGTGCCGCAGACCAGGTCGCCGCCTTCGTAGTGCACGATGTGCGGCTTCACGCCGGCGCCCGGTGCAACTTCGGTGGTGTCGAGATGGGCGATCAGGCCCAGGGCGGGCTTGTCCTCAGCGCCCACACTTGCGGGGATATGCGCGCAGACATAGGCGTGCTCGGTCACGTGGGCATCTTCCGCACCAAGCTCGCGCAGCTCTTCAGCCAGCACGTTGGCAAGGTCAAACTGAACGGCGCTCGAGGGTACCTGGTCGCAGTTTGCATCCTCGGACTGCGTGTTGATTTGGACGTAGCGCAAAAAGCGCGCAAGGACGTCGGGGTTCGTGGTGGTGTTTTCCATAAAGACCGCTCCAATCTTGGTCGTCGTGTGCAACAAGAACTCTAGCACGGTATGCCACGGCATACCGCGACGCTTGGATGGGGTAGAATCAGCCAATGAATGCAGAAGGGACGGAAGATCATGGATACGACAAATAGCTCGCGCGAGCTGCATCTAACAGTGGCTAACGAAGACTACTTGGAGTGCATGGTTCGCATCGAAAGCGAAGAAGGGGAGACCAGTGGCGTGCGATCGGTCGACATCGCGCAGCGTCTTGGTGTCTCCAAGGCATCGGTCAATAAGGCAGTTTCAGCGCTTAAGGCGTCCGAGCTTGTCGAGCAATCGCATTACGGCAAGGTCATCCTGACCGACCGTGGTCGCGAGGTCGGCACGGCTATCTGGTACCGTCATCGCCTTATCCGCACGTTTTTGGTCCAGGAGCTCGGCGTCGATTTTGAGCGGGCCGATTCCGAGGCGTGCATGATGGAACATGCGCTTTCCGAGGATACGATGAGCCGCTGGCTCGCCTATCTCGAAAAACAGGGAATCAGCGTCGAGGAATAGCGAAACACATATATGGATACGAGTTATTACAACCGCCCCGGCGGCGAGGAACTTATGCGCCGCATGTCGAGCGAGACCCTGTTGACGCAGGGTCCCATGGGCAGCGTGCTGATGAGTGAATACGACGCCGCCGACATCCCACCGGCGTTTTGGAACCTTGCCGAGCCGCAGACTGTTTCTCGTATCCATCGCCTGTATGTCGCCGCCGGTGCGCAGGTGCTCATTACCAATACCTTTCAGGCATCAAGCTATGCCCTCAGGCAAGATCAGATTACGCCGTCCGTGGCTGAGGTCAATCGCGGTGCCGTCGACGATGCGCGTCAGGCGCACCCTCAGCTGCTGCTGGGCTCGATGGGCCCAATCGGCATTGAGTGGTTTGCCGAAGACTCTGCCGAATATCGAGAAATCCGAAGCATTTCGCGAGAGCAGGCATACGACCTGCTCAATGCTGGTGTTGACGGTCTGCTGATCGAAACGGTGACGTCTATCCGTAATTTGCAGCCCATGCTTGCCGGCGCCCGGGATGCCGCCGACGGTATGCCTGTTTTGGTGAGTTTTGTCGTTGACGATAAAGGCGACCTGTTAGGCGATGGCCTCAACATCGAGGCTGCCGTTTTGTACGCCGAAAAGCACGGCGCAAACTCGGTTGGCGTTAACTGCTGTTCACTTGCGGCCGCGAACGTGGCGGTGCCCAGGATGGTTGCGTCGGCGACTACGCCCGTCACGGTACGCCCCAACGTGGGCGATCCAGTCCAAACTCAGGATGGCCCTGTGTGGCGCGAGAACCCCGAAGCCTTCGCCCGCGCTTGCATCGAATGGAGACATGCCGGTGCCGCAATGGTGGGCAGTTGCTGTGGAACCACGGCGATCACCACGGCGGCGATGGCCGAGGCGCTCGATATATAAAGGTCGAAACCGCTCCATACGGGGCGGTTTTTTTATTCAAGACTTTAGTCTGCTGGCCGCGCAGCGGCCAGCTTTAAACCACCCGCTACGCGGGTGGAGACAAACGGCTTTACAAAGCCACC
>CAJLPI010000005.1:0-110250 GCA_905208535.1 uncultured Collinsella sp. | reverse complement strand
CCTATGTGCGGCGTAGGCCGCTTATTAGCCCGTCCAAGAATTGGGGCGCAGTTCAGTTTCGGACGGGGGTTTTCGTTGGCGTATGGCGTTGTAGGTCTTTAAGCTTCGTCGACGACCTTGAGGCCGCGGGTCTGGTCGATCTCGTTGAGGAGATTGACGCGACGCTCGTGACGGCCGCCCTCGAACTCGGCATCGAGCCACTCGTCGACGATCATCTTGGCGAGCTCGGAGCCCACGACGCGGGCGCCAAAGGCGAGCACGTTGGTGTTGTTGTGCATGCGCGAGAGCTTGGCGCTGAAGGGCTCGGAGCACACGACGGCACGAACGCCCTCGACCTTGTTGGCGGCCAAGCTAATCCCGACACCGGTGCCGCAGATCAGGATGCCCAGATCGACGTCGCCGTTGGCTACGGCTTTGCCCACCTTGTAGCCGGCGATGGGGTAATCAAAGCTCTCGGAGGTGTCGGTGCCAAAGTTCACGACCTCGCAGCCGCGCTCCTTCAGGTGCTCGGAAATGATGTTCTTGAGCTCGACGGCGGCGTGGTCGTTGCCGATACCGATCTTCATGAGTGGTTCCTCTCTGGTCCGTGCGGCGGAATTGCTAAAGGTTTTACCGCGTTCGACTGCATGATAGCGCGTCTTTTGCCTAAACACTCGGGCGTTTTTTTGGTCAAACGCTTTAGCGGACGCGAACATCAGCCCATCACGAAAAATGCCGCCAATTTGCTTCTGGCGGCCGTCTGCCGGAACTCGACTTGCGGTTTTTGGTGCCTTGTTATCAAATGGAGAAGTTGATACTTGCGAGAGCAACCCGTTATACATGTAGGAGATACCTATGCCTACCGATTCCATCCGTGATACCGCGTTTTGTGATGTTTTGAACCGCGAGCTTGTCTGTGCGCTCGGCTGCACCGAGCCCATTGCCGTTGCCTATGCGGCGGCGCTGGCGAGCCAGACGCTCGGTTGCGAACCCGAACATATGGATGTTGTCTGCTCGGGCAACATCATCAAGAACGTAAAGAGCGTGACCGTGCCCAACTCGGGCGGTATGCACGGTATTGAGGCCGCGGCCGTGCTGGGTGCTGTGGGCGGTGACGCCAAGAGCGCGCTCGAGGTGCTCGAGAGTGTTGGCGATGCAGACCGTGCTCGCGTGACCGAGCTGCTCTCCGATGCCGACTACTGCGATGTGTCGCTTGTCGAGGGTGTGCCCAACCTCTACATTAAGGTGACTGCCACGGCCGGAGGTCATACTGCGGTCGTCGAGATCACCGACCATCACACCAATGTTACGTGCCATACACTCGATGGCATTCCGGTGTGTGGCAAGTCGGCGGGGGAGTGTGCCGCCTGCGCCGAGCGCGTCGTGGCCGAGCGTGCCGCCGATAACGCCGATACGCCCATGTCGATTGAGTCTATCATTGACTTTATCGAGGACGGCGACATCGAGGGCGCCCGCGCTGCCGTTGAGCGTCAGATTGAGCTGAACGGCGCTATTAGCGCCGAGGGCTTGGCGAACGCTTGGGGCGCCGAGGTGGGCCGTACGCTGCTGGGCGCTCGCGCCGACGACGTCGCCTGCCGTGCGCGTGCGCGTGCGGCCGCCGGGTCTGACGCCCGTATGAACGGCTGTGCGCTACCGGTCGCCATTGTGTGCGGCTCGGGCAACCAGGGTATTACCTGTGCGTTGCCCGTTATGGAATATGCCGACTACCTGCGCTGCGACCACGAGCGCCTGGTGCGCGCCGTGATGCTGTCCGATCTTATTGCTGTGCATATCAAGAGCTATATTGGTGCGCTCTCGGCGTTTTGCGGTGCTATTTGCGCTGCGTGCGGTGCCGGCGCGGCGATTACCTGGCTGTGCGGTGGCACGCGCGAGCAGATCGGCGCGACGGTCTCCAATACGCTCGGTAACGTGGGCGGCATCGTGTGCGATGGCGCCAAGGCAAGCTGCGCCGCTAAGATTTCCGCTGCCGTTGATGCGGCGATTCTGGGCCACGATATGGCCATGCAGGGCCGCGGCTTCCGTGCCGGCGAGGGCCTGATTCAGGATACGGTGGAAGAGACGATCGCCAGCATGGGCTATGTGGGCCGCGTTGGCATGAAGGATACCGACGTCGAGATCCTCAACATCATGATCGGCAAGACCATCGTCGACTGCTAGGGGCTCTGGGGCACTGCATCTTGTTGTTGAAACTATCGCGCTTGTGGCTGTAAAGCACCTGTCTGCATTGCGGACAGCGAGGATCTCGCGGTATGTCACCAGGTCGTTCTCGCGCTTGATGCGCTCGAGGACGGTTGCGACAACAAGCGCCGCTATCGCCGGCAGGAACGTCGCAGCCGCGGCGACGCCGGCGCCCCAGGTGCCCTCCATCCAGTTAAACGCCGGCGACAGTATCAGCGCGAACGCCACCGCCAGCAACGCGAGCATCAGCACGGCCAGCCATAGCATCCGCGTTCCCATGCGCTTGCGATCTCTTTCGACTGCCTCTTCCATAACGGTCACGTCTCCCTTCACGAGCGTGTCTATGGAGGTGTCGAATAGGATGCTCAGCATGAGCAGACTCTGGACGTCCGGATACGTCTTGTCCCGCTCCCAGTTCGAGATCGTCTGACGCGACACGTAGAGTTTCTCGGCGAGCTGTTCTTGGGAGAGCCCCGTCGCCTCGCGCCTCGTCTTTGCTCACCGGCACGTCGAGCGTCTCACCGAGGACGACGAGCATCTCCGCGTCGGGCACCGAGAGCCCGCGTTCCCATTTGGAAACCGTCTGCCTCACCACGTTCAGCTTGAGCGCGAGCTCCTCCTGCGATAGCCCTTTCGATTTCCTGAGGGCCTGGATGTTCTCGTTCAGTATGGCGGATCCTTTCTCTCGCCCGGTTCCTACGTTACCGCAATGCTGCCCGCAGATGGTCCGTTGCCGCAAGCAACGGGTCGTAACATCGGCGGGGATTGTTTGAGTTCACAGGGGATGCAAGCTCCTAATAATTTGACGTCCATTCAATCTACCTGCGGTTTGCAACCATAGGGTGCCTGCAGGTTGCGTAAAATGAAGCCTCAAGTTGGTGGTTCTTGCCATGTGGCTACCGTAGTGTGTAAGTCGCCGGCAGGAAAGCACCGAACGCTGGGATGCCGCGCCCGCGCAGTCGCCGTGAGCCAAGATCACGACGCCCGCGTGCCCGCTCCCAGCCAACGAAAGGACCTACTATGAGCTTCCGTACCAACCTTCAGTATCTGCGCGCCGAGCGCCACATGACCCAGGAGCAGCTCGCCATGCTGCTTGGGGTATCCCGCCAGTCCGTCACCAAGTGGGAGGCCGAGAAGTCCTACCCGGAGATGGATAAGCTCATCAAAATGTGCCAGATCTTCGAGTGCTCGCTCGATGACCTGGTGCAGGGGGACCTTACCGATCGCGCTCCGGCACCCGCCGTCGCTACCGTGCCGCCCGGTCCCGCGACGGATGTGTGTGGCTATGACGACCACATGCGCTCGTTTGCCAAGCGAGTTCCCACGGGTGTCGCCGCGTTTATCCTGGGCGTTGTGGGGCTCGTGCTGTTTGAGGAAGGGACGGCTCTGCGCGGCCTGTTCAATAGCAGTATGGCTGCAAGTTGGGGCGAGCTTCTGGGGCTGGCCGCCCTGTTCGCCGGCGTGCTTGTGGGCATTGGCATCTTGGTTTCTGCTGGCATGGAGCACTCTGCTTTTGTGAAGGCGCATCCCTTTATCGAGGATTTTTATACTGACGATGATCGTCTTCAGGCGCGCCAGGTGCTGGTACGCGGGTTGGTTACCGGGCTCATGCTCATCATGATGGGGGTTCTGCTGGGCAACTTCATCGAGCATGAGTCTGGCGCGGAGGCTCCTGCGGGCGCTGCGTTGCTCGCCCTGGTCGCGGTGGGCGTATGGCTGATTGTCCATGCGGGCATGATGTACGGTCGCGTGGATATCGATGAGTACAACCGCGATGCGGTCGAGGAACTCGAGGTTGAGGACATCGCCCGCATCGATGTTCCCGAAGCGGTGCGCAACGAGCTGCGCTCCGCAAAGCGCACGCACAAGAAGATCGAGGCTGCTTGCGGTGTCATCATGCTCGTTTCCACCATCGTTGCGCTGAGTTGGCTGTTTTTGGGTCCTTCGTTCGCTGGGACCACATGGGACGCCATCGGTAGTGGGCGTCAGGCGGCCGATTCCATCGTCGGCTACTTTTGGCTGCCTTGGCCAATTGGAGGCATTCTCTGCGGCATCGTCAGCATTCTCATGAAGGCCTTCGGAAGGGACCGTTGAGTAGCTGGAATTTCACTAGTGCTTGCCGTCAATTTGAAGTCTTCGGCTGCGGGCACCTTCGAGTCCGCATCACGAGCGCAACGCTGGCGCCCAAAAGCGCCGATTCTTGACGCGCGTGATGCGGACTTCGGCAGATGCTGCCTCTAGTTCAGCAGCCCCCACACGGCAAAGCCGAGTGCTCCGCCGATGGCGGCCGCGGCGAAGAAGGTCAGCAAGTCGTACGCCAGTCGATGCTTCGTCGGCCACGCGCGGCGGGGGAGTACCCGCGGATCGCGCTCGATGTTCGCCTCGCCGTTCATGAAGGCGAGGATCTCGCGGTATGTCACCAGGTCGTTCTCGCGCTTGATGCGCTCGAGGACGGTTGCGACAACAAGCGCCGCTATCGCCGGCAGGAACGTCGCAGCCGCGGCGACGCCGGCGCCCCAGGTGCCCTCCATCCAGTTAAACGCCGGCGACAGTATCAGCGCGAACGCCACCGCCAGCAACGCGAGCATCAGCACGGCCAGCCATAGCATCCGCGTTCCCATGCGCTTGCGATCTCTTTCGACTGCCTCTTCCATAACGGTCACGTCTCCCTTCACGAGCGTGTCTATGGAGGTGTCGAATAGGATGCTCAGCATGAGCAGACTCTGGACGTCCGGATACGTCTTGTCCCGCTCCCAGTTCGAGATCGTCTGACGCGACACGTAGAGTTTCTCGGCGAGCTGTTCTTGGGAGAGCCCCATCGCCTCGCGCCTCGTCTTGATCTGGTTGCTGATGTCCATCGTCACCTCCCGGTCGTGAAGGAGCGTCCCGCGAACACGCCGGGTGCGCTATCGAATCTGTTGTACATCATATGCGGCAAGGACCGCCGGCCTCTGCAAAATCTGTTGTACATGCTTGTGAGCTGGGAGATTCATGAATCGTGGTGCGATTGGAGTGATGTGCGCCCTATATGCGGGCCTCTTTGATTGGCTCGATACGCACCGAGCTCTTTGAAACGTTGGGCGCCCAATGCGCATCTCATTTCATCTTCGGAGCACTTTGAAAACTTCGGTGCACCTGAGCACGATAAACCGAATGGAAAATGGTTCACAGGTGCACCGAAAATCTGGTAGGCGCACCGAAGATCAGATAGACGCACCGAAAGCGACGGACCTGTACGGCCCTTTATGGGCATCTGGTTCAACGTGGTGGGCAACACCGCTTGGCCGTGCTGGCACGCAGGACCATGGCGGCGTAGCCGATTGCAGCGTAGGCGATGCCGTAGAACGCGATATCCTGGCTGCCCTCGACCGCGAGGGGAAACAGGAGGGCGAAGGCGGCCCCGAGCGCCGCGGGCAACCAGAAGAGCGTTCGCGCGGAGCCCGCGGCGAGCATGCCGAGGGCGACCGCGGTGATCGGGAGAAGGGCGTAGAGGAGCGCCATCATGGCGAACATCCCCGCATCGGGCGGGACGGCGCCGACCAGGAAGGCGGGGACCGCCCAACATGCGGCGGCGATGGTGGCTGCGGCGATGAGCAATGTGCGCGCGGTTGCGTTCATGGGGCCTCCTCAACGAGAATCGCTCCCATTCTGCCACGAGGGGCGGGAATGGGGGCGATCGTGCCGGCGAAAGGCCATCCGGTCTGCAGATCTACCTAGCTCAACATCTTGGCGAGCATGCCGATGCCGACGCCCACCAGTCCGCCGGCGATGGCGCCGATGATGATCTGCACCGCGTTGCGCGTGCCCTTGACCCAAGGGTTCATCTCGCGCTCACGGCGCCCCTCGAGCGTGTCGCGATCGACCTGCTCGCCGCGGCTAAACGCCAACACCTCGCGGTACGTGACGAGGTCGTGCTGCTTCTTCATGCGTTCCATATACACGAACGCCACGAGCATCACGACGAGCGCCACGGCGGCAAACGCCGCGGTGGGCGCGATGTGCATGCCCCAGCCCCATTCGAACTGGAACGCCGCCCACGCGCTCAGCACCAAAAACACGACCGCGCTCACGACCGTGATTGTGGAGAGGGCGTTGTACTTCTTGACCGCTTCGTTCATTACCTGTGCCATGGTTTCCACATCTCCTTTGATGAGGGAGTCCACGGTCACCCCGAACACGTTGGAAAGCAGCAGCAGGCTCTGGACATCCGGATACGTACGGCCGCACTCCCAGTTGCTGATGGTCTGGCGCGACACGTAGATGCGCTCCGCCAGATCGTCTTGGGACAGTCCGAGCTCCGTGCGATGCTCCTTGATGTGCGAGCCCAGCTCCATGCGTTTGCTCCCTAGAGGGTCGGGGTGACCCCTGTCGAGAGCCACCATGTCATTGACGCGAGCATCGTACCATCAAAGGTCTTTATATTTGACCCCCACGGGGCAAAATCGAGCTGTCAAAAGGCTTTATATACGACATCTAGCTGGGAAAAGAACGGTCCCCAAAGGCGGATGCCTCCGGGGACCGGTTGGTGCGTATAGAGGGGGCGAGCTTGCTTTGGGTTGGTGTTGGCCCCGCCGCTCGGCTCGACTTTGGAGCGGCGGGGCTCAGCTCTGCCTCGACCGCGGCGCGGGGCGCGGCTTTGTCCCGACGTCGGCAGCGGCCGAGCCCTGTCTTCCCAGCTTAGCCCTCCTCGCCTTTGGGTGCGTCCTTGGACGAGGGCTCTTTCTTCGGCAGCCTTCCCGCGCGTTTGAGGGCGTCTCGCAAGATCCATTCCACCTGACCGTTGGCGCTGCGCATCTCATCGTCCGCCCAGCGTTGGACGGCCTCCCAGATAGCGGGGTCTATACGGAGTGGATACTGCTTGCGTGCCATGACGTGCCTTCTTGTCGAATGTGCAATTCTGCACCCGTTCCAAATTACTCATTGGTGTTGGGGTTAGTACAGCGAGCCTGCGTTGAGCACCGGGTGCGCCTCGGATTCACCGCAGAGCACCACCATGAGGTTGCTGGCCATCTGCGCCTTGCGCTCGTCGTCCAGCTCGATGGTGCCGCCGGCGGCCATCTCCTTCACGGCCATGTCGACCATGGAAACCGCGCCCTCGACGATCTTCTTGCGCGCGGCGATGACGGCCTCGGCCTGCTGGCGGCGCAGCATCGCCTGGGCGATCTCGGGGGAGTAGGCAAGATGGGTGAGGCGGGCGTCGTCGACCTCCACGCCGGCGGGTGCCAGGCGCATCGCGAGCTCGCGGCGCAGGGCTTCGGAGACCTCTTCCACATTGGCGCGCAGCGTGATGGCGCCGGCGGCATCGGACTCGTCCTCAAGATGGTCGTAGGCGTACACGCTCGCCACGTGGCGCAGCGCCGTCTCGGCCTGCATGGCGACATAGCTCTGGTAGTCGTCGACGTCGAAGAGCGCCTTGGCGGTATCGGCGACGTGCCACACCACGACGGTTGCGATCTCGATGGGGTTGCCCATTTTGTCGTTGACCTTCAGGCGCTCGCCATTCAGGGTGCGCACGCGGGTGGAGATAGTGGTGGGGTTGCCCTTGGCGGCCTTCTGCGCCGCGGCCTTGGCGGCTTTGGAATCGCTCATCTCGAGCTCGATCATCTCGCCGATCCCGGCCGATCCGCCCATGCTCTTGCTAAAGAACGGGTTGGCCCAGAAGAAGCCCTCGTCGCGGACGGTGCCCACGTACTTGCCGAACAGGATGCACACGCGCGCCTGGCCGGGCTGCAGCGAGAAGAATCCGTTCAGCGGCAGGAACCAAAAACAAAAGGATACGATGCTGAGCCCTAGGCCCCAGCCGTAGGCGGCCGGCGCGTCGACGCCGTCCGGCGTTCCGGCGAGGCCGGTGACGCTCCAGATGAAGAGGCCGACGATGGCGAGCAGCGCCGCGATGACGGCGGCGAGCATACCATAGCCCGACGTGGCCTTGAGTTGCTTTTCCACGCTCATTGTGAGTTCCTTTCACGACCGCGCCGGCGTTTGCGTGACGTCCCCGGCGCCGCGCTCCAGATTGCGATGGGGAGGAGGCGAGTCCCCGAGCAGTCCGTGCGGCTGCTGATTGCATTGTGATATCACATTGAGACCAAGTCAAGGAGAATCGGATGCCGTCTCTCATGGCATAAGTGGTTCGGGGCGCCCGGCATCTACGCTCCGTAGAGGTCTTCCTGTTGCATCTTGGCTCGCAAGTCCCTATAATAGCCCCACTCACGGCTGAAGGTTTACCTCGAGATTTGGAAAGGGGGGCTGCACCATGCTTGCTTCCTTGAGGATTTGGCTCTAGCCACGGTCGCGTGAGCGACCGGTACTTCGCTGCATACCACCGATCGCATCAAAGGATTATTCCATGACACAACCGAATCCCTGCGCTTCTTGGAAGCGCTCGCTCGCCATCGTCTGGATCGGCGAGTTCTTCTCCGTGCTCACGAGCTCCATTCTGCAGATGGGTCTCATCTGGCACGTCACCCTCACCACCGGCTCCGCGAGCGCCCTGTCGTTCGTGAGCCTGGCGGCCTTCTTGCCCATGGCGCTCCTCGGCGCCTTCGCGGGCACCATCGTGGACCGCACGTCCATCAAGCGTCTCATGATCGGCGCCGATCTCTTCATCGCGGCCGTGAGCCTCACGCTTGTCTTCGGCTCGCTTCGGGGCGACCTCTCTGTCGCCGTTGTGGCGGCGGTGCTGTTCGTCCGTGCGCTGGGCAGCACGCTCCATACGCCCGCCTTCAACGCGCTCACACCGCTCATCGCCCCGCCCGAGGTGCTCGGCAAGCTGGCGGGCATGCTGCAGTTCATGCAGTCGGGTAGCTATATTATCGGCAACGCCATCGCCGCGGTGGTCTACCCGGCGTTTGGTCTGACCTTCATGATCGCGCTCGATGTCGCCGGCGCGGTGCTCGCGAGCATCGCGGTGGCGACCTCCGGCATCAAGACGCCGGCGCCCGAGCGCCATACGCCCGAGGAGAACGCCGAGGCGTCGCACCACGCGGTGCGGGCCTTCCTATTGGAGACGGCCAACGGGTACCGCGAGCTCAAACGCCATCACGGTCTGTTCGCCATGCTCTGGATCGGCTTCGCCTTCTCGGTCCTGTTCTCGCCCATATCCGCGCTGTTCCCGCTCATGGTGTTCGACCATTTTGGGGGTACCACTACGCAGTCGGCTATCGCGGAGATCGCGTTCTCGGTCGGCATGATCGCGGCGAGCGGCTGGATCGGGGCGACGGGTGGCCTTAAGAACCGCGCGCTTTCGTGCACGCTGGCCATCGGCCTCTTCGGAGCGGGCACGCTCGCGGGCGGCCTCGTGCCCCCTTCCGCGCTCGTTGTGTTTCTGGGGCTTACGTTCGCGATGGGGGTCTCGAGTCCGCTGTACAGCGCGCCGCAGATGGCGCTCATGCAGGAGCGCGTCGATCCCGAGTGCATGGGCCGCGTCTTCGGCCTGTACGGAGCGGTCTGCAGCTGGGCCATGCCCGTGGGGCTCGTCGCATCGACCTTGTTCGCGGACGCCATCGGCGTAAGCGCGTGTTTCGTGCTCATCGGTGCTGCAATGGTGATCCTAGCAGGCATCACCTGGGCGATCCCGAGCATCCGCAAGATTGGGTAGCGCTCTGGCGGAGTGCGTTTCGTTTCGGACGGCTCGTAGGGTCGCTGCGACGTGAAGGGTGCTCGACGGTGCGCCTGCGAGGGCGCCGTCGACCACCCTTTTGTTTAATTCGTCTGGCCCGGCGCCGATCATCATCTGTTCGCCGGGCGATTGCGATGCCGCCGCTTGCCGATACGCGGCTCCTTACGTTGTGCGCATCCCATCGTTCTGGCAGCGTTTCCTGCAGTTAATCTCCAGAACCCGAGGCGGTGGCCCCTATGAGTAATCTGCTCGAATCCATTCTGCACGTCGGTATGACCGTGTTCATCGTCGGCCCGCTCACTGCATGGGTCGCCCGCCGCGGCGCGCGCGAGCGCAGCGAGGCGACGGACAGCCTCGATTGCTTCACGGTGCGCATGCCCGCAGCCATCCGCACGATCATCGCCTGCTGCGCCGTCGCGTTCGAACTGCTCATGCTGGGTGTCTACGTCTGGCAGGGCGTCTCGCTGGGCGAGTGGGACCACGAACTTGTGTGGTTCGGTCATGCCATGGCGCTCGCGGGTATGGCTATCTGGGCCTTGCTGAGCATCCCGCGTATCGACGTGGACGGTGGGCGCATTCTCTCGCGTAACGCCTTCGGCATCCGCAAGGAGACGACGTTTGGCAACATCACCCGTGCAACGCTTCACGCGCAGATGATGAGGATCGACCTGTTCGAGGGCGACTGGAAGTTCTGCTCGATAAGCCTCGAGGGGGTGTGCTCGCTCAACCTCCTCGCCCGTCTGGAGGAAGAGGGCATCGAAGTCTCGGACGCCGTCGACGGTCCCATGACCAAGGCGGGCCTGTGTTGGTCTGCCGTCAAGCCGTTGACGATTGTTTTCAACGGCATGGCCCTCGTCTTCTCGCTCGTCCTCGCCTTCATGGCGGTCTTCACCGACGAGGGTGCGCGCCTGCTCGTGCTCATCCCGTTCCTGTTCCTACTCATCGGCGTCGCGCTTCCCCTGGTCATGCTCAGCATGCCGGCCCGCGGCATCCTCGAGATCGGCAGGCAGGAGCGCGCGCTCGGTTTCTCCTTCTCCGAGGAGATGGCAAGCCGAGGTGCCACGGGTACTTCGCTTGTCGATGACGATTGGTTCATCGAGATCAGCAACGCCCGCGTCGTGGCGTTTCGCCGCGATTGCCTCAAGAAGGTCACGGCGCACGAGAACAGCGAGAGCGGCGACCGCTGCACGGTGACCACGAGGGGTGGTCGCAAAATCAAGGTGTATGCAGCGGGCAGCACGCTCGAGGACCTGCGCACGTGGTTCAAACAGGGTGCCAAGGTCAGAAGCACACTCGACCGCGCGGGGGACGCACTCGAGGCGACCGTTTGATTGGGTTGCCTGCCAAGGATCCAAAACGGGAAGGGGCGCTGTCGGCGCCCCTTGTCATACCAGGCCCGCTGGCCAGCGAGAGGCCTGCAGGTCGACATGTCCGTTGGCGAGGAAGGCAACGCCTTCGTCCTCGAGCAGTGTGCGCTGCGCCTCGGGCCCACCGAAGGCGAACCCCTCCGCGAGGCGTCCGTCGGCGAATACGATGCGATGACAGGGGATGGTGCCGGGTTCCGGATTGACGTGCAGGGCGTATCCCACGTATCGGGCTCGACGGGGCTCACCAACGAGCTTGGCGATCTGACCATATGTGGCAACCATGCCGCAGGGCACCTGGCGTACCATGTCGTATACGCGGTTGAAGAATCCGTCGGTGTCCCGGTCTGCCATGCCGCCCTCACTTTCAATCGATATCGCCATTGTAGTCAAGAAAGGCGCCCCACATGTGCGGGGCGCCTTTCCAAAGAGGTGTTGCGCGAGGGGTGGGAAGGCGCAACGTTCGTGTCGAAGGTCTTTAATTCGCCTGTGCCTTCATTAAGTTAACTATAGCTAATTCTCTGAGACCCAAGTCGTAGACCGACGAGCACACAGCCTCTCCATAAGTTAATCAAGGGTTACAAATAGAAAGACACAGTGACATGTGGTCGTTAGGGTTCAAGGAATCGCTCGATGAGTTCGGAGAACGCACCCTCAGTCCCGGTCGTTTCAAGGACGACATCGCAATACGGCCGCACGTCGTCGGTGACATTCGCCACGCCGACGCCCAGTCCCGCCGCCTTGATCATGGAGAGGTCGTTTGCGGAATCACCAACGGCGATGACCTCGGACATCGGAATTCCCAGCATATCGGCAAGGCGCGTGAGCCCCCGTCCCTTTGTCAACGCCTGCGGGCATGAGTTCGAGGTAGCGCTTGGAGGAGAAGGTGATGTCAACGCCGAGTCGCTCGGCCATCGGCGCGAGCTTGCGGCCCAATTCCTGCAGCGCATCGAAGTCCCAGTCGACGTACAGGATCTTCACGATGCCACGGCCTTCAAGGAATGAGAGGTCGAGATGGTCAGATCCGCGAAAATGAGTGACCCCGGTGATCGATTCCAGATAGTCGCGCTCCCGTGTGGGTGCGTCATTCACGAACACGTGGCCGTCGGCGACGTTGACGTGCATGCAGAGTCCGAGTTCGAGCCCCTTTGCATAGATCGCGTTCGCGCATTCGTTGGAAAGGCCGCAGGTGGTGAGCGGGGTGGGGTCTCCCACGCGGTTGATGAAGCCGCCGTTATAGGAGAGCACATAGCCGTCTTCGATCAGCTCGCGGGCCTCCCCCGAGAAGTTGTCCATGATAGAGGAATACCATCGCCCGCTCGAAGGGACGAACAGCACACCGAGCTCCCTCATGCGTTTGAGTGCTCGGAGATTGGACGCCGGGATGGCGTGGTCGGCATCGAGAAACGTCTCATCCATATCGCTGGCAACAAGTCGGTACATGCAATCCCCCATACAACGTAAAAAACGAGGCGGGCTTATTATCGCCCACCTCGTAAGACCTTGACTATGTCGAAGGCGTGGACACGTGAAGATGGCCCATTCGCGTGTCGCGGCGCGTTTCCGCGAGCCGGATGGCTTAGTACACCATTCCCATGGCTTCGCGTACCTCGGCGAGCGTGGCCTCGGCGACCTCGTTGGCGCGGCGGTTGCCCTCGCGCAGGACGTCCTTGACGTAGTCCATATCCTGCACGAGCTCCTCGCGGCGCGCGCGGATGGGGGCGAAGTACTCGTTCACGCTCTCGGTGACGTACTTCTTGAGCGCGCCTGCGCCGCCCATGCCGATCTCCTCGGCGATCTCGACCTCGGAGCGACCGGTGCAGATGGCGGCGGTGGAGAGCAGGCCGGACACGCCGGGACGGGCTTCGGGGTCGAACGTGATCATGCGCTCGCCGTCGGTCTGGCTCTTCTTGATGCGCTTGGCCGTCTCCTCAGCGGTCATGGAGATGTTGATGGCGTTGCCGTAGGACTTGCTCATCTTGCGCCCATCAAGGCCGGGCAGCAGCGGCGTGTCGGACAGCAGCGCGTCGACCTCGGGGAACACCTTGCCGTAGCGGTTATTGAACTTGCGTGCGATGGTGCGGGTGAGCTCGATGTGCGGCAGCTGGTCGCGCCCGACCGGCACCACGTTGCCCTTGCAGAACAAGATGTCGCACGCCTGGTGCACGGGGTAGGTGAGCAAAAGGCCGGTGAGCTCATGACCGCTGGCCTCCATCTCGGCCTTGACGGTGGGGTTGCGCTGCAGCAGGGCCTCGGAGACGAGCGACAAGAACGGCAGCATGAGCTGGTTTGCCGCGGGCACGGCGGAGTGCGTGTAGATCATCGTCTTGTCGGGGTCCAGGCCGCAGGCCAGGTAGTCGATGACCATGTTGTAGACGTTGTCCTGGATGTTATCGGTGCTGTCGCGGTCGGTGATGACCTGGTAGTCGGCGATGAGCACGTTGGTGTGCACGCCCATGTTCTGCAGCTCGACACGGCTCTTGAGCGTGCCGAAGTAGTGGCCGAGGTGCAGGCGGCCGGTGGGGCGGTCGCCGGTGAGCATGGTGTACTTCTCGGGGTGCTGCGGCAGGTCGGCGCGGATCTGGTTGCTGCGCTCGAGGCTGACCTCATAGCTGAGCTCGTTGGGCATGCTGTCTCCTTTTGGGTTAAGTGCCTGGCCGGCATTGTCGGCCTGGGTTGAAGATGAAGGTACCAGAGAAACGGCGTCTCTTGCCGGAATCAACGATGGTTTTCGCCGTGTCGTCCCGCAGGGTCGTTTCCCTTCTTGGGAAGGAGCCCCTCGATATGCTCGAGCCGCTCCTCATGGGCCACGTGCGCCGCGCGTCCTCGGCGGCGAAAGCGGGGTCTTCGGGCGTGACGGTCTCATCTCGCTTTCGACTCCGGTACCACCGCGACGGCGCTCCTGAGCCTGCTCGTCGACAAGCCGGTGACTATCTACACCACCAACGGCTATGCATGTCGGTTTACGGGCGAGCTTGCTGCTAAGGTGGTGGTAATTGGCGGCGACTTCAACCCCGTTACCTGCTCGCTCGCCGGTCCTATGGTTGAGAGCGCGCTGCGCGAGCTGTACTTTGACCGGGCGTTTATAGGTGTCAACGCGGTGGACGAGGACCGCGGCATCATGACGCCTGGTTATCCCGAGGCTATCAAAAAGCGCATTGTGATGCGGAATTCCCAAGCGAGTTATGTACTCGCCGATAGCTCCAAGTTCCATGTGTTTTCAAATGTAAAGGTGTGCGACCTGGAGGGCTTTACTGTTATTTCCGACAAGCGCGACGCCAAAATCGGCGAACGCGTCAAAATGATCACGGCCTAGGACACTGGGGCATCGCATCTTGCCCTCAAGCCGTTGCCCATGTAACGAAGCGTGGGGCAAACGTGCGCCCCATTCCTGATTTGGGGACTAGCTTAGTTCGTCGGCTATTTGGTGCTCGTAGAAGGCTTCTACTACGGCGTTAAAGTCGCGGGCGAAGTCTTCCATGGTTCCACGCCAGGTGGCTCGGCCGGGCTTTCCTTGGCCCACATAGGCGGTTTGAATGCCGCAGTCGGGGCTGGGGAAATCGCGCTTGGGGTCGTTGCCCACCATGAGGACCTCATGTGGCTCGAGCCCCATGACCTGCAGCTGCTCTAGATAATATGTGGCATCGGGCTTGCAGCGCGTAGCGTTGCCCATGTGCGTTACGAGCTCGAAGGGCGCGTCTGTCAGCTCGCCCCAGCCCATGCGGCACTCGATGGCGCCTTGAGGAAAGCTGGGGTTGGTGAAGAGCGCGCAGCGCAGCCCTGCGTCCTGTACGGCTTGAAGCGCGGCGTGCGCACCCGGCATGGCTTTTGCGTTGATCATGTCATCGTTCTTGTACGGCAGAACTTCGTGATCGTAGTAGGTAAACGCCTCGTAGATAAGTGGGTCCGAGAGGCAAATGCCGCACCGGCGCTCGACCTCGGTCTGGTAAAACTCAAGATTGGTGCGATTGTCCGTGCTGCTGCGGCGATTGGCGTTGAGGTCGACCAGGATGGTGCCGAGGCGCGCCATCGTGCCCCCGCGGCTGCGACGTCCGATATCCGCGAGCATCGACGAGACATCCTTAAAATAGCGAAGGATGAACGCGTTGAGGTTGATGCTAAGAAGCGTCTCGTCCATATCGAAAACGACTGCTTTGAGCACGCGGGCACCTTTCTCGAAAAATCGTTCCAGAATCGTATGTCTGGGATACTTTACCCCAAAGCAGTGTGCCTAGCTGCTCATCGTCAACTTGTGGAGACAGTCGTTCACAAGATTGCGAAAAAGTCTCCTTACGAGTAAAAAATCGCAGTTCACGCTTGAAATCGAAGCGATTTCCCCGTAATCTATACGGACGTGATTGCATAAGCGTCACATCAGTATCTGTCGGCTCCCGAGTGTTCCTAAACGTTGTGTGCTTGTCGCACCCATCTGTAGGTCCTAGCAATCGGGGCCCCGTAGTTCGAAAGGGGTCCACCTTTGAGTGAGATTCAGAACTCGTCCATTTTCTCTCTTGACGATGTCAACGAGGAGGAGATGAACAACCTCATCGACGGTACGATTACCGACTTTGATGAGGGCGATCTCGTTAACGGCACTGTCGTTAAGATCGAGCATGACGAGGTGCTCGTTGACATCGGATTCAAGTCCGAGGGCGTTATCCCGGTCCGCGAGCTGTCCATCCGCAAGGACGCTAACCCTGCAGACATCGTTGCACTCGGTGATCCCATCGAGGCCCTGGTTCTCCAGAAGGAGGACAAGGACGGTCGTCTGGTCCTGTCCAAGAAGCGTGCCGAGTACGAGCGTGCTTGGAACCGCATCGAGGAGAAGTTCAACTCCGGCGAGAACGTCGAGGGCGAGGTTATCGAGGTTGTCAAGGGCGGCCTGATCCTCGACATCGGCCTGCGCGGCTTCCTGCCCGCTTCCCTCGTCGACCTCCGTCGCGTCAAGGACCTCACCTCCTACATGGGCACCCGCATCGAGGCCCGCGTCATCGAGATGGACCGCAACCGCAACAACGTCGTCCTCTCCCGTCGCGTCGTGCTCGAGGAGTCCCGTAAGGCCGAGCGCTCCGAGATCCTGTCCAAGCTCAAGTCTGGCATGCGTCTCCAGGGCACCGTTTCCTCCATCGTCGACTTCGGCGCCTTCGTCGACCTCGGCGGTATCGACGGCCTCATCCACATCTCCGAGCTCTCCTGGAACCACGTCAACCATCCTTCCGAGGTTGTCAAGGTCGGCCAGGAGGTCGAGGTCGAGGTTCTCGACGTCGACCTCAACCGCGAGCGCATCTCCCTGGGTCTCAAGCAGACCACCGAGGATCCGTGGCGCGCACTGGTCAAGAAGTACCCCGTCGGCGCTATCGTCGAGGGCACGGTGACCAAGCTTGTCCCGTTTGGCGCTTTCGTCGACCTGGGCGAGGGCATCGAGGGCCTGGTGCACATCTCCGAGATGGCCAACAAGCACGTCGATCAGCCTTCTCAGGTCACCCACGTGGGCGACAAGGTTCAGGTCAAGGTCATGGAGATCGACCTCGACCGTCGTCGTATCTCCCTGTCCATGAAGTCCGCTGCTGAGACTCTGGGCGTCGAGATCGAGGTTACCCCGCTGCCTTCCGAGAAGAAGGACGAGGAGACCGACGCCGAGTAAATCGGTTTGACGATCACTTGTTTTAAGGGATCCGTCCGTAATGGACGGGTCCCTTTTTGCATTTACTGCCGAGATGTTCGGTAGTGCCTGCGCGTAACGCTGCTTGGGCTATTCGCTTGCTATTGAGTTGTCGGTGCATGAAAAAAACGCCGACATCCCGCCTCGGGGAGGAGGCGGGAACGCACCGAGTAGACGGAGGGGTGCGGGGCGCGGTCGCGTCTCGACTGACGACGTTGCCCATCGACAGGACCATTGTAGCGCATGGCGGTTCTTGGTTTATCGTGTCGAGCGTTTGCGTTGTGCCATTGCCTGCGGTAACGGTGTGCTACACTCTTGCACTGCTGAGTGGGCCAGACGGTCGCGCGATGTGCTGCATGCAGTACGCGTGAGGAAAGTCCGGGCTCCAGAGGGCGGGATGCCGGCTAACGGCCGGGCGGAGTGATCCGACGGAAAGCGCCGCAGAAAAGAAGACTCCCACCTGCGCCGCAAGGCGTAAAGGGAAAAGCTGAAACGGTGGTGTAAGAGACCACCAGCGTCGTGGCAACACGGCGGCTTGGCAAGCCCCATCCGGAGCAAGCGCGAATAGGAACGCTATGGGCCGGCCCGGTCCGCGTTCGGGTAGCGTGCGTGGAGCTGCATGGTAACGTGCAGACAAGATAAATGACCGTTCACGACAGAACCCGGCTTATCGGCCCACTCGGCACTTTGTTGACGCTGCGAACCCGTCAGCGCGGCAATCTGCCTTTCAAGCCTTCGGGCATGACCATAAGGTCAATGCCCTCGGCTTTCAAGGCACCTTGCTCGCGCTGACGGGTTCTCGCTTTCGTTGACGGAATCATCGGCGTTGTCATTCTTTTTACTAGGGTTATCGTATTATTGAGGCTGTTTGTTGCTGCGCTTTATTTTGTTGAGGGTCTTTGTTGGACAGCTATTTTACTCTGCAATCGAATATTGAGGTTTCGGGCGAGTTTGTGGACCGCAAGAGCCGGTTTATTGCCCAGCTGGTCCATATTGAGTCCGAGGACGAGGCGAATGCCTTTATCGAGATGGTTCGCAAGCGTCATTACGACGCTCGACACAATGTTCCCGCGTGGATTTTGGTCGATGGACGCGAGCGCCAGAGCGATGATGGTGAGCCGAGCCGCACGAGCGGTATGCCGACGCTCGAGGTGTTGCGCGGTGCGGAGCTCAAAAATGTTTGCTGCGTAGTGACGCGCTATTTTGGCGGCACGCTGTTGGGGCCGGGCGGCCTGGTTCGCGCCTATACTGCGGCGACGCAAGCGGCGGTGGCCGCGGCTCAGGAGGCCGGGCAGATCGTCGAGATGACGAGTGTCGTGCCTGTTGACGTGCATGTGGCCTATCCGCAGTATGAGCAGGTGCTTCGCTTGGCCCAGGATTCCGGTGCCAAGGTTTCGGATACCGAGTACGCGGATGCCGTGACACTTCATTTGGTGTTTAAGGCGGGGGAGCAGGAGTCGTTTTGCGCTAAGATGCGCGAGCTTATGGCGGGGCGCGAGGAGATTGAGGTCAGCACTCCCGAATTTGCCGAGTTCTAACGGCGACGGCCGGCGTGCTTTTGGGTGAATCCCAAGCGCGCCGGCCGTCGTTTTATGTTTCCGCTGTTTACTCGGCGAGCTGCTTTAGCACATCACAGGCGATTTCGACGGCATCGTCGATGCAGCCGGGGCAGCTGCGGAGCGGACCCTTATCCGATCCGATGCCCTTGAGCGTGCCGCAGACGGTTGTCGTGTTCTTCTCGCCAAAACGCTTGGCGATTTCGCGCGACAGCTTGTAGGTCTGGCCCTTGGTCTTGGGGTTTTCCATGCCGTCGCTCATTACAAAGCCCATGATGGCCACGGCGCCCGAGATGGCGCCGCAGGTTTCGGTCATGCCGCCCATGCCGGCGCCAAAGCCCTCGGTGAGGGTAAAGGCGACCTGGGGGTCGAGCTCGACGGCGGGCGCGAGCGTGCAGGCGACGGCCTGGGCGCAGTTAAAGCCACGGGCGTGATATTCGGCAGCTTGAGCCTGACAGGCGGTGATGTCGAGCTGGGCCGTATCGATTTGCTTCATCGTTGTCTCCTTGGTCACGGTGTACCCGCCTATGGTACCCGTGACGGGGCATGTAATCATCGAGAGCTTCACGTATGCCTCGTTTTTATCTATCGAGCAAATGCCCAAGGCTTGAGATAAATACTCCTGATCAATTTGTCCAATAACCTACCTTTGGGATGGGTTGAGAGGGGTGCAGGGTAGCGGTATCGTGAACCGAATAAAACGTAACCCAGGCAAGGGAGCTAGATATGAGCGAGCAGACCATCGGAACTACATGTGTTCAGGGCGGCTATCACCCGGGAGATGCCGAGCCGCGCCAGGTGCCCATCTACCAGTCCACCACGTGGAAGTACGACACGTCCGAGCACATGGGCAAGCTGTTTGACCTAGAGGAGTCGGGCTACTTCTACAGCCGTTTGCAGAACCCCACGTGCGATCTCGTTGCCGCCAAGATCTGCGAGATGGAGGGCGGCACCGCTGCGATGCTCACGAGCTCGGGCATGGCTGCGAATTTCCTCGCGATCTTTAACGTGGTCGGTGCCGGCGATCATGTGGTCGCGAGCTCTGCCATTTACGGCGGTACGTATAACCTGCTCGCCCACACCATGGGCCGCATGGGCGTGACCTGCACGTTCGTCGCCCCCGACTGCACCGACGAGGAGCTTGAGGCAGCCTTCCGGCCCAACACCAAGCTCGTCTTTGGCGAGACGATCGCAAACCCCGCCCTTGCCGTGCTCGATATTGAGCGCTTTGCCAAGGCCGCACATGACCACGGCGTGCCGCTGATGGTCGACAACACCTTCCCGACGCCCGTGATGTGCCGTCCCTTTGAGTGGGGCGCCGACATCGTTACGCACTCCACCACCAAGTACATGGATGGACATGCTGCCTACCTGGGCGGCGTGATCGTTGACCACGGCCAGTTTGACTGGATGGCCCATGCAGACAAGTTCCCGGGTCTCACCACGCCCGACGAGAGCTACCACGGCGTGACGTATGCCGAGAAGTTCGGTCGCGAGGGTGCCTTCATTACCAAGGCAACCGCTCAGCTCATGCGCGACCTCGGCCCCATGCAGAACCCGCAGGCGGCGTTCTTCTTGAACAGCTCGCTCGAGAGCCTGCATGTGCGCATGCCGCGTCATTGCGAGAACGGCCTGGCCGTTGCCAAGTTCTTGCAGAGCCATCCCAAGGTGCGCTTCGTGAGCCATCCAGGCCTGGAGGGCGATAAGTACTATGACCTGGCTCAGAAGTACATGCCTAACGGTACCTGCGGCGTCGTGAGCTTTGGCTTTAACGGTGGTCGCGCGGCGGCCGAGACCTTTATGAAGAGCCTTAAACTTGCCCAGATCGCCACGCATGTGGCTGACGCCCGCACCTGCTGCCTGCATCCTGCTAACGCTACGCATCGCCAGATGAACGATGAGGAGCTCATCGCCTGTGGCATCTCTGCCGACATGGTGCGCCTGTCGTGCGGCCTCGAGGACACGGCCGATCTGATTGCCGACCTTGAGCAGGCGCTCGAGCAGTGCTAGGCTAGCGTTCGCACAAGGCGCCGATGCTGGCAGAAAGCTTCGGTGACCTTTAGTTCCGATTCCGTAGGCGGGGCCCCAATCGCGGCTGTTTGCAGGCGATTGGGGCCCCGTTTTTTGCGTTGGGCCACTCGAAAGGATGGATATGGAGAAAACTGCAGAGCAGCTGCGCCGCGAGCACATTGCCCTTGAGGGCGACACCCATGGCAAGAACAAATGGGCGATTCTGTTTACCGTGCTCATCATGACGTTTATGTCGTGTCTGGATTCGACCGTCGTGACCGTGGCGTTGCCCGTGATGCAAAAGGAGCTGGGCGTGGGCCTCGACCGCATCCAGCTGGTGAGCTCGGTGTACCTGCTTGCGACATGCGTGGCTATGCTGCCGTTTGGCCGTCTGGGCGACGTGCGCGGCAAGGTGAATGTGTTTCAGCTGGGCGTCATCGTCTTTTCGGCCGGTTCGATGCTGTGCGGCCTTTCGGCCTCGCTCGAGGTTCTTATCCTGGCACGCATTGTTCAGGGCGTCGGTTGCGCGGCGGCCATGGCTAACAACATGGGTATCATCACCGAGTCGTTTCCGGCGCGCGAACGAGGCCGTGCCATGGGTATTCTCGCGACCTTTGTGGCCCTCGGCATGATGTGTGGCCCCGTGCTGGGCGGCATGCTGGTGGCAAGCTTTCCCTGGGAGAGTATCTTCCTCATCAACCTGCCCATTGGCGTCATCTCATTTATCGTGGGGCTCTATACGCTGCCGCATGTTAAGCCGGAGGCTGACGAGCGCCCCATGTCCCTGATCGAGGCCGCTCGTCGCTGCTTTGCAAATTCGGCCTTCACCATCAACCTCGCCTGCATGCTCATCGTGTTCGTTGGTATTGGCGCATCAGAGTTTATCCTGCCGTTCTATTTTCAGGACGCCCACGGCTTTGGTTCCGACATTTCCGGATTGCTCTTTTTGGCGCTGCCGATGGTGAATGCCTTTATCGGCCCGCTTTCGGGTACGGTTTCGGACCGTGTTGGCTGCGAGGGCCCCACGGCGGTCGGCCTAGGCGTGTACGTATGCGGTCTTTTTGCGGTAAGCACGCTCGACGAGCACTCTTCCATCCCTGTGATCGTGTGTTGCGTCGCGTTTATGTCGTGCGGTACGTCGATTTTCCAGAGCCCCAATAACTCGCTGTATATGGGCTCGGCTCCGCGCGAGGCACTCGGCTTTGCAGGTAGCTTGGGCAGCTTGGCGCGCTATGCGGGCATGGCGCTGGGTATTACGGCAGGTTCGCATATCCTCTATGGGCAGATGAGCGTGGCGATGGGCGAGGCCGTGACCAGTTTTGTTGCAGGCCGTCCGGATGTATTCCTATTCGGCTTTCGCTCGGTGTTCTACGTGCTTATGGCTGTGGCCGCTGTGGGCTTTGCGCTTGCCATGGTGCGTTTGGTGAAGATACGCGCCCGCCATTAGCGTGTTGGGAGGCTGTCTGCCACGATTCGCGCCGTCCCAAAAAGACTGGTTTGTGGTGCGATGCGGCTTGTGGGGCGGGCGGGGGTCGGTCCGTGGTAGACTATCGAACAACGTTTATTAATCGCGCGGTATCGTTGCCGCGAGAAGGGGTTGCGCCATGCAGGAGCTTGAGGATCGTATTCGCCATGACGGCATCGTAAAGGCCGGTAACGTCCTTAAGGTTGATGCCTTCCTCAACCACCAATGCGACGTTGAGCTGTTCGACCACATGGGCGCCGAGTGGGCCCGTCTGTTCGAGGGCGTCGAGATCAACAAGATCCTGACGATCGAGGCTTCGGGCATTGGCATGGCTTGCATTGCAGCCCAGCATTTTGGCGGCGTGCCGGTGGTCTTTGCCAAGAAGGCACAGTCCATCAACCTCGACGGCGAGCAGTATGCCACGACCATCTACTCCTTTACCAAGCAGAAGGAGTACCCGGTCATCGTCGGCAAGCGCTTCCTGTCCGAGGGCGACAAGGTCCTGATCATCGACGACTTTTTGGCCAACGGCTGCGCGCTCGAGGGTCTTATCAAGATCTGCGAGGCTGCAGGTGCCGAGGTATCCGGCATTGGCATTGCGGTGGAGAAGGGCTTCCAGGGCGGTGGCGATAAGCTCCGCGAGCGCGGCTTCCGCGTTGAAAGCCTAGCCCGTATCGCCGATATGGACTGCGATACCGGCGAGATCACCTTCGCCTAAGCGCGCAACACAAGCGATTGGTATGCGATGTGACAAAGGGACTTTCCCTTTGTCACATTTTTTATGAGGGGAGGTGTTGATATGGATGAGAACAAGATGGGATGGCGCGAGTATGCGCGCTATGCCGCGATGGCGGCCGAAGAGTTGGCGCGCGATTGCGAGGTTCAGGTGTTTCGCGCGACGGGTCCGGGCGGACAAGGCGTGAACACGACGGACTCGGCGGTGCGCATGAAGCACGTGCCCACAGGGATTACCGTGACGGCGCGCGAGAGCCGCAGCCAGTTCCAAAATCGCGCGAGCTGCCTGCGCAAGCTGCGCGCCGAGCTCGAGCGTCGCGGGCGTCCACCGCGCCGACGCGTAAAGACCAAGGTGCCCCAGCGCTCTCGCCAGCGCAGGCTCAATGACAAGCACTTCAACGCCATTAAAAAGGCCAACCGTCGCAAGCCGGGCAGCGACGAGTAGTCGTTTGTTCCACTGGCCTTGCTAGCGGGTAGGGTGCCAAACTTGGAGAGCGCTGCCGAGGACGTCGACCTCGATGCGCGAGGCGACAACGGGCTCGCCGTCGGCCTGGATGGGGTAGTCGGGCCCCTCAAAGGTGAGCTCGGCATGGCGGCAGCGGCGCATGCGTACCGGCGGAAGCTTGGTGTGGTGGCCGTCTTTGGCCGAAAGGAACATAGGCAGGGCAACCGCGCGAGGGACGGGGCCACAGGCGTAGCAGACGTCGAGTATGCCATCGCAGGGATCGGCATCGGGGCAGATGCGATAACCCGAGCCATACGTGGGGCCCAGCTGAATCGCCATGATGATCGCCCTCACGCGCTCGGCGGGCGCGCCGTCAAAGCTGACCGTCATGGGGTAGTTGCGATAGCGCAGGCCAAACTGCTCAAGTCCCGAGAGGGTGTAGAGCGGAGCGCCCGTCAGGCCGGTCTTTTTGCGCAACTCGGTGGTGCCCAGGCCGATGGCGGCATCGATGCCGACCGAGAGCGTCTGGTCGTAGTACTCAACCGAAGCCTCGCCGCTTCCGCTTGCGGGGTTCCATGAGCGAATGCGCCCGATATCCTGGTGCTGCAGCTCGCAGGTGAGCAGCGCGCCAAAATCCTTACCGGAGAAATCGTCGATTCCGAGCGTCTGGGCAAAATCGTTGCCGGAGCCCACGGGCAGGACGGCAAGGGCGGGACGGATGGCCTCTTCCTGCGCCATGAGCCCATTGACGACCTCGTGGATCACGCCGTCGCCGCCAAAGGCGATAACGGTGCGGTATCCCTGAGCCTGTGCGGCAAGCTCCTTGGCGTGCCCCATGCACTCGGTCAGCACTAGGTCAAACTGGGACGTGCGCGCCGTCATGTCCAAAAAGCGTTGCAGGCGCTCGGCAACCTCGCGCGCGGCGCCCGACTGGGCGACAGGATTGGCGATGATGATCGTGCGACCAAAGTCAGTTGCGTGCATGGGGCGACTCCCGGCGTGTGGCATGACGGTGCGGTCGCGCTCGGGTCGAATTGCCCCCGATTGTGGCTGCACGGCGATTACTTACGTCTACTCTATCAGGTCGTTGTGGCGCTCGATAGCCTCTGCCACCGTTCCGCCCTCGTCCACGATAAGCGAGCGGCGCTTGGGCGACACGATGCGCTGCGCGGGGTACACGCCACGGTGGCCGCCGACGAGATAGCTAATAAACGAGACGATGACAAAGAAGCCCGCGGCTGTTCCATGGAACAAGTCGATAGCCATCATGCAGGTGGTGATGGGCACGTTGAGGCCGGCACAGAAGACGCCGAGCATGCCGAGGGCCGCCATAAAGCTCGGATCGAGTCCAGCGAGGCAGCCAATCCATCCGCCGAGCGCCGCACCGATGCCAAACAGGGGCGTGACCTCGCCGCCTTGGAAGCCGGCACCCAGGGTGAGCGCCGTTACGACGAGCTTGATGGCGGCGTCGGCGAGGGTGGTGGTGCCGGCAAACCCGGCGCCCGAAAGCCACGTGGAAAGGCCGGCATACTCCCACGCGTCAAGCAACGCATAGGCCGCAAGCACCACGAGTGCGCCGACGAGCGCACGGACGAGATAGTTGGTGATAAAGCGCGCGTACAGGTTCTTGACCGTGCGGACCGACCAGGCAAAGAGGCGCGCCGTCAGGCCAAAGACAATGGCTCCGATAACGACGATGGCAACCGTTTTGGGCGTCATGGCGGGAACGCTGACGATAACATTCGCTTCGTACTCGGTTCCCAAGGCAAGCGACGTAAAGTAGCCGGTAAACGAGGCGACCAGGCAGTAGATGCCCGCGGTGTAGTCGATCTTGCCGATAAAGCACATCTCCATGCCAAAGAACGCGCCGGCAAGGGGCGAACCGAACACGGCGCCAAAGGCGGATGAGATGCCGGCGAGCATGAGGTCGTGGTGGTCATGCTTTTTGAGGTGGGCGAGGCTCGAGACATTGCTGGCGATGGTACCGCCGATCTGCACCGCGGCGCCCTCGCGGCCGGCCGAGCCGCCCGTCAGATGCGTGAGCGTGGAGCACACAAAGGTGAGGATGGCCATGCGCGCATGGATGAGTCGTGTGCCCAGGGCGGAGTCGATGACCAAATTGTTGCCGCGCTTGGCGGCGAGACCGTGGTTCTTGTAGACCCACGCGGTGGCCACGCCCACGACGGGGAGCAGGGCGTAGATCCACGCATGGCTCTCGCGATAATCGGTCGCAATATCCAGCGAGGCCAAAAACGCCCAAGCGGCAACGCCCATGGCGAGCGAAACGACAACGACGAGCGCGAGCAGTTTGGCGCTCGCGAGCATGTTGTGGGCATTGCGGCGCGTGTCGGCGGCCAAGAGCTGTTCGGAGCGGGTGAGCTGGTTGCGACCGCTGATGATCAAGTCGGCCGGAGAGAAGGACCTGCCGTCTGTGTCCTGACGGGTGTCATCAGACGGGTGGAGTGTATTTTCACGTTTATCGATAAAAGCCATAACGTCCTCTTTATTGTTGCGATGCATGCATTATAAGACGGCACCCCGTGCCTTAAGGCAATTGACAGGTTTCGGTTCTGTTACGAAAGGCGCGTGGCCGACAGGTGTATTTGCCGTTGCGGGCCATGTCTTGAGCGGGCAGCGGGGGATTATACTGAACCAAACATAAAGAATCGGCGCCACTGTTGCGCGCCGTGGCATGTAAGAGGTGTATATGGCTAAGACGCTCATCCCGCTGGAGGACGCGCAGGCAATCGTCCTTTCGCAGGTGCGCAGGACCGAGCTCGTCGAGATCCCGATTTGGCAGGCGGCCGGTCTTCCCCTGGCTGAGGATGCCACGGCCGATATCGATATCTCGCCGTTTGCCAACAGCGCCATGGATGGATATGCCGTGCGTGCCGACGACCTCGCCAAAGCGTCCTCCGATACGCCCGTGACGCTTTCCGTCGTGGGGCACGAGGCGGCGGGCCATGTGTTTGAGGGCGCGATTGGCGCGGGCGAGACCGTCCGTATCATGACGGGTGCACCGGTGCCCGAAGGTGCGGATGCCGTTGTGAAATACGAGATCGTCGAGGTGCTTGACGGCGACGGCAACGAGGGCTCACACGTGAGCTTCTCGGCACCGGCTAAGGTGGGGGAGAACGTTCGAGCTGCAGGCGAGGAGGCCCATGCCGGTGATGTTGTGATGCACGCTGGCGAGGTTGTGGCCCCGGCCGGCGCCGGTTTGCTGGCGAGCGCCGGTTACGCGAACGTTAGAGTGCACGCCGCCCCGCGTGTGGGCGTTATCTCGCTGGGCACGGAGCTGGTCGCGGCCGGCCAACTGCCGGCGCGTGGGCAGATTCGCGATTCCAATTCCTCGGCGTTAATGGCCGAGGCACTCGATGCTGGGGCCGACCCAGTGTTCTACGGCATTGCGCCCGACGACGAGCGGGCGATTGCCGAGCTTGTGCACCGCGCCGCGCAAGAGTGCGATTTTGTCATTACGAGCGGTGGCGCCTCTGCGGGCGACTACGACTACGTGACGGCGCTGGTTCGGCGCGAGGGCGAGGTGCTGTTCGATCGCATTTCGTTGCGTCCCGGCAAGGCCATTACGTTTGGCCTGCTCGGCGGCAAGCCCTATCTGGGGCTTTCGGGCAACCCCGCGGCGGCCTATGTGGGCTTTGAGATGCTCGCCCGCCCGGCGATTCGCAAGATGCGCGGCTTTGCCGAGGGTGCGCGTCCCGTGCAGCAGGCGGTTCTTACCCACGGCGTGAAGAAGCGACAGGACCGACGCTTCTATGATCGCGCCACGGTTGCGCGCGATGCGCAGACGGGTGAGCTTACGGTCACCGAGGCGCACAGCCAGAACTCGGCGCTGCTCGGAACCATGCAGCGTGCGAACTGCCTGTTGCGCATCAACGAGGGTCCGTGCGATCTTGAGCCGGGCGACGTCGTGGATGTCGTCCGAGTCGATCTGCCCGAGGGCACCGTGCTGTAGGAGGAGTGCTATGGAGTTGAAGATTTCAATCGTGACGTGCTCGGATACGCGCGATCTTGCCCAGGACGAGGCAGGCGCTGTGCTCGAGGAGCTCATCGCGGCGCAGGGCTGGATGGTTGCCTCGCATACGGTGGTGCATGACGATGTTGACGAGATCGGTGCTGCCATTGTGGCTGCGGCCGACGATTGCCAGGCCAACGTGGTCATCACCTGCGGCGGCACGGGGCTTTCGATGCGCGACGTGACGCCCGAGGCGACGCGTGCCGTCTGCGACCGCGATGTGCCGGGTATTGCCGAGGCGATCCGTGCATACTCCATGACCAAGACGCGCCGTGCCATGCTTTCGCGCGCCGTGTGCATGCAGCGTGGGGCTGCGCTTGTCATCAACTTTCCGGGATCCACGAAGGCAGCTCGCGAAAGCTGGGAGGCCGTGAGCGACCAGCTGGAGCACGCGGCCCACATGACGGCGGGCGGTGGACACGCTCGCTAAACTGCTTGCCTGTAGCGGAGTGACCTTATGGGTCGCTCCGCTTTTTTAAGCGGCGACAACGCGAGCGTCTTGCGGCTATCGGTATAAGAAATTATCAAACGATAATTTCTTATCACAAGCATTATTCGCGCTAAAGTATAATTCAATTACAGGATAAAGCCCGCGGCGGGGTGCCCGGGCGTAGCGCTCGAAAGGGTTGAACATGTTCGATATGGTTTCTCGCCGCGGATTCGTCTCGCTTTCTGCTGTCGCCGCTGCCGGCCTTGGCCTTGCTGGCTGCTCGGGCAACAAGACGTCTGAGCCGGCCGGCTCCGATGCGGGTTCTGCCAAGACTTCTTTCAAGAAGGCTGTCGAGCTGCAGGTATTTGCCGCCAACTCGCTCGAGAAAGCTCTGCCCGAGGTTCAGAAGCTCTACACCGATCAGACCGGTACCACCTTTGCCGACACGCAGTTTAAGGCGTCCGGCGACCTTGTCGAGCAGATGCGCGCCGGCGCTGCGGTGGACGTGCTCATCACGGCCTCTAAGGGCACCATGGATGACGCTGAGACCGCTGAGCTCGTCGACGCCGACACGCGTGAGGACATGTTCGTCAACGACCTCGTGATTATTCGTGCCGAGGGCTCCGACACCAAGGTCGAGGCCATCGCCGACGTCGCGAACCTGGACGGCAAGATTGCCGTCGGCGACGCTAAGACCGTTCCCGCCGGCAAGTATGCCAACCAAGCGCTGGCTTCTGTTGGGCTCTACACCGGTACCGAGGGCGACGACGGCGAGTATGCACCCGAGCTCGCCGACAAGGTGGCTTTGGCCGACAAGGTCGGCACCGCCGCAGCTTACGTCTCTACGGGCGACTGCGTGGCCGGCTTTGTCTACAGCTCCGACATCTTCCGCTACGACGGCATCGAGGAGGCCTTCGTGTGCCCCGAGGATTCGCACAAGCCCATCGTGTATCCGGGTGCCGTTGCCGAGAGCTCCGAGCACGCCGACGAGGCCAAGGCGTTCATCGACTTCTGTCTGACCAACAAGAAGGCGCAGAAGATTTGGGCTAAGTACGGATTTGAGCTTTCCGCGTAGTGCGGCTTGGAGCGATAATCCCATCGTTTTGTCTTTTGCCCTGTCCTCGTCTTTCCTTGGAGCGTTTCGTGCGTAATAGATTTCGCATTCTTGTCGCCTGTGCTTTGACGCTCGCGCTTTGCTGGGTGCCGGGATGGGCGTTTGCCGGTGGTACTGAGGGCGGGGCCCAGGTTGCCGTGACCGCCAAGGGGCTTTCTTATGGGCTCGATGGTTTTGAACGGTTAGCCAAGGGGACCGCCCGTGCCATGGAGGGCCAGCCTGAGGGCTACCGGTTTCCCGTTGACGAGGACGTGGACCTTGTAGTGGCGCCTGCTGCCGATCGCGTTGTGGTGTGGGTATCGCCCAAGGCGGTCGAGAAGTATGGATTGGATCCGCAGGACAACGAGTGCGCATCGGGTCTCAAGGCTCTCGTCTGTGAGCTCGACAGCGCAAACTGCATGGGAGGCGCACGGCTGGGGGACGTGGATCTTCCTTGGTATGTCACGGCGGAAACAACGTTTGATGCCGGCGGGTATACCTATGGCTTTGACGAACGCGGTGCGGATGGGGACCGCTATGTGGTGATTGCATCGGCCTCGGGTGATGCCAAGGGCGGCGCGCGTTGGCTTGATAGCGCTCAAATGGTAGAAGCATCGTCAGTCGTGTTGCGGAATGAGCAGGGGCCCTTGACCTCTTTGGCCTCCTTTTTAGGCGGCATCGACTACCGCCCGTTTTGGGTGTCTATCAAAACGAGCGGCCTTGCCCTGCTGATTGCCTTTGCACTGGGCCTGTTTGCCGCGTGGAAGACTATGGGTACCTCGAGTCGCATCAAGGGCCTGCTCGATTCGGTCTTTACGATTCCTATGGTGCTGCCGCCCACGGTCTGCGGCTTTCTGCTCCTCATGCTGTTTGGCCGCTCGACCGGGGTGGGCCAGTGGCTCATCGCGCACGGTATCTCGATCGTCTTTACCTGGCCCGCGGCGGTCATTTCGGCCGTCGTTGTGTCGTTTCCGCTGGTCTACCGCACGGCGCTCGGAGCCTTCGAGAGCCTCGACACGCAGATGCTCGACGCCGCGCGCACGCTCGGGTGGTCCGAACGTCGCATCTTTACCAAGCTTATGATGCCGCTCGGCTGGCCCTCGATTGCCGCCGGTACGGTGCTCGCCTTTGCCCGCGCCATGGGAGAGTTTGGCTGCACGCTGTTCTTTGCGGGCAACTATGCCGGCATTACGCAGACCATTCCCATCGCCATCTACTTTGAGTGGATGGGCGGCAACACGTCGGTAGCTCTCTTTTGGGTCATTGTCGTAATCGTGTTCAGTTTCCTGGTCATCCTGTTCATCAACATGTACACGGCGCATTCGCAAAAGTATCGCGAACGGGGCCTTTCCCGTGCGGAGCGCAGGCAGGCCAAAGAATTCGCCGGACAGGGCGATTCGCTCGACCCGGTCGGCGGCGATGCGCTGCGTATCGATCGCGAGGCGCTGGCCGAGCTCATGCGCGATGACGCCGTCTCGACGGGAGGTCGATAGGCCATGTCGCTCGTTTTGGATATTAAGAAACGTTATCCCGGGTTTGTGCTCGACATGCAGCTTGAGGCCGGCGAGGAGCGCGTGGCACTGCTGGGCGCCTCGGGTTGCGGCAAGAGCTGCACGCTGCGCTGCATTGCCGGTGTGGAGACGCCCGACGAGGGCAAGATCGTCGTCAACGGCGTGACCTTTTTTGATTCGGCGGCGGGCATCAACCTATCGCCCCAGGAGCGTAAATGCGCCCTGCTGTTCCAAAACTATCAGCTGTTTCCCAATATGACGGTGGCCGATAACGTGTGCGCCGGCGTACAGGATGCGGGTGACGTCGCTGCACGCAAAAAGCTCGCCGAGCGCTATCTGGGCATTTTTGGTCTGGCCGATTTTGCCGACCGCTATCCCGCACGCCTCTCGGGTGGTCAGCAGCAGCGCGTGGCGCTTGCGCGCATGGTGGCGGCACACCCGGGCATTTTTATGTTCGACGAGCCCATGAGCGCGCTCGACGCGTATCTCAAGAGCGCGCTTGAGCAAAACATGCTCGATCTGTTCGATGTATGCAACCGAACCGTGCTCTACGTGAGCCACGACATCGTCGAAGCGTGCCGTCTGTGCGAGCGCATCTGCGTGATGCACAACGGGCATGTTGAGGAGATCGGCTCCGTCGAGGACGTGGTTCGTCATCCGCAGACGTTGGCCGCGCTGCGCTTGACGGGCTGCAAGAATACGAGCCGCGCGCGCAAGATCGGCGACGAAGAAGTTGAGGCCCTCGACTGGGGCATGACCTTCAACGTGGGCCGTGAGGTTCCCGATAACGTGGCGTACCTGGGTATTCGTGCGAGCTACTTCCATGTGGACAACCGTGCTGAGCGGGGTCGCAACAGCTACGACCTGCATGTGGCCCGCGTGAGCGATTCACGTTTTGAGCGCCTGGTGCTGCTGGACGTGCCGCGCGCCGACGCGCCGACGCGCCTGCAGTGGAAGGTCAACAAAGTGCGCATGCCTGTCGACGAGCTGCCGCAAGCAGGCGAGACGCTGCGCATGCATTTTGATGCCAGCAGGATCCATTTGGTTTGTCGATAGCGCCGGGTAATGCCGTCGGGGAATATAAGCCTCGGCGGCTTTGTTTTTGCCGTTCGCCGAATGAGGAATGACAAACTCTTATCAATCAAGATAATTATTTATTAAACGACGGCACACGACGCTGTCGTACGAATGTCAACGGTGTTCGCATGGTCGATGACCGTTGATATAGTTGACCTCAACTTGTAAAGGAGGGTGCGCACATGCCGCAGACGACATATATTCGCCGCGTTGCCGCGCGCGCCCTGTATATGGCTCGGAGTCGCATATGAGCAGGTATGTTCACGGCTCCGGGAGAGGCGACGCACAACTAAATAATCGACCGCAAAGCAGGTTCCCTAAAATTCCGGGTTTGAGCACGGTCGGGCAATCGCCGTCCGTCGTGCATCGATACCGCTGTTATCCGTTTTTGGTTCGAGAGGGGAACCGTCATGGCTGAAGAATTCGATTTCCATCCGATGTGGGAGAGCCTCGGCATGAATCTTGCCGACCACGATATGCTGCTGGGCGCCGTGGGCCAGATGTACGGGGACATGTTCCTGTCGCAGAATAATCGCCCCAAGTCCACGTCCTACCTGGATTTTGTCGCCACCAACATCCACAGCGGCCGTATTAAGGAGATGCTCGACAAGAAGGAGGCCGGCGAGGCCACCAAGATCGTGGGCAGCTTCTGCGTCTACGTGCCCGAGGAGATTGTGCTCGCCTGCGACGGTATCCCCGTGGGTCTGTGCTCGGGTGCCGATTGGGCGACCGACAAGGTCGAGGAGCACTTGCCGCGCAACACTTGTCCGCTTATCAAGAGCTTTGCCGGCTTTAAGCTGGGTGAGGTCTGCCCCTACATTGAGTCGAGCGACTTGGTGGTAGGCGAGAACACCTGCGATGGCAAGAAGAAGGCCTACGAGTTTTTTGCCACGCAAAAGAACATGTACGTCATGGATATTCCCAACGTACACGACGAGTCGACGCTTGTGACCTGGAAGGCCGAGGTTAAAAAGCTCGCCGCCAAGATTGAGGACGAGTGTGGCGTCACGATTACGCCTGAGCGTCTGAAGGCCGCCATCCGCGCCGTCAATGAGAAGCGTCGCGCCCTGCAGCGCCTCGCTGCCACGCGCGCTGCCGACCCAGCGCCCATTAGCGGTCTCGACAGCCTGCTGACCGTTCAGGCCGCCTTTATGGACGACACGCCGCGTCTGACCGGAGCCATCAACGATATGGCGGCTGAGTGCGAGCAGCGTGTCGAGGCCGGCGAGGGCGTGGCGCCCAAGGGGACCAAGCGCATCCTGTACACCGGCACGCCCATGGCCGTGCCCAACTGGAAGCTGTTCAACCTCATCGAGAAGGCCGGCGGCGTTGTGGTAGGCGAGGAGTCCTGCACGGGTTCGCGCTATTACAAGGACCTGGTCGACGAGTCCGGTGAGACGGTTGACGAGATGCTCGATGCCATCGCCGAGCGCTACTTTAAGATCAACTGTGCCGTCTTTACGCCCAACGACCAGCGTATGAAGGACATTGTCCAGATGGCCAAGAACCTGCATGCCGACGGCATTGTCGACGTGGCCTTGCAGTTCTGCACACTCTACGAGATGGAGTCCTTCGCCGTGGAGAAGGCCGCCGAGGAGGCCGGCATTCCGTTTATGCACATCACGACCGACTACGCCGGCGAAGACGCAGGCCAACTGCAAACCAGGATCGAGGCTTTCTTGGAAACCATCTAGGACTATCCGTCCCGGTGGCTTCCCCAGGCACTCGATCTTGCCGTTCAAACCGTCGCTTGCGTACCAGAAGTACGCGGCGCTCCTCTTTCACGGCAACCTCGGGCCCTGGGAAAGCCGTTTCCTTGGTTGGTTAAAAGGTTTGTTAAGGAGTTATATGTCGGAAAATATTGAGCAGCCGTTGCCGTCCACGTTTGAGGAGTTCAACGAGCAGCGCAAGGCCGCGTTTATTCGCGTCAAGGATTACAAGCAGGCCGGTAATCGCCTGATCGGGTATCTGTGCAGCTATACGCCGCTCGAGATTATCGATGCCGCGGGGGCTGCAAGTGTCGCTCTGTGCGGTACGTCCGATGAGGTGATCCGCGAGGCCGAGAAGGTGCTGCCGGCAAACCTCTGCCCGCTCATCAAGTCGACCTACGGCTTTGTCTACTCGCAAAAGTGCCCGTTTACGTACTTTAGCGACATGATCATCGGCGAGACCACCTGCGACGGCAAGAAGAAGATGTACGAGCTACTCAACAAGCTCAAACGCACGCACATCCTGCATCTTCCGCAGGGCCGCGATCGTGCCTATGAGCGCGAGGGCTGGTACGAGGAGTGCCGCCTGCTCAAGGAGGAGCTCGAGAACTTCTACGGTATTACGATTGCCGATGACGATCTGCGCGCCGCCGTCCGTCGTCGCAATCGCCTGCGTGCTGCCCAGCTCGAGATGTTTGCGCTGCAGGCCAACCAGCCGGCGGCCATGAGCGGCGTCGACCTGATGAGCACCATGTTCGCCGGTACGTTCAGCTTTGATATCGAGGCCTATACGGACCAGCTCGAGCAAAAGGTTGCCAAGCTGCGCGAGGCCTACGAGGCTGGAGAGCGCCCGGTCGCGGCAGATGCTAAGCGCATCCTGATTACCGGCTGCCCCGTGGGCGGCGTGATCAACAAGATCGGTCGCACCATCGAGTCTAATGGCGGCGTGGTCGTGTGCATGGACGATTGCTCGGGCGAGCGCACGGCGGCCATGATGATCGACCCGGACGCGCCCGATATCCTGCGCGCTATCGCCGACCGCTACCTGGACATTAACTGCTCGGTCATGACACCCAACGACGGCCGCATGGAGAACACGCTGGCCATGTGCGAGAAGTACCACGTCGATGGCGTGGTGGAGAGCGTGCTGCAGGCGTGCCATACCTTTAACGTGGAGAGCGCACGCATGCAGGAGGCCGTCGAGGGTGCGGGCATTCCGTACATGAAGATTGAGACCGATTACAGCAACGGCGACATGGGCCAGATAGAGACGCGCATTGCCGCCTTTATCGAGACCCTCTGACGTCTGAGGCACCCGACCTTCCGGCTCCAACCCTCCTCGCGTACCTTGAGTACGCTTCGTCGGGCTTGTCGCTCGGAATCTCGGGCACCTCAGACGCCAGAGGGCCGTTGTTGCAGTGGTGTCTGATCGTTTGATTAGTTTGCCAATTAGGAGAGAGCCATGATAGGGATCGGGATCGATATCGGGTCTACGGCAGCTAAGGCTGCTGTGGTCGATGGAGAGGGTTCGGTGGCGTGGACGTGCGTGCAGCCAACCGGGTATTCGTCGGTCGATGCGGGGGAGCGTCTGCGCTGTGAGCTTGCCGCTGCCGGCTACGAGGTGGCGGCCGACGACGTACGCGTGGTCGCGACTGGATACGGCCGTGTTGCCGTGCCCTATGCGCACAAGGTCGTGACCGAGATTACCTGCCACGGCACCGGTGCCGTGTGCCTGTTTGGCGATCACGGCACCGTGATTGACGTAGGCGGTCAGGACACCAAGGTCATCCAGCTTAAAGGCGGCCGCGTGGCAAAGTTCGCCATGAACGACAAGTGTGCTGCCGGCACGGGGCGCTTTTTGGAGATCATGGCCGACCGCCTAGGTATTTCTCAACAGCAGATGGCCGACCTGGCGCGTTCCGGCGAACCTACCAAGATCAGCAGCATGTGCACGGTGTTTGCCGAAAGTGAGGTTATCGGCCTCATCGGTCGTGGCGAGCCGCGCGAGAACATTGCGCGCGGCGTGATCGAAAGCGTCGTGTCGCGCGTGGCGACTATGGCCGGGCAGGCGGCGGGTGCTCCGTACTACCTGACGGGAGGCCTGTGCGAGAACGCCTACGTTGTGGAGCGGTTGGCCGCGCTGCTGGGGTCGTCGGTGACTACGTCGCCCCAGGCCCGCTTTGCAGGTGCCATCGGTGCGGCGATTCGCGCGCAGGCGCTCAATTAATGCATCCGCCCCAGTTTCGCATTCATGCGTATACTGGGAGAAAATGATTGACCGATGAGAGGAGGAATCGATGGCTGACGATTTCGTCAAGCTTACGCAGATGACCGCTGCCTCTGGTTGAGCCGCTAAGTTGGCTCCTGGAGCCCTCGCCCAGGTCCTGGGCGACTTACCCAATGTGCATAACGACAACCTGCTCGTGGGGTTCGATACCTCCGACGATGCGAGCGTCTTTCGCGTTGGCGACAACTTGGGTCTCGTACAGTCCATCGACTTCTTCCCGCCGATGGTCGATGACCCGTTTCTGTTTGGCCAGATCGCAGCGGCCAACTCGCTGTCGGACATCTACGCCATGGGCGGGCGGCCGAGTCATGCCATGAACCTGCTGTGCATACCTAACTGCCTGGGTGTTGAGGCTGCTGGCCAGATTCTGGCGGGTGGCGCCGACAAGTGCGTCGAGGCGGGCTGCTCCATCGCGGGCGGCCACACCATCAACGACGACGAGCCCAAGTACGGCCTGTCCGTGAGCGGCTTTGTCGCGCTCGACCGCATGCTCGCTAACAGCGGCGCGCGCGTGGGCGATGTTCTGCTGCTGACCAAGGCGATCGGCTCGGGCATCATCACCACGGCCATTAAGGGCGAGCTCATCGAGCAGGATGAGGCCTGTCCGATGTGGAACTCGATGCGCACCCTCAACGAGGCCCCGATTCGCCTGGCCGAGGGACTCGAACTTCACGGCTGTACCGACGTCACGGGCTTTGGCTTGATCGGGCATGCGTGCGAGATGGCCGAGGGCTCGGGCGTGCAGATTGAGCTTGCATCGGGGGCGGTGCCGCTCTTTGACCAGGTGCTCGACATGGCGCGTCTTGGCATTATCCCTGCCGGTGCCTACCGCAACCAGGACTTCTTTGGCCCGCGCGTGGCGGCCGACGATGACCTGGAGCCGGGCATGCTGGATGCGCTGTACGATCCGCAGACCTCGGGTGGCCTGCTCATCGCGGCGCCTGCTTCCGATGTGGATGAGCTTGCGTGCCGTCTGCATAACGAGGATCGTATCGCTGCCGTTATCGGTCGCGTGTTCGAGGTAGCGCCGGGTGGTCCTGCCGTTCGCGTTGTGCGTTAAGAAAAACTGTCTATGCGACCGCCCGTCTATCCGGGCGGTCTCTTTCGAAAGGATGTAGCTATGTCTACTAAGATTGAAGTCAATGCCATGGGCGATGCCTGCCCGCTGCCCGTCGTCAAGACGCTCAAAGCCCTGAAGCAGCTCGATGGCGAGGGTGCCGTGGTGACCTCGGTCGACAACGAGACCGCCGTCAAGAACATCTCCAAGATGGCGCAGGAAAAGGGCTGCACGGCCTCGGTCGAGAAGGTCGCAGATGCCGAGTGGCACGTGGCCGTGGCGACCGCCGGCGCCGTTGCCGTGGACGTGCCCGAGCAGGACGGTGCCGCTTTCTGTGACGCCGGCGCCGGTAAGGGCAAGCTGGTCGTGGCCGTCTACACCGATTGCATGGGCCGCGGCGACGATGAGCTGGGCCACAAGCTCATGAAGGCCTTCATCTTTGCCGTGACGCAGCAGGAGGAGCTGCCCGCCACGATGCTGTTCTACAATGGCGGCGCCAAGCTCACCGTAGAGGGCTCTCCGGTGCTCGACGACCTGAAGGGGCTGGCTGAGCAGGGCGTCGAGATTCTCACCTGCGGTACCTGCCTGGATCACTTTGGCATTAAAGACCAGCTTGCGGTGGGCGAGGTCACCAACATGTACGTGATCGTGGAGAAGATGGAGCAGGCCGTGCGCGTCGTGCGCCCGTAGCGTATTGGTTGGAGTTGCCATGAGGGAGAAACGCCCGGCGCTTGTCATCACGTTTCCCACCACGGCGGCCGCCATGGGTTGCGAGTCTCTGTGCATCGAGCGCGGCCTTCCCGGGCGAACGATTCCCGTGCCCGGGGAGGTCGCTGCCGGCTGTGGCCTGGCGTGGAAAGCGTTGCCTGCCGATGAGGAGCTGCTGCGCGGCGAGCTCGCCGCGGCGGGCGTTCCCACTGAGGGCTATACCGTGATTGATATGTGGGAGGTCGTGCGATGATCTATCTGGATAACGCGGCGACGACCATGCACAAGCCGCAGACGGTCATCGATGCCGTGGCGCAGGCGATGTGTTCGCTCGGCAATGCCGGGCGCGGTGCCACGTCGGGCGCGCTCGACGCGGCGCGCACGATTCACGGCTGCCGCGCCAAGCTTGCGCGCTTGCTGGGCTGCCCGAGGGCGGACCATGTGTGCCTTACGCCTAATTCCACGGCCGCGCTCAACACCGCCATCAATGGCGTGGTGCGTCGCGGCGACCGCGTGGTCACGACGGTGCTCGAGCACAACTCCGTGTTGCGTCCGCTCAACCGCCTGGCGGCAGAGCAGGGCGTGACCGTTGAGCATGCGGGCTGCGACGCGAACGGTGCGCTCGACTACGAAGAGCTTGAGCGGCTGGTGACGCCGGGCACACGTGCCGTGGTGGTGACGCACGCCTCCAATGTGACCGGCAACGCGGTCGACATTGCGCGCGTGGCGGCCTTGGCACATGCCGCGGGTGCGCTTGTGATCGTCGATGCCTCGCAGTCTGCCGGTACGGCGCATATCGATATGCAGGCCATGGGGCTCGACGTGGTGTGCTTTACCGGCCACAAGGGGCTCATGGGCCCGCAGGGCACCGGCGGCCTGGCCGTGGCGGAGGGCGTCGACGTGGCGCCCTGGGCCATGGGCGGCACGGGCGTGCACAGCTTCGATGCGTTACAGCCCATGGAGTGGCCCACGCGCCTGGAGGCGGGCACGCTCAACGGCCACGGTGTCGCCGGCCTTTCTGCCGGCCTCGACTTTATCGAGGCCCAAGGTGGGGTCGAGGCGATTGCGGCGCATGAGCGAGCACTGGCGGATCGCTTTCTCGCTGGCGTGCGCGAAATCCCGGAGATCAAGCTCTACGGTGCCTTTGACCAGCCCGTGCGCTCGGCGATCGTTTCACTCAACGTGGGTGATATCGACTCTGCCGAGATCTCGGACGCGCTCATGCAAGGGTGGGGGATTGCGACGCGCCCCGGTGCCCATTGCGCTCCGCTCATGCACCGTGCGCTGGGGACCGAGCGCCAGGGTGTCGTCCGCTTCTCGTTTGGGTATTTCAACACGGATAAGGAAGTCGACATCGCGATTGACGCTTTGCGCGATTTAGCCTGCTAAAGCGTATATACTTGCGGGACGAGTGTTTTTGCCCGTCCCGTTTTTGTTTCGACCCGAAAGGTGTGCCTATGGCCTCATCCGCCCCGCGTGGTTTGCGCTCCGACCATGTCGTTACCGTCGGCATTGCGTTGTTCTCGATGCTCTTTGGCGCCGGTAACCTCATTATTCCGCCGCTGCTGGCGCTGCAGGCAGGTTCTGCCACGCCGGTTGCCATGATCGGCTTTTTGATTGCCGCTATCGGTCTGCCTGTTATGGGCTTTATCGCCGTGGCGCTTGCCGGAACGGCGCGCGAGCTTGCTGGCCGCGTGCACCCCAAGTTCGGCGAATTCTTCGTTGCGGCGGTGTATCTGGCCATCGGCCCGTGCCTGGCTATTCCGCGCACGAGCTCCACGGCCTTCGAGATGCTGGTGCCGCTGTTGCCCGAGGGCGTCTCGCTCGGCACGGCGCGCCTGGTGTTTGCCGTCGGCTTCTTTGTCGTCGCGTTTGCGCTCACGCTGCGCCCGGGCGTCATCACACACGTGCTCGGCCGCATTACGGGCCCCGCGCTCATTGCGCTCATCGTGCTGGTCGTTGGTGCTGCCGTGATCTCGCCGCTGGGTCCCGCTGCCGCGCCGCAGGCCCCCTACGATGCAGGCGCTGCCGTGCAGGGCTTTCTGACTGGCTATCAGACCATGGACCTGCTCGCGTCGCTCGCCTTTGGCATCATCATCGCCGAGACCATCCACGAGTTGGGTGTTACCGATGACAAGCGCGTGGCCTTCGAGATTTCGCGTTCCGGTGTGATCGCCGGCGTACTCATGGCCATCATCTACTGCGGCTTGGGCCTTGCCGGTATGCAGCTCGGCACCGTGATGCCCGACGCTACCAACGGCGCCGCCATCCTCGCCCGTTCGGCCTCCATGCATTTTGGGCTTGCCGGCACGGTCGTGGTCTTCGCCATCTTCTTCCTCGCCTGCATGAACGTGTGCATCGGCCTCATCAGCTGCTGCTCGCGTTACTTCTGCGAGACGTATGTGGTCGAAGGGGGAGCGGAGGCCTCTGAGGAGGCCATGCGCCGCCCCTTTGCGGTTCTCGCCTTTGTGTTCGCAGCGTTTTCGTGCGTGCTCTCCAACGTGGGTCTCGACGTGATCCTCATGTTCTCGGTGCCTATGCTCAACGCCTTGTATCCCGTTGCCATCGTGCTGGTACTGATGGGCCTGGTGCACGGCTTTTGCGACGCTCATCCGCAGGTGTGGGTCTGGGTTGGCGGTGTGGTCGCGGTGCAGAGCGTGATCACCTCGGTCCGCGACGCATTCTTTGCGGGCGCGTGGTTGCCGTTCGATGCGCTGCCGCTGGCGGATATCGGTGCCGCGTGGGCGCCGGTTGCCGTGGTGGCATTTGTGATCGGTCTGCTCCATAGTCGTTTTGTCGCACATTCGAGGAGCTAAGGCATCAATGCTTGCACAGGCGGGGAGTCTCCCCTATAATTTCCTTCGCTTTGGGACACGCAAGGTTTAGACCTTAGCTGCTCAACACCTTCGGGACGTGGCGCAGTTTGGTAGCGCGCCTGCTTTGGGAGCAGGATGTCGCAGGTTCAAATCCTGTCGTCCCGACCATATCTTGCGGGCGTAGTTCAATGGTAGAACCCCAGCCTTCCAAGCTGATGACGCGGGTTCGATTCCCGTCGCCCGCTCCATGCTATTTACAGGTCAGAGGTACGTTTACTTCTGGCCTGTTTTGTTTTTGTCCACCCCAGCGGGACATGTTCATGAGCAACGCTTGTCCCATATCGTAAGAAAGTAGTGATTGCCATGGCACAGAGTAAGGCAGAATACCCCACCCCCGATTGTCTGGCGCCCGCCGCGATCGAGGCGAAGACCGAGGCTGCCGGCGTTACCAAGGCCAACCTGCCGGTCTCGAAGGCCTTTTTGCTCGCCATGTTCGCCGGAGCGTTTATCGCCTTCGGCGGCCTGTTCTTCACGGTCTTTCTGAGCGATCCCACGCTTGGCTGGGGCGCCCAGCGCTTCGTGGGCGGTCTTGCTTTTTGCCTGGGACTGGTGCTCGTGCTCATTTGCGGCGCGGAGCTGTTTACCGGTAACTCGCTTATGGTATGCGCGCTTAAGAGCAAAAAGATTACGCTCGTCCAGATGTTCAAGGCTTGGGCTGTTGTGTGGATCGGCAACTTTGCCGGCGCCCTGTTCGTTGTCTTTTTGATTTACATGGCAGCTATTTATAAGCTCAACGGCGAGGCCGTCGCCAATACCATGGTGAGCGTCGCCGCCGGTAAGGTTGCGATCGACGCCGTTACCATCTTCTTCCGCGGCATTTTGTGCAACATCTTTGTCTGCCTGGCCGTATGGATCGGCACTGCCGGCAAGACCGTGGTCGACAAGGTCGTGGGCATTTTGCTGCCCATCGCTGCCTTTGTGGCCTGCGGTTTTGAGCACTGCGTCGCCAACATGTACTTTTTGCCCATGGGTATTTTGATGCACTCCTGCGGCTATGGAGCCGATGTCGCTGGCGCCGATGCCCTCAACGCTGCCGGGTTGGCGCTCAACCTTACGGTCGCCACGCTGGGCAATATCGTGGGTGGCGCCCTGATCGTGGCGCTGGGCTACTGGTTTATCTACGCCAACAAAGAGTCCTAAAGGACCCAACCCATAACCGACCAAAAAGGGACAGGTTTATTTTGGCAGGTTTTGAGCGAGGCGCTGCGCCGTCTTGTCACGAGCTGCCATAATGGACCTGTCCCTTTTTGCATGTGCGTTGCCGCATTTTGCTGCTGACGACAAAGGGGACCCGCTTTTTATTGAACATGTCGAAAGGCTTTCCATGAGCGACTGCGAATCCATGCCTGCCGAGGTGCGCGACCGCCTGCGCTCCATTCCCGCCGTTCACGAGCTGCTGGCCGAGTGGCCGGTCATGAAGGCTGCCGGCGATGCGGGCGACATGATTGTGCGCGAGGCGATTGATGCCGAGCTCGATGCCGAGCGCGAGGCGATTCGCTCTGGCGTCCCCGCTAGGAATAAGCGCGAGCTCGCCTTGGCCATCGAGCAGCGGTGCCACCGACTGTCGCTGCCGACCCTGCGCCCTGCCGTCAACGCGTCGGGCGTTGTGATTCACACCAATCTGGGCCGTGCTCCGCTTGCTCCCGCAGCGGTGCAGGCGGTGGCCGATGTCGCCCGCGGCTACAGCACGCTTGAGTATGACGTCGCGACCTGTGCCCGTGGGGGCCGCAAAGAGCATGCCGCGCGTCTGCTGCGCACGCTCACGGGGGCGCAGGACGCCCTGGTTGTCAACAACAACGCCGCGGCGGTGCTGCTGGTGCTTGCCGCGCATGCAAGCGGCAAAGAGGTCATCGTGAGCCGTGGCGAGCTTGTCGAGGTGGGCGGCAGCTTCCGCATTCCCGATATCATGGCGGCTTCGGGTGCCAAGCTTGTCGAGGTGGGCTCCACCAACCGCACGCATCTGGATGATTACCGAAGCGCCATTACGCCCAATACGGCGATGATCTTGAAAGTTCATCCTTCTAACTACCGTATCGAGGGTTTCCACGAGGAGGTTTCCGCGGCGGAGCTTTCTGCGCTGGCGCATGAGCACGGGCTGTTACTGTACGAGGACCAGGGCTCGGGCGCTTTGCTTACAGATGAGGTGCTCGTCGATGCTGGGGAGAAGCCCACGCCCGCCTCGCTTTGCGCCGGCGTTGACGTCGTCTCGTGCTCGGGCGACAAGCTGCTCGGCGCCTCGCAAGCGGGCATTATTCTCGGTAGCGCCCAGGTAATCGCCGCCTGTGCCTCGCATCCGCTTATGCGCGCGCTTCGCCCCGGCAAGCTCACGCTCGCGGCGCTCGAGGCCACTTTGCGCCTGTATGTGACCGGATCCGATACAGCGCATCGGGAGATCCCGGTGCTCAACATGCTTTCCGGCGCGCCGGCTCCGCTCGAGCGTCAGGCCAAGCGCCTGCATGACCGCATGCTGCGCAAGCTTCGCGAGTCTCAGTGTGAGGAGGCGGTGGAGCTGCAGGTTGTCGAGGGCGTGTCTGCTCCGGGCGGCGGTTCGCTGCCGACCGTCGAGCTCCCAACTTTTTGCGTTGCCGTCTGTCCCGTCGATGGGCGTCTATCCGCCGATGGCCTAAAGCGCGCTATGGTACAGGAGCCCGATACGCCGGTTGTGACGCGCGTGCGGCACGACCAGGTGCTTTTTGACGTTCGCACGCTTTTGCGCGACACCGACCTTGACCTGTGTGCGTCTGCGTTGGCGGATGCCGTGCGGGCAGGTTTGCGTCGATGACCGCGCGCGAGCTTGTCGAATGTCCCGTTATCGTCGGAACGGCAGGACACGTCGACCACGGAAAGTCGGCCCTTATCGAGGCGCTGACCGGCAAAAATCCCGACCGTCTGGAGGTCGAACGGCGCCGAGGCATGACCACTGAGCTCGGCTTTGGCGAGCTCGAGCTTCCCAGCGGCAAGCTTGTCGGCTTGGTCGACGTACCCGGGCATGCGCACTATCTGCGCGCCATGGTGCAGGGCGCCACCGGCGTGGACGTTGCGTTGCTGGCGGTTTCGGCCGTTGAGGGCGTGATGCCGCAGACCCGCGAGCACGTTCGGGTTCTGGAGCTGTTGGGTGTGACGCGCATGGTCGTCGCACTCACGATGCGCGATTTGGCCGACCACGAGATTGCCGCGCTGGCGGAGCTCGATGTCGAGGCGTTTCTGGACGGGACCGTGTTCGCGGGTGCCTCTATAGTGCCGGTGTCCTCCAAGACGGGCGAGGGCCTGGACGAGCTGCTTACGACGCTCGATAACACGGTTTGTTCGTGCTGGTCGGAGCATCTGGAGGCGACCGCTGGCTCGGGCGCCGCGCCCCGTCTTCCCATCGACCGTTGCTTTAGCATCCGCGGCACCGGAACCGTCGTGACGGGTACGCTGCACGACGGTCCCGTTTCGGTTGGCGATGAGCTCGTTGCGCTGCCGTCGCAAACGCGCTGTCGCGTGCGCGGGGTGCAGGTTCACGGGGATACCCAGTGCGCGGTTCCCGGCCAGCGCGTCGCCCTGAACCTGGTGGGCGATGGCGTGGCGGGCCTCAAGCGCGGCGAGATGCTCGGCGTCGAGGGTCGCGTGGGCCAGACGCTGCGCTTTTTGATGCAACTGACATATGTGGGGCGCGATGGCGTGCGAGCCGGCGTTCTTGCTTCGGGTACACGCGTGCACGTTATGGCGGGCACGGCTGAGGTGCTCGGCCGCATTATGCTTTTAGACGACGAGCCGCCTATTGCGGTCGGCGAGACGCGTGTGGTGCAGGTGCGCCTGGAACGGCCGCTGCCGTTGCGCGCCGGCGATCATGCCGTCATTCTGTCGTATTCGCCGATTTCGCTGCTTGGCGGCGGACGCGTCCTGCTATCGCGCTGTCGCCGCGCGCGGGTCCTGTCGGCGGGGGAGCGCGCGTTGTATGCGGCGCTTGAGTCCGGAGATGTCGCGGACGGCGTACACGCGTGGCTGGCGCTGCAAACGCTGCCTGTTGCTGCTGCCGGTGTTGCCGCAGCGCTCGATCTTGTTACCGGCGAGGTCGAGATCGTTTTGCGTGGGCTTGTGGACCAGGCTGCCGTGTGCGAGCTTGCTGCGGGCGGTGCGGTGCTCTACGCAGATGCCTCGGCTCTCGATGCTGCAATGGATGTGCTGGCTGCGGCCTTGTCCTCCATGCACGCGGCGGCTCCCAAGGAGATCGGCTTTACGTCCGGTGCGGTCGCGCACGCGGCTTGGCCGGGCGCCGGTAACGATGTCGCGATGGCACTTATTGCCGAGGGCTGTGCACGTGGCGTGTGCGCCGTCGACGGTGCCGAGGTGTTCGACCCGCATTCCGCCGCCGCGGCGATACGCGTGGTGCGCGAGGCTGGCCAGCGTATCGTGGCCCTGCTGGATGAGGCCGGTCTTAATGCGCCGACGCTTCCCGAGGTGAGCGAACAGTTGCAGCTCGATCGCGACACCATGACGCGTGCACTGCGCGAGCTTTCGCTCAACCACTCGATCGTTAAGGTCGAGCGCGACGTTGCCTTGTCCGCCGCTGCCGAGGCCCATGCGCGTGAGGTTGTTGCGACGGCTATCGAGGCTGCTGGCGGCGCCGCCACCACGAGTGTGCTGCGCGAAGCCCTGGGCGTGTCGCGCAAACGAACCATTAGCATCTTGGAGCACCTGGATGCCGTGCGCTTTACAGTACTCGACAAGGAGGCCGGCGGTCTGAGATCGCTGCGTTAGCGGTTTCCGCATCGCTCTTTTCGGTTGTGGTCTGTTGGGTTTGGTAAAATACCGCCACGTTTGGGAACGGATGGGCTCCGGTGGGCCCCGCGGTCCTCAAAACCGTTGTGAGGCGTGCAAAACGTCTTGGATGTGTTCGATTCACATACGTTCCCGCCAACGCATCCTGCCAACCACCACAAAGGTGCCTGTCCTCTTTGTGGTGGTATGGACCATGTGGACGAAACAGCTTCGAAACACGCGATTTGTACGTCGGGTGCTCAAAAACGCTTCTACCTGCATCGTAATCAAAACGAAACATCTGCTCGTCGGCTTATGCGAAACTTTGCTGCAACAGTGCGATATTATCCATACTCGATAAAGCTCGCGGCGCATGGGGCGCCGCGAACGACACCTTTCTTTTCCATCAATTGGAGGAAGCATGAGCTACACGCAGAAAGTTCTCGACGAGCTCAAGGCCCGCTATCCCGAGCAGCCTGAGTTCATCCAGGCCGCGACCGAGATCCTCGGCACCATCCAGCCGGCGCTCGACGCCCATCCCGAGTACGAGGAGGCCGCCCTGCTTGAGCGCCTCGTCGAGCCCGAGCGCATCGTTATGTTCCGTGTCCCCTGGGTCGATGACCAGGGCAAGGTTCAGGTCAACCGCGGCTATCGTGTCGAGTTCAACTCTGCCATTGGACCCTACAAGGGCGGTCTGCGCTTTAACCCGACGGTCACCCTGGGTATGCTCAAGTTCCTGGGCTTGGAGCAGATCCTCAAGAACAGCCTGACCACCCTTCCCATGGGCGGCGGCAAGGGCGGCTCCGACTTTGACCCCAAGGGCAAGTCCAACAACGAGATCATGCACTTCTGCCAGTCCTTCATGACCGAGCTCTATCGCCATATTGGCCCCAATACCGACGTTCCCGCCGGCGACCTGGGCGTTGGCGGCCGCGAGGTTGCCTACATGTTCGGTCAGTACAAGCGCCTGACCAACGAGTGGACCGGCGTCCTTACCGGCAAGGGCCTCTCCTTTGGCGGCTCGCTCGCCCGTACCGAGGCCACCGGCTACGGTCTGGTCTACTTTGTGGACGAGTACCTCAAGAGCCGCGGCGAGTCCTTCGAGGGCAAGAACGTCGTCGTTCACGGCTCCGGTAACGTCGCCATCTACGCGGTCCAGAAGGTCGCCCAGCTCGGCGGCAAGGTGCTGGCCTGCTCCGACACCCACGGCTGGGTCGAGGACCCCGACGGCATCGACTACACCGTGCTCGAGCATGTCTATAACAAGAAGCGCTCTGGCCACGACAAGGGCGTCACGCTCGCTATGTACGTCGACGAGAAGCCCAATGCCACGTGGCACGAGGGCGACGGCCGTGGCGTGTGGCAGCTTCCCTGCGACATCGCGCTGCCCTGCGCTCGCGAGAACACGCTGCTGCTCGAGGACGCCCAGGCGCTCGTCGCCAACGGCTGCAAGGTGGTCGGCGAGGGCGCGAACATGCCCACGACCATCGAGGCCACGACCTACTTCCAGGAGAACGGCGTCGCCTTTATGCCCGGCAAGGCTGCCAACGCCGGTGGCGTGCTCGTGTCCGGCCTGGAGATGAGCCAGAACGCCGAGCACCTGTCCTGGACCTTCGAGGAGGTCGACGGCAAGCTCGAGCAGCTCATGCGCGGCATGTTCCACAACGTGGACGACACCGCCAAGGAGTACGGCGAGGAGGGCAACTTCGTCATGGGCGCCAACATCGCCGGCTTCCTGAAGGTCGCCGACGCCATGCTCGCCCAGGGCGTCTGCTAAATCTTCGCTCGACATAGCATCGCAGAAGGCTCCCAGTCATCTTGGCTGGGAGCCTTTTTTGATCCGCATGCGACGGAGGAAAACGGTTCATTTTGTCCCGACACGAGCTGTGCCCCCTCGTTTGGTACACTTAAAGGTACTGGACAAGTGAAGAGATGGGGGAGAACGTGCTCAAGTTCGGTACCTACGTCCGTGTTGGAAACGCGGCCGAAGCCTATGAGCTCTTACAGAAGAACCGCAACAATAAGATTGTGGGCGGCGGCATCTGGATGCGCCTGGGTTCGCGTCGCGTGGCGACGGCGATTGACCTTTCGGCCTGCGGACTCGATCAGATCGAGGAGACCGAGGCCGAGTTTCGCATCGGTGCCATGTGTACCCTGCGCCAGCTCGAGCGCCATGCCGAGCTCAACGCGCTTGTCAACCATGTCTTTGAGTTCGCCGTCCACGATATCGTGGGCGTGCAGCTGCGCAACACCGCCACGGTGGGCGGCAGCATCTACGGCCGCTTTGGCTTCTCGGACGTTCTCTCCGCCTTTCTCGCGCTCGATTCCTATGTTGAGCTGACGGGCGCCGGTCGCGTGCCGCTCGCGGAGTTCGTGGATATGGGCTACGTGCGCGACGTGATCGAGCACATCGTGGTCGTTAAGCACGACTACCGTGCGAGCTACGAGGCCGTGCGCAAGGCCGCGACCGACTTCCCCTCGCTCAATGTCACCGCCGCCTGGTGGGATAACAGCTGGCATGTCACCGTGGGCGCCCGCCCGCTGCGCGCGACCCTGCTGCAGGGCGAGGCATGCGGCCTGGTGAACGAGCAGCCTTCCGAGGACGAGCTGCGCGCCCTGGCCGCGTCCGTACGCGCGCTGAGCTACGGCACCAACCTGTGGGGCTCGGCCGACTACCGCCGCCGCATCTCGGCGCCGCTGGCGATCCAGGCCGTGCGCCGCGCCGCCGGCATCGAGCTTTCGGCCGCGCTTGCCCGCGAGCTCGAGGCCGTGCAGATCCCTAAGTTTGCTACGGACGAGTATTCCTGCCGCCGCGTGCCCGGCGTCGATTCTAGCGAGGTGCGCTAATGGCTGCCAAACTCATCGATCTTTCCTTTACGCTCAACGGCCGCAAGGTCAAGGTTCAGATTGCCCCCGACACCATGCTCTTTGCGCTTTTGCGTGAGCAGGGTTGCGCGTCGGTGCGCTGTGCTTGCGAAACCACTAACTGCGGCCTGTGCACGGTGTGGCTCGACGGTGATCCGGTGCTGAGCTGCTCGGTTCCCGCTGCGCGCGTCGAGGGCCGCTCCATCACCACGCTCGAGGGCCTCAAGGCCGAGTCCGAGGCGCTTGCTCGCGCAATGGCTGCCGAAGGCGCTGAGCAGTGCGGTTTTTGCGCCCCCGGCCTCATCATGAACGTGCTGGCGCTCGCCCGCGCCGCCAAGGAGGACCCGAGCCTCGTCGCCACGCGCGAGGAACTCTCGCGCCAGCTCGCCGGCAACCTGTGCCGCTGCAGTGGCTACGAGAGCCAGCTGCGCGCCATCGTGCGCTTCCTTAACGAGTCTGGCGTACAGGTGGGCTTTGAGATGCCCGAGCTGCCGGTCAACGACACCAGCTGCGACGGCGTCACCTACAAGCAGATCACCCACAAGCAGCCCAAGAAGGACTCGAAGGCCCTGCTCGAGGGCCGTCCCGTCTACACGGGCGATATGGTGCCCGCCGGCGCGCTCATCGTTAAGCTCAAGCGCAGCCCGTATGCTCGCGCCAAAATCCGCTCCATCAACACGTCTCGCGCCCTGAAGGTGCCCGGCGTCGTGGGCGTCTACACCTATGAGGACGTGCCCAAGCGCCGCTTTACCATCGCCGGCCAGAGCTATCCGCAGCCGAGTCCCTACGACCGCTTGATCCTCGAGAACCTCGTCCGTTACCAAAACGATGAGGTGGCGATCGTCGCCGCCGAGACCGAGGAGGCCGCCGACAAGGCGCTCAAGCTCATCAAGGTCGACTACGAGGTGCTCGAGCCGCTGCTCGACTTTACCCAGGCGCTCGATAACGACATCGTGGTCCACCCCGAGGGCGACGTGACCTTTATGTTCCCGCAGGGCGGCGATGTTTCGCGCAACTTGGTGTGCAGCGGCACGAGCGACTTTGGCGATCTTGACGAGGCCTTCGCCCAGAGCGACATCGTCTTTGAGCGCACCTATACCAGCCAGGCCACGCAGACCGCGCCCATGGAGACCTTCCGCGCCTTCGCGACGACCGACGCGTTCGGCCGCATCTCGGTGACCACCTCTACGCAGGTGCCCTTCCACGTGCGCCGCATGGTCGCGCAGTCGCTCGACATTCCGCAGTCGCAGGTGCAGGTCATTAAGCCGCGCATCGGCGGCGGCTTTGGCTCCAAGCAGACGGGCTGCTGCGAGATCTTCGTTGCGTTCGTGACCCAGCAGACCGGCCGTCCGAGCTACTGCTGCTACACCCGCGAGGAGACCATCACCGCGGGCAACTCGCGCCACCAGATGCAGATGACCGTTAAGCTGGGTGCCATGAACGACGGCACCATCACGGCCATCGACCTGCATACGCTGTCCAACGCCGGTGCGTACGGCGAACACGCTACCACGACGATCGGCCTGTCGGGCCACAAGAGCCTGCCCATCTACAACCACGTGAAGGCGAGCCGCTTTAGCTGGGACGCCGTCTACACCAATACCAACCGTGGCGGCGCGTATCGCGGCTACGGTGCCACCCAGGGCCAGTTTGCCGTGGAGAGCGCCGTCAACGAGCTCGCCGACATGTTGCACATGGACCCCGCCGACCTGCGCCTTAAGAACATCGTGCGCGAGGGCGAGATCATGCCGCAGTACTACAACGAAAAGCTCAACGCCTGCGCACTCGACCGCTGCCTGCTGCGCGCGATGGACATGATCGGTTGGCGCGACAAGCCGCTGGCCGTGGACCTGGGCGACCGCGTGCGCGCTCTGGGCTGCGCGCTCACCATGCAGGGCTCTGGCATTTCCAACGTGGATATCGCCGGCATCGACATGCGCCTGGAAGAGGACGGCTTCATTACCATCGGCACCGGCGCCACCGATAACGGCATGGGTGTCGACACGATTCTGGCGCAGATTACCGCCGAGGAGTTGGGCGTCGAAAGCTCGCTCATTGTGGTGCGCGGCGTGGACACCGACGTGTCGCCGTTCGACGCCGGTTCGTACGCGAGCTCCGGTACCTACGTGACGGGCCTTGCCGCCAAGAACGCCGCGACCGAGCTGCGCGAGAAGATTTGCGCCAAGGCCGCTCAGATGTGGGACGTTGACGCCGCCGACGTGGTCTTCGACGGCCAGTACGTGCGCCTGTCCGACGAGCGTGCCGCGCGCGAGCAGAACCGCTACCTCACGCTGCGCGACTTTGCCAACCTGTGCGTCAAGAACATCGCGGGCGGCGACGCGCTCACCTCGCATGCCTCTGCCTGCCTGCCCGTTTCGCCTCCGCCGTTTATGGCCGGCATTGCCGAGGTCGAGGTCGATAAGGCCACCGGCAAGGTGACTGTTGTGGACTATGCGGCGGCCGTCGACTGCGGCACTGTGATCAACGAGGCGCTCGCGCGCGTCCAGGCCGAGGGCGGCATTGCCCAGGGCATCGGCCACGCGCTCTACGAGATCGTCGAGCATGACGACCGCGGTCGCCTGCGCACCGGCAACTTTATGAGCTACAAGCTGCCCACGCGCCTGGATATCGGCAGCATTCGCGTGGCCTTTGAGCCGAGCTACGAGCCGACGGGTCCGTTTGGCGCCAAGTCGATCGGCGAGGTCGTCATCAACACGCCGCTCGCCGCCGTGGCCTCGGCCGTGGCACACGCCACCGGCCACCAGGTGCGCTCGCTGCCGATCACGCCCGAGAAGGCCCTGCTGGGGGAGTAGCGGGTCGGCGAACAAGTCGTAATTGGCGGGGCGGGGCAACTCGCCCCGCCTTTCGCACTCGTGGTGAGGTCGTGAGCCTGTAAAACGTGTGCGTGCGCTTGCCGTTCGTATCTGCTATCATTCCTAATCTGTGCGCTCATGCGGGCGTGGCGGAATTGGTAGACGCGCCAGATTTAGGTTCTGGTGGGATTCCCGTGAAGGTTCGAGTCCTTTCGCCCGCACCAACGCATCTGCGTCGGCTTCGGCCGTCGCGACTCTTTGTTGCATAAAGGTACCAGCACCTCAGATAAGCTGGGCAGTATGAGGAGGAACGTGTTGAACATCACCGCTTCTGACGTCAAGGACGCCAAGCTCACCGCTACGGTCACCATCCCGGCCGCCGACGTCGACGCCGCGATCAAGAAGGCCTACAAGGACACCGCCAAGAAGTACCGCTTCCCGGGCTTCCGCGCCGGCAAGGCTCCCCGTCCGGTCATCGATTCCGCTCTTGGCGCCGAGGCTACCCTCGCTCAGGCCACTAACGACCTGATCGCCGCCAACGAGCCCGCCGTCCTCAACGAGCTGGACATCGTCCCCACCAAGAACGGTGACTACAAGGAGCTCGACCTCGCCAAGGATCACGAGGACTACACCTACACCGTCGAGTTCTCCCTGCGTCCTGCTGCCGAGCTCTCTTCCTTCGACGCCGTCGAGATCGAGATGCCTCCCGCGGAGGTCACCGAGTCCGAGATCAACAACCAGGTCGAGATGCTCCTCAACTACCGCGCTACCTTCGAGGACGTCGAGGGCCGCGCCGTCGAGGCCGAGGACTACGTCACCGTCGACCTCAAGGCCGTCGAGAATGCCGACAACTTTGCCGCCGAAGGCCGCATGCTCATCGCCGGTAGCGACAGCAACCCCAAGGAGTTCAACGAGGCTCTGATCGGTGCTAACGTCGACGATGTCAAGACCGTCACCTGGACCGACGAGGTCGAGGAGGGCGAGGAGGCCGAGACTCACACCGTCGAGGTCACCGTCAAGGGCATCAAGGTCCGCAACACCCCCGAGCTCACCGACGAGCTCGTCAAGTCCGACTTTGGCTTCGACAGCATCGACGCTATGCGCGACGCCATCAAGATCGAGATCGAGCAGGACAAGGCTTCCCGCCTCCCGGCCGAGAAGGAGAACCGTTGCGTCTCCGCTCTCGCCGAGCGCCTGCAGCTCGACGAGATGGACGCCGACTACGAGCAGTCCGTCTTTGAGGAGCTTGGCCAGAACTTCCTGTCCAACCTCGCTGCTCGCGGCATGACGCTCGACACCTGGCTGCCCGCTTCCGGCCTGACCATGGAGCAGTTCATCGGCGACCTGCACAAGCAGGCCAACGACGTTGCCCGTGAGTCCCTGGCCCTCGACGCCCTCGCCCGCGAGCTCAAGATCGAGGTCACCGAGGAAGACATCAACGCCGAGTTCGAGAAGGCCGGCGTCAAGGACGTCGAGGCTTCTAAGGCCGAGTTCATCGCCGACGGTCGTATGCCTGCCGTCCGTGAGTCCATCCGTCGCTCCAAGGCCGTCGATCACCTGGTCGAGAACGCCAAGGTGACCGAGGTCGACGAGACCGCCAAGGACGCCGAGTAATTCTCGCCACCTTGCCCGCGAGCGCATGCGTGCGCCCGTGATGGGGTAAAGTTATACACCGGTTATCCGGTTGCTTCGTACGGTGCCAGCCAATGCATAGCATGCGGGCACCGTACGTTTATCTAGAACCAATTTGGTCCGCAAGAGAAATGGAGATGCGTATGATCGCTAAGTTCGATTCCGCCCTCGTGCCATACGTTATCGAGCAGACGCCGCGCGGCGAGCGCAGCTACGATATCTATTCGCGCCTGCTCAACGACCGCATCATCTTCTTGGGCGAGGAGATCAACTCCGTCAGCGCCAATCTGGTCGTTGCCCAGCTGCTGCATCTTGAAAGCCAGGATGCCGAGAAGGATATCTCGCTCTACATCAATTCGCCCGGCGGCGAGGTTTACTCCGGCCTGGCGATTCTGGACACCATGAACTTCATCAAGCCGCAGGTCTCCACCATCTGCGTCGGTATGGCCGCGTCTATGGCCGCCGTGCTGCTTTCGGCCGGCGCCAAGGGCAAGCGCTTCTGCCTGCCGCACTCCAAGGTCATGATTCACCAGCCCAGCGGCGGTGCCCAGGGCCAGCAGACCGAGATTGAGATCGTGGCCGAGGAGATCAAGAAGACCCGCCGCGAGCTCAACCAGATCCTGTCCGACGCCTCGGGCCAGCCCATCGAGAAGGTCCAGGCCGATACCGAGCGCGACAACTACCTGACCGCTGCCGAGGCCCTCGACTACGGCCTGATCGACCGTATCGTCACCTCGCGCGATTTAGCCGCGAAGGACGCCTAGGATGGCAGGAAACATGCAGGACAACTTTGACGAGAACGGCAACCCCATCCGCTGCTCCTTCTGCGGAAAAGAGCAGGGCCAGGTCCGTCGCCTCGTAAAGGGCCCGACCAACATCTTTATCTGTGACGAGTGCGTCGCCGCCTGCTCCGAGATTCTGGAGGAGTCGCTGGCTTCGGACTTTATGGACGCTGCCCGCAACGGCAAGCTGCCGGGCTTCCTCAACGACCACGGCCAGGCTGCATCCCAGCCCGCCGTTGACCCCGAGGCCGAGGGCTTTGAGCTTGAGGACGACCGTCAGGTCATCACGCACGTGCCGACGCCGCACGAGATCTATGACGAGCTTTCGGCCTATGTTATGGGGCAGGAGGACGCCAAGCGCGCCATGTCGGTGGCCGTGTACAACCACTACCGTCGCGTGATCGAGGGCGGTGCCGCGGTGTCCGCCTTTGATGAGGCATCGGGCATGGGCGGCCAGTTTGACGATGACATGGACGAGGTGGAGCTCGCCAAGTCCAACATCCTGCTGCTCGGTCCCACCGGTACCGGCAAGACGCTGCTGGCCCAGACGCTCGCGCGCATCCTCGAGGTGCCGTTTGCCATCGCCGATGCCACCGCGCTCACCGAGGCTGGTTACGTTGGCGAGGACGTGGAGAACATCCTGCTCAAGCTCATCAATGCTGCCGATGGCGACATTGAGCGCGCTCAGGTGGGCATTATCTACGTGGACGAGATTGATAAGATCGCCCGCAAGGCCGAGAATCTCTCCATCACCCGCGATGTCTCGGGCGAGGGCGTTCAGCAGGCACTGCTTAAGATTCTTGAGGGCACGGTGGCCAGCGTTCCGCCCACCGGCGGCCGCAAGCATCCCCAACAGGAGCTGCTGCAGATCGACACGACCAACATCCTTTTCATCTGCGGCGGTGCTTTTGTGGGTCTGGATAAGATCATTGCCGATCGCGTGGGCAACAAGGGCGTGGGCTTTAACTCCGAGATCGCCGGCCCCACCTCGGTCGACGAGAACGACCTGCTGCGCCAGGTGCTCCCGCAGGACCTCAACGCCTTTGGCATGATCCCCGAGTTTGTGGGCCGTACGCCCGTCGTCACCCAGACGCAGGCGCTTGACGAGGACGACCTGGTGTCGATCCTGATCGAGCCCAAGAACGCTGTGGTGCGACAGTACCGCAAGATGTTCCAGCTCGAGGATGTCGATCTTGAGTTTGAGGACGCGGCCCTGCACGAGATCGCCCGCATGGCGCTTGCCCGCAAGACCGGCGCCCGCGGCCTGCGCGCCATCTGCGAGGACGTGCTGCAGCAGACGATGTTCGACCTCCCCAGCGAGGAAGGCGTTGCCAAGGTCGTCGTAACCGAAGCGGCGGTTAAGGGCGAAGAACAGCCCCAACGCATCTACGGCTAAAACCTGTCAAAACGTTTTTGTCGATAGCCTCCGACCACCTGCGGCCGGAGGCTATTTTATATATACGCAATAACCCCAACTACCTGTGTTATTCTGTGTGTTTGTTTAAGCCTCAGCGAATTCATTCAGACTGAAGTAATCGATACCTAAGGGGAGGAATGCAGACCCTAGCGGGCCTACATTCCTCCCCGACGGGCAAGGGAGAGATATATGGAAGAAATGCCCAAGAACTACGATCCATCGACCAACGAGCCGGCGATCTTGCAGAAGTGGCTCGACGGCGGCTACTACAAGCGCCGCGAGGGCGTGGGCGATTGCACCGTCACCATTCCGCCTCCCAACGTGACCGGCAAGCTCCACATGGGCCACGCCACTGACGACTCCATCCAGGACGCCATCATCCGTATGGCCCGCATGCGCGGCAAGTCCACGCGCTGGGTGCTCGGCACCGACCACGCCGGTATCGCTACGCAGACCAAGGTCGACAAGAAGCTCAAGAGCGAGGGCATCAGCCGCCTGGAGATCGGTCGCGACAAGTTTGTCGACGCCTGCTGGGACTGGACCCACGAGTACGGCGGCATCATCGTCGAGCAGATCAAGCGCATGGGCTGCTCCGTCGACTTCGACAACGTGCGCTTCACCATGGACGAGGATTACGCCCAGGCCGTGCGTAAGGTCTTCTGCGACTGGTACCACGACGGCCTGATCTATCGCGGCAAGCGCATCGTCAACTGGTGCCCCAACTGCACCACCGCCATCTCGGACGACGAGGCCGAGTATAAGGACGAGAAGGGCCACCTGTGGCACCTGCGCTACCCGCTGACCGAGCCGGTCAACGGCCAGGACTACATCGTCGTCGCCACCACGCGCCCCGAGACCATGCTCGGCGACACGGGCGTCGCCGTCTCCCCGAAGGACCCCGAGAAGGCCGCCTTTGTGGGCAAGACCGTCAAGCTCCCCATCGTCGACCGCGAGATCCCCATCTTTGAGGATTGGCATGTCGACGCCAACTTCGGTTCCGGCTTTGTCAAGGTTACCCCGGCCCACGACCCCAACGATTACGCCATGGGTCAGGCCCACGATCTGCCACAGATCAACATCTTCGACGAGCACGCGGTGGTCGTCGAGGGCTATGGCGAGTTCACCGGCATGAACCGCGACGAGTGCCGCGAGGCGGTCATCAAGTGGTTCGAGGAGCACGACCTGCTCGACCACGTCGAAGAGCTCGACCACTCCGTCATGCACTGCTACCGTTGCGACTCCGCGCTGGAGCCGTGGCTGTCCGAGCAGTGGTTTGTGGCCGTCGACAAGCTCAAGGGGCCGGCGCTCGACGCCGTCAACTCCGGCAAGGTCACCTTCCACCCCGCGCGCTGGACGCAGACCTACACCACCTGGATGGAGAACCTCAAGGACTGGTGCATCAGCCGCCAGCTGTGGTGGGGTCACCGCATCCCCGTGTTCTACTGCGAGGACTGCGGCTGGGAGGACGCCCTGACCGAGGACACCGACGTGTGCCCCAAGTGCGGTGGCCATCACGTGCATCAGGACGAGAACGTGCTGGACACCTGGTTCAGCTCGCAGCTGTGGACCTTCGCCACGCAGGGCTGGCCGCAAAAGCCGGAGCTGCTCGAGGGCCATCACCCCACGACGGCGCTCGTCACCGCGCGCGACATCATCGCGCTGTGGGTCGCCCGCATGGTCATGAGCTCGCTGTACTTCCTGGACGAGGTGCCGTTTAAGGACGTCGTCATCTACCCGACGATCCTGGCCAAGGACGGCAGCCGCATGTCCAAGTCCAAGGGTAACGGCGTTGACCCCATGGACCTCATTGGCATGTACGGTGCCGACGCGATGCGCTATAACCTGCTCACGCTGTGCACCAACAACCAGGACGTCAAGTTTGACGCGAACATCGATAAGAAGACCAAGAAGCTCATCGACAGCCCGCGCACCGACCAGGCCAAGTCGTTTGTGACCAAGATCTGGAACGCCAGCCGCTTCCTGCTTATGAACATGGAGGGCTATACGCCCGGCGAGCCCGTCGTGGAGACGCCGGCCGACGCCTGGATGTTCAGCCGCTTGGCCAAGGCCGTGAAGATGGTCACCGAGGGCATCGAGAACTACACCTTTGGCGACATGGCCCGCGGCGTGCAGCAGTTCTTCTGGAACGAGGTCTGCGACTGGTACGTCGAGGTCACCAAGGCCCGCCTGAAGGGCGAGGGTCGTCTGCAGGCGCAGCGCAACCTGATCTTTGTGCTCGACACCTCCATTCGCCTGATGCACCCGCTCATGCCGTTTGTCACTGAGGAGATCTGGGACAACATGCCGGCGAGCGTGCTCGACCTGGATGCCGAGGGTAACGTGAATCGCGCCGAGGCGCTCATGATTGCCAAGTGGCCCGAGCCCGCCGACTACGCCAAGTACGTTGACGAGCCTGCCGAGCGCGCGTTTGAGCTGTGCCGTACCGTCGTTTCCGCCGCCCGCGCCACGCGTTCGCGCTATCGTTTGAGCCCCAAGGCCGAGCTCGACGTGGTCGTGCGCGCCGGTGCCGAGGACGTCGAGAAGCTCGAGAGCCTGCGCTCGACCATCGAGCCGCTGGCCAACACGGCTTCGCTGGTCATGGGTACCGACGTCGAGAAGCCGGCTGCGAGCATCGCCGTGGTCGACAGCGGCGTTGAGGTCTTTGTGGTGCTCGAGGGCAAGGTTGATCTTTCGGCCGAGAAGGCACGCCTGGAGAAGGAGATTGCCGCGGCGCAGAAGGAACTCGCTGGCTGCGAGAAGACCCTTGCCAACGAGGGCTTTGTGGCCAAGGCCGCGCCCGCGGTGGTCCAGAAGAAGAGGGACCGTGCAGTTGAGCTTAAGGAGATCCTGGCGGCGCTGACTGCTCAGGTTGCTGACTTCTCGTAAGGTTTACTCGGGGGCGCGTCCCGACGCTTTGCTCGCTACTGCGGACACCTATTCCGCCGTTCTAACGAACGGCGGCTGACTCGACGCTGCAAACGCCTCTGATGGCCAATCTGCCGTTCAACTTCGGGCGCATGGGCATAAGCCCTATGCGCCCTTGTTTCACGGCACCTTGGCTCATCAGAGGCGTTTTCGCTGACTATCCTCAACCTATACTGTTTTATTTATCTATGAATGGCGGTTCTAAAAATGCCTAAGCGTTCTGGCTTGTATACCGTTCCTTTTGAGTTTGATTTGCTTTCGTTTAATGAGGCTGTGGGGCTTGCTGCCGACACGGGGCGGATCTCTGGGGATGCTGGGCCTCTGCTTGAGACGGTTGTCGATATGCTTGATGAGCTGGGACGTCCGGACGAGTATTTCGATTGCATTCAGGTCGCCGGTACCAATGGCAAGACTTCGACTACGCGTTTTTCGGCTGCCATTCTTCGTGGTGAGGGGCTCAAGACCGCGCTGTATACGTCGCCGCAGCTGGTGCGCTATCCCGAGCGCATGGAGGTCGATGGGTGCGTTGTGAGCGATGAGGCGTTTGCCCGTGGTGTTTCGGCTGCTGTCGAGGCGGGGCATCGAGTGAATGCCCGTCGTGTGGCGGCGGGGGAGCGTGCCTATACCATCACGCCGTTTGACCTTTTGACGGCTGCTGCACTTGTGGTGTTTGCCGAGGCTCGCGTGGATGTTGCCGTGCTTGAGGTTGGCATGGGCGGACGCTGGGATGCTACGAGTGCGACTGATCCCGTGGCCGTCGCCATTACGGGTATTGGGCTCGATCACACACGTATTTTGGGCGATACGCTCGAGGCCATTGCGGGGGAGAAGGCTGCGGTTATTAAGCCCGCGCGCTTGGTTGTTTTGGGCGAGGGAACGCACGAAGCGAGCGTTCAGCGCGTGATGGATGCCCGTTGTCGCGAGTGCGGCGTTGTGCCGCTGGTGGTGAGCCACGCCACGACTAAGGTGCCGGCGCATGTGGGCGATACGGTTGAGTTTAGTTGCACCACGCCGCGTGCGATCTATACGTCGAGTATGGTCAAGCCGGCGTATCAGCCGCAGAATGCTGCGTGCGCGATTATGCTGTGCGAGGGCTATCTTGGCCGCGAGCTCGACCACGATGCGCTCGACGCTTCGCTTATGGGCTGCCCTACGCCGGGTCGCTTTGATGTGCTGGGAACCGATCCGCTCAAGCTGATCGACGCCTGCCATAACCCTCAGAGCTGCGAGAACTTTGTGAGCGCGCTGGACGAGATCGATCCGTGCGTGGAGAACCGCCCCACGCTGCTGTGTGCAGCGCTGGCCGATAAAGACGTGGCGGGTATCGTTGACGTTCTGGTTCCGGCGTTCCCCCACGCGGTCGTAACCCAGACCGATTCCGATCGCGCCCTGCCGGCAGAGGAGCTCGCTGCCCTGGTGGGTGCCGATAAGCTCGTGGGCGTATACCCGAGCGTGTCCGAGGCCCTCGCGGCTTTCGATGCCGCGGGCGAGCCTTTCGTAGCAGCCGGTACCATCACCCTAGCCGGCGAAGTAGCGGGGCTGCTCCGTTAACCCATCCCCTCATCAGTTGCGGTGGAATAGTTCCTGGATGCCGGGGTTTTGGCGAAAATCAGGAACTATTCCACCGCAACTGAGGAGGGGCGGGGTGGATGGCGGGGTAGCTAAAAGAGGCCCGTACCAAATTGGCTGCTTAGGCTGGGTTGATGTCCATGCTGGCGATGAGGTCGATGTTGGTGTTGTGGATGTTGGCTAGTACGACGTCGCCCATGCGGATGGGGGCGTCGACGACCATGCCGCGGATGAGGTCCATCGCCTGGGCGTGGAGTGCCAGTGGGATGGCCTCGGCCGTGCGCACGGGCAGCAGCGTCTCGTCGCCGCCGGATACAGCCACGGTCGTCGTGAGCACGCGCATGGGGCAGGTGAGCTCCTGATGTGCGAATTTGTCGCCACGCGGGCAGCTGTTGCCGGTCACGGAGCGCACCTCTACCACGGCGCCGTCTGCGTCGCGCTCGACCTCCACGGTCAGGAGACACTCGGACGGGCAGGTGGTGCAGTTGAACTGCAGCGTTTCGATCGCGTTTGTGCTCATGGCGCTATGCCTCCTCTACGGGGTCAACGGACAGCACAAGCTCGCTGGCGCCCAGGTCGAGCGCCTGCTGAATCACCTTTGCCGGCAGCGGGAAGCTTTCCATAACGCTCGGCTTAAACGGGCGGACCTTGCCGGCAAACAGCTCCTTGCCGTCTGCCAGAATGCGCACGCGGGCGGCGTCGACGGGCGTGCGCACGCGGAAGTTGAGCTTGGCGAGCGCTACGGTCGTAATGCGTCCCGGCAGCGCGTAGCCCGCAATGCCGGCAGGGGAGACCGTGAGCTCACAGCCCGCGCCCGCCGAGCCTGCGCCGGCCCCGGCACCGTCCCCCAGCGCATACGCCGCCGCAGCTGCGCCGGCGCGTTCGGATTCAGTCGTCACGTTGTCGGCCAGGTCGTGCACGTGCAGTACGTTTCCGCAGGCAAAGATGCCCGGAACGCCCGTTTGCAGGCTCTGGTCCACCACGGCGCCGCGCGTGCGTGGGTCAAGTTCAATGCCCGCACCCACCGAAAGTTCGTTCTCGGGAATCAGGCCCACCGAAAGCAGCAGCGTGTCGCACGGAACAATGCGCTCGGTTCCCGGAATGGGCGCCAGGTGCTCGTCGACCTGGCTTACCTCGACGGCCTCCACGCGGTCGTGGCCGATCACTCGCGTGACGGTGGTGGACAGGTGCAGCGGAATGCCAAAGTCGTCCAGGCAGTTCTTGACGTTGCGGCGCAGGCCGTTGGCGTACGGCATGAGTTCGTACACGCCCTCGACCGAAATCCCCTCGAGCGTGCAGCGGCGCGCCATGATGAGTCCGATGTCACCCGAGCCCAAAATGACGGCGTGCGAGCCGGGTTTGAGGTTTTCGATATTGATGTATCGCTGCGCCAGGCCGGCCGTAAACACGCCGGCGGGTCGGCTGCCGGGGATCTTGATCTCGCTGCGCGTGCGCTCGCGGCACCCCATGGCAAGGACGACCGCGCGTCCGGTGAGCTGCAGCATACCGGAGGGATTCATGAGCGTGACGGTGTGGAGTGTGGCGTCTTCCGCGGACTCGCCCGAATCAATCCCAAGCACCATGCTGTCCAAGAAAAGCGCGATGTCGGTCGCGCGCACCTGGTCGATAAAGCGCTGCGCGTACTCGGGACCGGTGAGCTCCTGCTTAAAGTGCGAAAGGCCAAAGCCGGGGTGGATGCACTGGCGCAGGATGCCGCCCAGATGCTGCTCGCGCTCCACGATGGCCACGCGCGCGTCGGCCTTATGCGCGGCAAGCGCGGCCGCCATGCCGGCAGGTCCGCCGCCGATAACGACCACGTCGAACGCCTGCGTAGGTACTGTCTCAATGGCATCGCTATCAATCGCGCTCGATTTGAATTCCGCCATCCTAGCGCACCCCCTTCAAAGGTCCCTCAACGAGCCACGAGTCAGTGTCTTCCAACAGCACTTCGCTGGGGTCGCAGCCCAGCTCTCGGGCCAGAATAGCCACCACGCGGCTCTGGCAAAAGCCGCTCTGACAGCGGCCCATGCCCGCGCGGCAGCGGCGTTTGACACCCTCGACCGAAACCGCACCCGGGCGGCGTCGAATCGCGGCAACAATCTCGGCCTCTGGCACCGTCTCGCAGCGGCAAACGATCTGCCCCCATGCTGGGTCGGACTCGATGAGCTCCTCCTTGCGCACAAGCGGCGCACGGTCGAAGTCGTCCGGTGCACGGCGAATCGGGTCCCAATCGTCCCGCTCGCGCAGGGTCACGTCGGCATTGCGCAGCACCTGCTCCATGCGCTCGGCGATGGCCGGCGCGCTCGCCACGCCCGGCGACTGAATGCCCGCGGCCTGGAACAGCCCCGGCACCACAGTCGACTGCCCAATAAAGAAGTCGTTCGTTCCCTTAATGACCGGGCGTCCGCCGGCAAACGCGCGGACTACGCGGCACGTGTCCAAGTCGGGCACCAGCTTGCGCGCTCCCGTCAGCAGCGCGTTCACATCGCTTGCATAGGTCTGCGTGTCGCCCGGCTCTCGCATGGCAGCGGTCGCGGTGATCACGGTGTTGCCGTGTACCGTGCCCGTGACGATAACGCCCTTGGACACCGGCGTGGGCACGGGATAGAGCGGCATGAGCGTGCGCGGCTCCTTGTCCAGTACCACTATGTTGCCCTGGCGCCATACCATCTGGAGCTCCTCGGCGCCGGCCATATGCGAGATGTCTGCGGCACCGTTGCCCGCGGCGTTGATCAGGTAGCGACAGCGCACGTCGCCGGCGGGCGTTGCCAGCGTAAAGCGCGCGGCTCCGTCGGTTGCCTCGCTGTCAGCAACCTCAATCGCCTCTACCGGTGCGGAGCGCATAAACGTCACGCCGTTGGCGACCGCGTTCTCCAGCGCGGCAATGGCGACCTCAAACGGATCGACATAGCCGGTCGAAGGGCACCACAGCGCGCACGTCGCCTCGGCACTCGCACGCGGCTCAAGCTCGTGGATGCGGTCGGGGCCGATAATCGACAGCTCGGGCACGCCGTTGGCAAGGCCATTCTGGCGCAGCTTCTCCAGGTGCGCGCGGTCTTCATCGTTGAAGCCCAGCACCATCGACCCGGTGCGGCGGAACAAAAAGCCTAGCTCCTGGGCCCACATGCCATATAGCTCGCAACCACGGGCGTTGACCTGCGCCTTTACCGTGCCCTGAGCCGGATCGTAGCCTGCGTGCACCAGGCCGCCGTTGGCCTTCGACGCGCCCAGCGCGATATCGTTGGCCGCCTCGACCACACAAATGGACAGGTCATAGCGCGCGAGCTGCCTCGCGATGGCGCACCCGGTGATGCCCGCGCCCACAATCGCGATATCAAACGTTTCCGTCACAGTGCCTCCCAGACGAGTTGACAGGCTGTCAATAGGACTATCCTACGGTCTGCACACCCCCAGTGCGGCGGCAATGCGGCGAACAGCCCCGCAACACCCGCCAACGGCAGACGAGGGCCGGCCCAGCACGGATACCGACCCCGTTAGACCGCGAGTTCCTCCCACCCAACCTCGCGGTCTACGCCGTTACCTGTTACAGATTGAGACATTGGCCCGGTGGGTTGTCCGTGCGTCTCAATCCGTAACATCTGGGATGGAATATCCCGTCCACCTGTTACAGATTGAGATGTTTGTGTCCGCGGCGGTCGCTGCCCTCGCCAGCGTCCCGTACCTGCGGCTCCCGTGTTACACTAACCCGAACTGTAAATATTCCGAAAGGTATCCGTAATGTCCAAGTACATCTCCGAGCTCATGTCGCCGCAGCTTATGGGCGTCGTCTATGCCTTCGTGGGCTTTATCATCGCCCTGTATGTGCTGTCGGTCGTCTATGTGTTCATCGACGCTCGCCGCCGCGGCGCCAGCGCCTACGTAGCATGGGGCATCATCGCCCTCATCCCGTTTGTAGGCCTCATTGCCTACCTGCTCCTCGCGCCCGCACTCCTATGCGTCCGACCGCGAGGAGCAGGAGCTGGACATGGCTCTGCGCGAGCGCCAGCTTGCCCAGTACGGCACCTGCCCGCAGTGCGGCGCGCCAATCGAGAAAGACTTCGTCGTCTGCCCGGTGTGCGATACCCAGGTTCGCAACGTATGCCCCAGCTGCCATCGCCCGCTCGATGCGCACTGGAAGGTCTGCCCCTACTGCCGAACTCGCATCCAGTAACGCATCCATCGCTAGGTCGGCCGCAAGCCACAGGCACGCCGCAAGCCATGCGCGCCCCACACCCTGCGCCCACACGATGAAGCATGCGTAGAAAATCGCCCGCCGTGCCATTAAGGTGCGGCGGGCGCTTGTATACCAAGGCAACCTGCCTATAATGATGCAAGTCAAAAACGCCGAGCGCATCGCACGCACTTGCACCAGGCATCCGAGAGGAGAAAACATACCCATGAAGGCACTCTACAATGACGGTTCGGTGGCCGAGCTCCCGCAGGACGAGGTCACGCACGTCATCCGCCACTCCGCCGCGCACATCATGGCGCAGGCCATTAAGCGCCTGTACCCCGAGGCCGACTTTGCCTACGGCCCCGCGACCGACAACGGCTTCTACTACGACGTCGACCTGCCCGAGGGCGTCAAGATCAGCGAGGACGACTTCCCCGCGATCGAGGCCGAGATGAAGAAGATCGTCAAGGAGAACCTCAAGTTCACCGTCTTTGAGAAGCCCCGTGCCGAGGCCATCGCCCTTATGGAGGAGCGCGGCGAGAAGTACAAGGTCGAGCACATCGGCGACCTGGACGACGACGCCCGCATCACCTTCTACCAGCAGGGCGACTACATCGACATGTGCGTCGGCCCCCACATCTGCTACACCAAGGCCCTCAAGGCCTTTAAGCTCACCGGCGTCTCGGGCGCCTACTGGAAGGGCGACAAGGACAACAAGATGCTCACCCGCATCAACGGCGTCGCCTTTGCCACCAAGGAAGAGCTCGACGAGCACATGCACATGCTGGAGGAGGCCAAGAAGCGCGACCACCGCAAGATCGGCCGCGAGATGGACCTCTTTATGATGCGCGACGAGGCCCCCGGCTTCCCGTTCTTCCTGCCCAACGGCATGATCCTTAAGAACACGCTGCTGGACTACTGGCGCGAGATCCACCACAAGGCCGGCTACGTGGAGATCTCCACGCCGCTCATCATGAACAAGCAGCTGTGGAAGACCTCGGGCCACTGGGACCACTACAAGGACAACATGTACTCCACCGTCATTGACGACGAAGAGTACTGCATTAAGCCCATGAACTGCCCGGGCGGCGTGCTGGTGTATGCCTCTAAGCCGCACTCCTACCGCGAGCTGCCCATCCGCGCCGGCGAGATTGGCCTGGTGCACCGCCACGAGCTGCGCGGCGCCCTGCACGGCCTGTTCCGCGTGCGCTGCTTTAACCAGGACGACGCCCACCTGTTTGTGCGTCCCGACCAGCTGACCGACGAGATCGTGGGCGTGGTCAACCTCATCGACTCCGTGTACCAGAAGTTTGGCTTTAAGTACCACGTTGAGCTTTCCACCCGCCCCGAGGACTCCATGGGTTCGGACGAGGACTGGGCTCGCGCCGAGGAGGGCCTGCGCACCGCTCTGGAGCAGCTGCACATGGACTACGAGGTCAACGAGGGCGACGGCGCCTTCTACGGCCCCAAGATCGACTTCCACCTGGAGGACTCGCTCGGCCGTACCTGGCAGTGCGGTACCGTGCAGCTCGACTTCCAGATGCCGCTCAATTTTGACTTGGAGTACGTGGACGCCGACGGCACCAAGAAGCGCCCCATCATGCTGCATCGCGTGTGCTTTGGCTCTATCGAGCGCTTCATCGGTATTCTGATTGAGCACTTTGCGGGCAAGTTCCCCACCTGGCTGGCTCCCGTGCAGGTCAAGGCCCTGCCTGTTTCCGAGAAGAGCCGCGACTACGCCCACGAGGTGTGCGCCAAGCTGGAGGAGGCCGGCATTCGCGTGGTCTGCGACGACCGCGACGAGAAGATCGGCTACAAGATCCGCGAGGCCCGCAGCATCGACCGCGTGCCCTATATGCTCATCCTGGGCGAGAAGGAGGTCGAGGCCGGCAACATCTCCGTCCGCGATCGCTCCAACGAGACCGTTCAGATGAGCGTCGACGAGTTTGTTGCCAAGGTTCTCGAGGAGATCAAGACCCGCGCCTAAGGCAAGCTTCACAACAATTAACAAAGGCGACCGTCCACATAGGGCGGTCGCCTTTTTTCATGCCAAAATAAGAAAAGCCGCTGGTTGAGCGGCTTTTTTTGTTGCACAAAAAGGTACAGGTTTTTGTAGAGGGGTATGGAGATGTATCTACCGGCAGGACATTTTGCGTAATCTGGGCAATCGTTGATTAATTGCTCGTATAATTGCCTATGTCGAAAGATACAAAAACCTGTACTTTTGCGACTGCGCCTAGCTGGGAGCGAGAAGCCTGTTCTAAACGCCCCTGCATTTGCGTGCATCGCAAAGCCAAAAGAGGGGGCGAGAACATGGAACAGACGGCACGGCGCCAAGAGCAGCTGCCGGGCGCATTTAACGGCGCCACCACCAACAGCCAGCATGGCCGCGTCCGCTGGTATCTGGTTCACACCCCCAACGGCAAAGAGCGCGAGACCTGCGAAAAAGTCCGCCGCATTATCCCGCACGAGCTGATGCAGAACGCTTTTGTGATGCAAAAGGAGTTCTGGTTTAAGCGGGACGGCGCATGGTCGCTCCAAACCAAACCCATGTACAAGGAATATTTCTTCGTCGCCACGCACGATGCCGCTGCGCTCGATAGGGCTTTGGCCCAGCTGAGCTTTGGCTGCCGCATCGCCGGCAGTAGGGAGCGGGCGTACATGCCCATGCCGGACGATGCGCAGGATTGGTACCGCAGCGTGCTCGATGACGACGGCGTGGTGCGTAACAGCATTGCGCGTATAGAAGACGGCGTGCTGCATATAGAGCAGGGTCCCTTGGTGGGGCAAGAGGCCCGCGTTAAAAAGATCGACCGTCATAAACGCTGGTGCCTAGTGGACGTGGGCGAAGGCGACTCCGCATTTAGGGAGTTACTTCCGCTCGACGTGCCCAGCAAAACGTAAGGGAGACGTTGCACCGGCAAATCATTTGGTTTTTGGATTCATAGATGGGGGGGGGTTCCTGGGGACAGGAACGTGAGTTTTATTGTGGCTGCTAAAGAAGCAACAGAGAGCTGTGTATCCGTGGGGGGACGCACTGGCTATTAAAGAGATTAAACCGAGCGGTACGCTTGGCTATCGCTTTATTAAGAGACTGTTTGACCTGGTGTTCAGTCTTTTGATGAGCGTACTGCTGCTTATCCCTATCGCCATTGTGTGTGCGCTCATTAGTCTCGAATCGCCCGGCAGCCCCATGTATACGCAAGAACGAGTTGGCAAGGGCGGAAGGACTATCAAGATTTTCAAGCTTCGTAGTATGGTCGCCGATGCGGGTGATGTGCAGAAGTATTTGAGTCCTGAGCAGCTACATCAGTGGGAAGTCGAACGCAAAGTCGACGATGATCCCCGCATTACCAAGATTGGTCAATTCATTCGTAAATGCTCCATCGATGAGATGCCTCAGTTTCTCAATGTGCTGAACGGCGATCTTTCAGTCATTGGCCCCCGTCCCATTACAAGGGAAGATAGTGTAGAGTATCTTCCTGCAATACAAAAGCTCTTTGGGAGCTTTAAGGGTGACGCTTTCAAATTGAGAGTGTTGCCCTTTTTTCATGTATGCAATGTGTGACGTACTAGCCAAGCACCATCCCGGCAATGGAATGATCGAGCATGGGCGGCTTCTACTGGTTGACGTGATCGTGGTCAAACAAGTGATATCGATTAGAATTAAATCAATTGCGCTGGAAGCCTTCGGGCGGCCCCTGAAGAGGGTTGATGCGTCGGTCCTCTTTTTTTGTTTGGATGTAAGATTCGGCCAGGCAAAACAAGGATCTCATTTGGGGAGAACAAATATCCGGCGGTTTTCCGCTTCGGGACGCGCGGTTTAAGGGTGCTTTTCGGAAGTGCGGGGAAAAATCGGAAACCTCCGAGCATAAACCGAATTTCGGCAACAAAACCGCAGGTCGCGGAAGACTAAAACAGGGGTCTGGTCTGTCGATCTCGGTTTTTCACCGCACTTCCGGAAACGCCCGACGGAAGCATGCGGCAAATTTTGGAACCCTCGAGCACATCGTCCTTTTCATGAAAAGAACCCGCAGGTAGAAGCGTTGCCACTATCCAGTGTGGTTGACGTGTCTAGAATATGCCGCACACTTCCGGATTTTGCATAAGCTCGACTGGTTTGTTTATCGATTGGGGCAGAGGAATCTTGTCTGGACCTCGTTATATGTATTTAAATGGATGAACTTAACCTATAAGTTAAGTTCATCTAGAAATGGGAGGTGCCCTTTGGCAGAAGGATATGATCTTGTCGAATATAGAGACCTCAAGGGTCGACCGTTTTGGGAATTGACGGCTTCTCCCGACAACTCTCAATTCCAGAAAATGTTGTCAGACCCTAAGCGGAAATTAACCGCTCGAACAATGATCGGCCAGAATAGCACGTCAACTTCTGGAATCTGAGCCTTGACTTTTATACTTGGCTTTCGAAACGGAGAACACAATGAATAAAGTAGATTTATCTGATTTTTACGCCGATACAGAAACCAGCGAAACACGCGCTTATGAACACGCGCTAGATATCGAGTTTATTGTTCATCGCGAGATGAAGCGTCTGGGTTTAAGCAAAAGCGATTTGGCAAAGCGTATGGGCGTGAGCCTTCAGTCGCTTTCGAAGCTGTTGAATTCTCAGCCCAATATGACGCTGAAGACGATCGCTAGGTTCGAGCTTGCTTTGGGTATCAAAATCGTTCCGCAGGTTATCGCCAGCCATTCCAAAGAGTTGCCGTTTCTTTCATCTGATGATTCTGTGCGAGAGCAATGTGCATCGCCTGCCATTCTTCCTGCAGAGCTGTCAGTAGATTGCGATGTGCCTTTTCAGGGTGAATAGCATTTCCTCGATGAATCTAAGTCGAATGAGTTGCCACTCTCACATCCTCTAAAAAGTTCTTAAAACAGCCTTAAAGGCGCCTTGGCTCGCTTTTACAGCGTACAATACGCATGTTTGACTATGGCAAAAGTAGATTTTTGGGGAGGGGGAACGCCGTGGAAGTGCTGGTTGTTGGCAACACCACATATGTTGACGATGACTTTTGCGCCAAGGCGTCCCCGGGGACCACGTTAAGGTCGTAGCCGCGCAGGACGCGCGCCGCGATGAGTCGTCGCCCCATGCCTCGTGGAAAGAGCTGCTGCAGCACCTGGACCAGGCCTATGAGTTCGAACGCGTGGTCTACCTTTCTACCTACCTTACCCCGTATACCGAGACTTTTGGCGACATCGAACTGCTGCGCTCGGTGTTTCGTGCCTGTATGGGACGCAATGTGCAGCTGCTGTTTATTGCGGGGCCCGCGGGCGCAGAGGGTGCCACTGGCGGTTGTGACGACGACGCCACGGCCGCCAGTGGCGCCCAGACGGGCAAGGGCATTATCGCCCGCGCGGCCAACGACCTGTGCCGTCACTATGCATCGCGCGACGGCATCCAAGCCAAAGTCCTGCGCGTGCCGTATCTGTATACCGCATCGCCGGCATTAACCGACCCATTTTTGGTGCCGCTATTCGAGGCATGCTCGGGCGGGTCGGTCGCGCTTCAGGGTGCGGCAGATGCGCCGTTTCCCCTGCTGTGTGCCGAGGAACTCACGGTGTTGGTGCATCGTATCTTTGACTGCTGGGATGCCAACTTTGAGATGCTCGACGTTGCAGACGCTTTTGGCCACCCGAGGCCTATGGCGTGATCGTTGACGCTCCGGGTGCGAGCGTGACCTATCACACGCTCAGCATCTAGGCGTTTCGCCGCCCATCGGCGCTATACTGCAGCCGTTGCCCACGATGCGGGGAACACCCGCATCGTGGGTTTTTGCTTATGAAGGGACGGTGCCGTGTGGATGTACAGCAGCTAGAAGAAGCCTGGGCTGCAAGGGCCGGCGCGCGTGAGGCGCGTCTTGCTGCAGCGCCGCATGTGCCGGCGGCGCTGTCTCTGTTGGGGATTGTACGTCCCGGCGATCGCCTGGTTGCGTTTGCCAATGACTTTGCCGATGCGTTTGCGCGCGGCTTTGAGTGCTGCGACGTGGCTATGGTGGGGGAGCCCGCGGCTGCGGCGTTTGCTGCTACGTCCGAGGGCTTTGATGCTTCGTTTGATGCCGAGGGGCCGCACCTGTGGTGGTTCGTCAACTCCATCGGCGGGTTTGGTCTGCGTGTGCCCGATCTGCGTGCGCTGGGTCGGGCGGCGCGTGAGGCCCGTGCGTTGCTCGTGGTGGATAACACCGTGGCAAGCGTCTTTGGGTGCGATCCGCTGCGTTTGGGTGCCGTCCTGTCGCTCGAGGCACTCGACCGTGTGTGTGCCGGCGTTGCGCCGCGCAAGCTCGTCGCCGCTTCGGTGGCGCGCTCGCAGCTTAAGCGCCATCGCGTGGATGCCGCCGCCGAGTGTGCGCATGCGCTTCTTGCGGATTGCGGTGCGTCTGCACTCGACCTTTCTGCTAATGAGGCTTGCATGCTGGAGCGGGGGCTGTCTTCGCTCGACGCTCGCATGCAGGCCCACTTCGATCGCGCCCGTGCGCTGGCCGAGTATCTGGCCGCCAACGAGATGGTACGCAACGTGCGCTATCCCGGGCTGACCTCGCATCCCGACCATGCGGTTGCAACGGGAATCCTCGAGCACGGCTTTGGCCCGGCAGTTGAGTTTGACCTTATCGAGCGAAGTGCTGGTGAGCTGTTCGACACATTGCCGGGGGAGTTCCGCACGTCGCCCGCCGGCGGTTCAGCAACGCGCCTTTCGGCCCCGCGCGGTAAGCAGGGGAGCACCATCCGCCTCTTCGCCGGTACCGACGATCCCCTGGTTGTAGCGTCCACCCTAGACAACGCCCTTCGCAAGTTAGCTACTCTTTGATGCTGGCGATGAGGTCGTCGGCTTTTGAGGCGATGACGTTGTTGATGTCGGTCTGCAGCTCCTCGTAGACCGCTATGGCCCGCTCGCCGGCGGGGGTGAGGGTGGATCCGCGGGCGCCGTCGCGCTCGATGAGTTTGCATCCCAGCTGACCTTCGGCCTCGTTTACGATGCGCCAGGCCTTGGAATACGCCATACCCATGCTCTTGGCGGCACGGTTGAGCGAGTGCTCGCGGGCGATACCTTGCAGCAACAAGACGCAGCCGTGGCCGAAGACGCCCGGCAAATCCTTGTCGCACGCTTGAATGACCAACTTTGCCGTCGTCTTGTACTTCATACGCTCCACGTCTCCCCGCTAAAGTGTTTGCTGGGCAAACGCAAAGCCTGCGTCAAACCCTCGTGTGCTCTTTCTAAACCATGCATTGTAGCAGCCAAAGTGCGTTAAGATACTTCCCCAGTATTGGGCGCCCAAGGTTGGGCTGGGTCCTACGAGGCCTGCAGCCGACCGGTCGCATGGAAAAAGGAGAAACATGGCTACGTTCTTTCCCGGTGAGTCCCACACGTTTTCGGAGTATCTGCTGGTCCCTGGTTACTCGTCCTCGCAGTGCATCCCCAACAACGTCTCTCTTAAGACGCCGCTAACCCGCTTCAAGCGCGGTGAGAAGCCGGCAATCACCCTGAACATCCCCATGGTTTCCGCCATCATGCAGTCCGTCTCGGGCGTCGACATGGGTGTCGCGCTCGCTACCGAGGGTGGCCTGTCCTTCATTTACGGTTCTCAGACCCCCGAGTCCGAGGCTGCTATGGTCAAGGCCGTTAAGGATCACAAGGCTGGTTTCGTTCAGTCCGATTCCACGCTGACACCCGACATGACCATGGAGCAGGTCATCGAGCTCAAGGAGAAGACCGGCCACTCCACCATGCCGGTCACCGACGACGGCACTCCCAAGGGCAAGCTCCTGGGCATTGTCACCAGCCGTGACTATCGTCCCAGCCGCGATGACCACCAGAAGAAGGTCTCCGAGTTCATGACCCCGCGCGAGCAGCTCATCGTGGGCGACAAGAACATCAGCCTCAAGGTTGCCAACGACGTCATTTGGGACAACAAGCTCAACGCCCTGCCGATCGTCGACGACAACGATCACCTTATGGGCATCGTCTTCCGCAAGGACTACGACAGCCACAAGACCAACCCCAACGAGCTGCTCGATAACGACAAGCGCTATATGGTCGGCGCCGGTATCAACACCCGCGACTATGCCGAGCGCGTGCCGCTGCTCATCGAGGCTGGTGCCGATGTCCTGTGCATCGACTCCTCCGAGGGCTTCAGTGAGTGGCAGAAGCGCACCATCGAGTGGATTCGCGCCAACTACGGCGAGGACGTCAAGGTCGGTGCCGGTAACGTCGTCGACGCCGAGGGCTTCCGCTTCTTGGCCGACTGCGGTGCCGACTTCATCAAGGTCGGTATCGGCGGCGGTTCCATCTGCATCACTCGCGAGACCAAGGGTATCGGTCGTGGCCAGGCCACCGCGCTGATCGACGTCTGCCGCGCCCGTGACGAGTACTACGAGGAGACCGGTGTTTACGTGCCCGTGTGCTCCGACGGCGGTATCGTATACGACTACCACATGACGCTCGCCCTTGCTATGGGTGCCGACTTTATGATGCTGGGTCGCTACTTCGCCCGCTTCGATGAGAGCCCGACCGAGCGCGTCAACGTTAATGGCCAGTACATGAAGGAGTACTGGGGCGAGGGTTCCGCGCGCGCCCGCAACTGGCAGCGCTACGACCTGGGCGGCGCCGCGAAGCTCAGCTTCGTCGAGGGCGTCGACTCCTACGTCCCGTACGCCGGCTCCCTCAAGGACGGCGTGGGCGGCACGCTTTACAAGGTCAAGTCCACGATGTGCAACTGCGGCGCCCTCTCGATCCCCGAGCTCCAGGAAAAGGCACGCCTGACCCTGGTCTCCTCGACCTCGATCGTCGAAGGCGGAGCCCACGACGTCGTAGTCAAGGACTCCCAACAGAGCGTAACGTATCGATAAGATAAGACCTGCACATAAAGGTTGAGCCTCAACCACGTTATTTAGATAAAGCGAGATGCCTGCAAGTCGCAGGCATCTCGCTTGTTGTATTTGCTATCATCAGTCGAGTTAACGATGTGGCGGGGCGTTCTTACCTTTGCTCGCTGCAAGTTCCGCACGAGCCGAAGAGCACTTAATGTGCTCTTCGTGCGAGCAGGACTGTCCGCAGCAGCGAGTAAAGGTAAGAACGCCCCGCCCCAACCCAGCTAACAAAGGAGCTGATATGTGCGATTGCACAGATCATAAGGATGAGATCCCTGCCTACGACGCGCAGGCCATTGAGTCCCGGTGGATGAAGGCCTGGGAGGACTCCAACCTCTTTGCCGTCGACACCGACGCCAGCAAGCCCAAGAAGTACGTGCTCGAGATGTTCCCGTATCCGTCGGGCGACCTGCACATGGGCCACGCGCGCAACTATACCATCGGCGATGCCATGGCCCGTCAGGCCCGCATGCGCGGCTACGATGTGCTGCACCCCATCGGCTTTGACGCCTTTGGCCTGCCCGCTGAGAACGCTGCCATTAAGCACAACACGCAGGCTGCCGCCTGGACGTATAAGAACATGGACCAGGCGCTCGCCACGATGAGGCGCATGGGCTTCTCCTACGACCTGGATCGCACCGTTAAGACCTGTAGCCCCGACTACTATCGCTGGGGTCAGTGGATCTTTGAAAAGATGTGGGAAAAGGGTCTGGTCTACCGCAAGAAGAACCCGGTCAACTGGTGCCCCACCTGCAAGACCGTTTTGGCCAACGAGCAGGTAACCGAGGGCAAGTGCTGGCGTTGCGGCACCGAGCCCGAGAAGCGTGACCTCGAGCAGTGGTACTACAAGATCACCGACTACTCCCAGGAGCTGCTCGATGACCTGGAGAAGCTCCCCGGCTGGCCCGAGCGCGTCAAGCAGATGCAGGCCAACTGGATCGGCCGCTCCGAGGGCGCCGAGGTCGACTTTACCCTGTGCGACGCCGATGGCGAGCCCATCGAGGGCGACGAGGGTAAGATCACCGTCTTCACCACGCGCGCCGACACGCTCTTTGGCGTTTCCTTCTTTGTCCTGTCTCCCGAGTACGCGCGCCTGCACAAGCTCGTCGAGGGCACTCAGTACGAGGAGGCCGTCACCAAGATCGTCGAGGACTCCAAGCATATCTCTGCCGTCGAGCGCGCCCAGGGTACCCTCGAGAAGCACGGCGCCTTTACGGGCCACTACGTGGTAAACCCCGTCAACGGCGAGAAGATCCCCGTGTGGGTTGCTGACTATGTCGTTGCCGACTACGGCACCGGTGCCGTCATGGCCGTTCCCTGCGGCGACCAGCGCGACTTTGAGTTCGCCCGCAAGTACGACCTGCCGATCGTGCCGATCATCCTGGACGATGAGGATCGCGCTGCCGTCGAGGCTAGCGGCGAGACCATCGACACCTTCCATGCCGAGAACGTCGACTGGGATTGCGCCCACGCTGCCGAGGGCACGCTCGTCCAGTCGGGCAAGTACACCGGCATGCGCGGCGGCAAGCACTCTGAGGGCGAGGCTGCCATCGTGGCCGACCTCGAGGCCATGGGCTGCGGCCGTCGCAAGGTCGAGTTCCGCCTGCGCGACTGGCTCATCAGCCGTCAGCGTTACTGGGGCAACCCCATCCCGGCCATCCACTGCGAGCACTGCGGCATCGTGCCCGTGCCCGAGGACCAGCTGCCGGTGACGCTGCCCGAGAACCTGGACCTGGGCGCCGGCGAGACCCTCGCCGAGTGCAGGGACTTCTACGAGACCACCTGCCCGGTCTGCGGCCGCCCGGCCAAGCGCGAGACCGATACCATGGACACCTTCACCTGCTCCAGCTGGTATTACCTGCGCTATACCGATCCGCACAACACCGAGCTGCCCTTCTCCCGCGAGGCGGCCGACCGTTGGATGCCCGTCGATAACTACATCGGCGGCATCGAGCACGCCATTTTGCACCTGCTCTACAGCCGCTTCTTTACCAAGGCGCTGCGCGACCTGGGCCTGCTGAGCGTTGACGAACCCTTTACCAACCTGCTGTGCCAGGGCATGGTCAAGGACGAGAACGGCGACACCATGTCCAAGTCCAAGGGCAACGTCGTGCCCCCGAGCTCGGTCATTGAGCCCTACGGTGCCGACACCATGCGTCTGGCGATCCTGTTTATCGCCCCGCCCGAGAAGGACTTCGACTGGGATCCCAAGGCCGTCGAGGGCGCTAACCGCTTCATTAAGCGCGCCTGGCGTATCGTGTGGCAGCTCGTCCAGTCCGGCGACGCCAACGTGGCCTTTGACAAGTCCGCGCTCGACGAGACAGCGATGAAGCTCTACCGCGAGCGCCATCGCACCATCGCCAAGTGCACCGAGGACTTCGACCGCGGCCAGTTCAACACCGCGATCTCGGCCGTCATGGAACTCGTCAATGCCGCGAGCGCCTACCTCAACGCTACTGAGGGCGCTTCCCGTGACAAGGCCCTGTGCTACGGCGTGGCGAAGGATATCGTGAGCGTCCTTGCCCCCATCTGCCCGTTCTGGGCCGATGAGCTGTGGCATGAGGCGCTCGGCTGTGAGGGCAACGCCTACACCGCCGCCTGGCCCGAGTTTGACCTGGCCGAGTCCATCGAGGACACGGTGCAGATTGTCGTACAGGTGCTTGGCAAGGTCCGTGGCCGCATCGACGTCGCCCGCGACGCCTCCAACGAGGAGATGCAGGCTGCCGCCGAGGCCGCCGTTGCCAAGTGGCTTGAGGGCAAGACGGTCGTCAAGGCCATCTGCGTGCCCGGCAAGCTGGTTAACCTGGTGGTCAAGTAAGCGCTGCGCGTATAGGTGACATCAAAAAGCGAGGGGCGATTCCGTAGGGAGTCGCCCCTCTTTTTGGTTAAGGACACTTGCGACAACACCCAATTATCCATTTCTTGTGGAGAACCTGTGCTCACGCTGACCTGCGGGTTTGTGTTGTGGTTGCACGTTTGTGCAGGTATTGGTATAGTTTGCTTGCAAATGAAGTTGTAATTGAAAGAAGTGGGGTTTCGGCCCCGCTTCTTTTTTGTATGGATGGAGGTGCCGCAATGGTCAAGACCAAGACCGAGCAGGCGATCATCGACGCGCTCGAGGCCGTTGCTCCCCAGCACGATGTCGACATTGTCGACGTTGAGCTCGTGGGTGCCACCAAGGCCCCCTGCGTGCGCGTGCGTATCGAGGGTGCCGAGGGCCAGAGCCTGTCGCTCAATGACGTCACGGCCAACACCAAATGGGTCGGCGATGTGATTGAGGAGCTCGACCCCATCTCTTCGAGCTATACGCTCGAGGTGTCGAGCCCGGGTATGGCGCGCCCGCTGCGCCGCCCGCGTGACTTTGCCCGCTTTGTGGGCGAGAACTGCGAGCTCACCTCCACCGCCACCGAGGGCCGTCGCAAGTACGCCGGCAAGATCGCCGCGGCCACCGAGACGAACGTGACCCTCGAGCTCGACGACGGCGAGTCCGTCACCCTCGATTTCTCTGATGTTAAAAAGTGCAAGTTGAAGCCCACCTACGACTTCAAGCCCGCGAAGGAAGGAAAGTAAGATGGCAGCATCCGACATGATGACCGCCCTGATGGAGCTTTGCCAGGAAAGGCACATCGACCAGCTCTACCTGATCGACCGCCTGGAGCAGTCGCTCGCCAAGAGCTATGCCGAGATCCTGCATCTTGAGTGGGGCGCCAAGGTGACCATCGACCGCACCACCGGCAAGATCTACGTCTACCGCCTGGAGCCGATCGACGATTCCATGGACGAGGAAGGCAACTTCACCGAGTTCGAGGAGATCGACGTCACCCCCAAGAACACGAGCCGCATCGCCGCCCAGCACGCCAAGGCCGAGATCAACGCCATCGTGCGCAACTCCGCCCGCGAGCAGATCTACGAGGAGTTCGCCGGCCGTATCGGTGACCTCATTAGCGGTACCGTGCTGCAGTCCACGCCCGACTTCACGATCGTCAAGATCCGCGAGGGCGTCGAGGCCGAGCTTCCGCACTTCGACCAGCGCCGTTACGAGAACGAGCGCAACGAGCGTCCGATGGGCGAGCGCTATCTGCACAATCAGCACATCAAGGCCGTGATCATCGACGTTCGCGACCCCAACTCCAACCTGCAGCCGGTTCGTGGCGAGCACAGCCGTCCGCCGATTGTCATCTCCCGTACCCACCCCGAGCTCATGCGTCGTCTGTTTGAGCAGGAGGTGCCCGAGATCTATGAGGGCACCGTCCAGATCAAGTCGATCGCCCGCGAGCCCGGCCAGCGCTCCAAGGTCGCCGTCCACTCGCTCGACGATCGCCTGGATCCCGTTGGCGCCTGCGTCGGCCCCAAGGGCAGCCGTGTTCGCGCCGTCGTGGGCGAACTCCGTGGCGAGCGCGTCGACGTCATCCTGTGGGATGCCGATCCGGCCGTCTATGTCGCCAACGCCCTGTCGCCTGCTAAGGTCACCCGCGCCCTTATCGACGAGGAGAAGGCCTACGCCGGCGTTATCGTGCCCGACGACCAGCTGTCCCTCGCCATCGGCAAGGAGGGCCAGAACGCCCGCCTCGCCGCGCGCCTGACCGGCTGGCATATCGACATCAAGTCTGAGACCCTTGCCGCCGACATCCTCAAGAACGTTCCCGTTCACGAGGAGCCCGCCGCCGACCTGATCGGTGACGAGGAGGACGAGGACGTCCGTCGCTGCGAGTTCGTGTCCGAGGACGGCATCCAGTGCCGCAACCAGGCCCGTCCCGGCTCCCGTTTCTGCGGTGTCCACGACACCGACGCCTTCGATGATGCGGAGGACCTGATCTAGCGCGCGGTCGCGCCGGGCAGGTCCCAGCGCATACCCCACGCTCGTTCAGTCTCTAGGCACCCAAGGTGCCAGAAAGGGTAGGTGAAGTCATATGGCAAAAGTCCGTGTGTCCACCCTGGCCAAAGAGTTCGGCATGACCTCTAAGGAACTGATGGGTCATCTCGCCGAAATGAAGATTCCCGCTAAGTCCGCTTCCTCCGCCCTGGAGGACGCTTACGTCGCCATGGTCCGCAAGCAGCTCGCCTCGGTGATCGAGGCCCGCGCCCAGGAAGTCGAGGCCGCCAAGCAGGCCGAGGAGCAGGCCGCTGCCGCCGAGGAGGCAGCACGCGCTGCCGAGGCCGAGCGCGAGCGCATCGCCGCCGAGAAGGCACGCGAGGAGGAGCGCCGTCAGTTCGCCGCCGCCCAGGCTGCCGAGGAGGCCGCCCGTGCCGAGGCCGAGGCCAAGAAGAAGGCCGAGCAGGAGCGTCTTGCTCGCGAGAAGGAGGAAGCTGCCCGCGAGGCCCAGCGCCGCGCCGTTCCCGCTTCCGACTCCGGTTCGCGTTTCCGCTCTCTGCTTGACCAGATCGCCGCACAGGAGACCGTGCTCAAGGAGAAGAAGGACGCCGAGCAGAAGGCCAAGGTCGAGCGCGCTGCCGAGCGCGGCAACCGTCGTGGCGGCAACAACGACCGTCGCGGTGGCCGTCGTAACGATCGCAACGCCTCCGATAACAACTCCGAGCGCAATGCCTCCGAGAACCGCCCGCACAGCCATCGCACCAATGCCAGCAACAACGTCGCTGCCGGTATGGACTTCCCCAACCCCGACAAGCAGGGCAAGGGCAAGAAGCGCAAGGGCGGTCACAACAACGAAGAGGACCACTACAGCCGCATGGCTCGCGAGGCCGAGGAGTACAGCCGCGAGAAGGTGCTCGAGGAGGCTCGTGCCGCCGTCGAGGAGGCCTCTCGCGAGTCCACTGGTCGTCGCAAAAAGCGTAAGGAGAAGCGCGAGCGCGAGGCCGCAAAGGCTCAGGAAGAGCGCAAGATTGAGGAGGCGCTGGCCCAGGGCGTGAACCCCGAGGACCTCGACGCCATCAAGGTCTCCCAGGGCGTTACCGTCCAGGAGCTCGCCGAGGCGCTCGATGTTCCGGCCAACGACATCATCAAGCGCCTGTTCCTGCTGGGTACGCCGCTTACCATGACGCAGTCCATGTCCGACGACCTTGTCGAGCTCGTTGCCGACGACTTGGGCCGTCAGATCAAGATCATCACCCCCGAGGAGGAGAACACCTTCTCGTTCTACGACGATCCCGCCGACCTTAAGCCGCGCGCCCCGGTCGTCACCGTCATGGGCCACGTCGACCACGGCAAGACGAGCCTGCTCGACGCCATCCGTCACACCGGCGTCGCTGCCGGCGAGGCGGGCGGCATTACGCAGGCCATCGGCGCTTCGCAGGTCATGATCAATGACCGCAAGATCACCTTCATCGACACCCCCGGCCACGCCACCTTTACGGCCATGCGTGCCCGCGGCGCCAAGGTGACCGACATCGTCATTCTGATCGTGGCTGCCGACGACGGCGTCATGCCCCAGACCATCGAGTCGATCAACCACGCCAAGGCCGCCGGTGTTCCCATCGTCGTCGCCGTCAACAAGATCGATAAGCCGGGTGCGAACCCCGACCGCGTGCGCCAGGAGCTCACCGAGTACGGCATCATCCCCGAGGAGTGGGGCGGACAGAACATGTTCGTCAACATCTCGGCCAAGCAGAAGATCGGTATCGACGACCTGCTCGAGACCGTCCTGCTCCAGGCCGACGTGCTCGAGCTCAAGGCCAACCCCGATACGTTCGCTTCGGGCAACGTCCTCGAGGCTAAGCTCGACAAGGGCCGCGGCTCGGTTGCCACGGTGCTCGTGACCCGCGGTACCCTGCACGTGGGCGATACGCTGGTCGCCGGCCTTACCTACGGCCGCGTCCGCGCCATGCTCGACCCCAAGGGCAACGCCGTCACCGAGGCCGGTCCCTCCGACGCCGTCGAGATTCTGGGCCTGCAGTCCGTCCCCAACGCCGGCGATGAGTTCCGCGTGTTCGAGGACGAGCGCGAGGCTCGCGCCCTGGCCGACGAGCGTTCGCTCAAGGCCCGCATCGAGGAGCAGAGCCGCGTGAAGCATGTGACGCTCGAGAACCTCTTCGAGACCATCGCCGACGCCGAGGTCAAGGAGCTCAACCTGATCATCAAGGCCGACGTCCAGGGTTCTATCGAGGCCCTTCAGGACTCCCTCGACAAGATGGACCAGTCCGAGGTGCGCATCAACACGATCCACTCCGCCGTTGGCGCCATCAACGAGACCGACGTCGTTCTGGCCGACGCCTCCAACGCCATCATCATCGGCTTTGGCGTCCGTCCCGACGGCAAGGCCCGCTCCGCCGCCGAGCGCGAGGGCGTCGAGATCCGTTGCTACGACGTCATCTACAAGTGCCTCGAGGACCTCGACGCAGCCCGTATCGGCATGCTCAAGCCCACCGAGGTCGAGGTTTCCACGGGTACCGCGACCGTTCTGGACACCTTCAAGGTGCCCAAGGTCGGTATCGCCGCCGGTGTCCGCGTCGAAGAGGGCGAGATCGCCGCGACCGATTCCGTGCGCCTGGTGCGCGACGGCATCGTGGTCTTCAACGGCAAGATCGCCTCGATGCGCCACTACAAGGACGAGGCCAAGAGCCTCAAGAGCGGCTCCGAGGGCGGTATTGGCCTGGAGAACTTCCAGGACATCAAGCCTGGCGACACCATTGAGGGCTACCGCATCGACCAGGTTGCCCGTACCGAGTAGGGGGTAGCGCTATGAAGCAAACGCAGGCAACCCGCCGTTTGGGCGAGCAGCTTCGCGAGAAGCTCGGTTATATCCTGCTCTTTGAGGTTTCCGATCCGCGTCTCGACCTGGTCACCCTGACCGCGGTCGAGGTCGCGGTGGACCGTTCGTTCGCGCGCGTGTACGTGTCGTGCGACGCGAGCCGCTACGACGAGGTCATGGAGGCGCTCGCCAGCGCCAAGGGCCGCATCCGTAGCCTGCTGGCCCGCTCGCTCGATTGGCGCGTCACGCCCGAGCTCGATTTTCGCATCGATCGCTCGACCGATGAGGCTGAGCGCATCACGCGCGCGCTGGAAAACGTTCCCGCCACGCTTGCGATCGAAAAGGACGAGGACGGCTATCCAATAGCGGATGCCGCCCAGGAGGCAGCTTTAGATGAGTAATTCCGCCGACCTCGCATCGTGCGAGTCTGCAGATATTCAGCGACGCATCCTTGAGCTCATCGAGGGTGCGTCCTCCATTGCGATTTCGGGACATACGTCTCCCGATGGTGACGCCCTGGGCTCCGTGCTGGGTCTGGGCCTCTCGCTTATGAAGTTTTTTCCCAACAAGGACATTGCCCTGCTGCTGGCAGACGATGACCCGGTTCCGCGCATTTACCGCTTTATGGAGGGCGCCGACCGTCTGGTGCCGGCATCTGCGTATGCCGGCAATCCGGACCTGTTTATCTCGGTGGACGTACCGGTCGTCGAGCGTCTGAACAACTCCGCCGAGGTGCTCCGCCGCTCGTCGCATGTGGTGTGCTTCGATCATCATCCGGCGCGCGAGGAATTTGCCGAGCTGAGCCTGAGGTGCGTCGACGCCGCGGCCTGCGCCATGATTATCGACCGCTTTTTGGACAATTGCGGCATTGTGGCTCGCGATGGTGTCGCGACCTGCCTGCTGTGTGGCTTGGTTACCGATACCGGCCGTTTTCAGTACCAAAACGCCGATGCCGCCGCGTTCCATGCAGCCTCGCGTCTGGTTGCCCACGGTGCCGATCCGGCGCGTGTGGCACTCGAGGTCTACCAGAGCATGCGCGTTGAGTTTTTGCACCTCAAGTCCATCGTTATGGGCCGCATTAAGACGGTGGCCCACGGGCGCGTCGCGTATAGCTACGCGTACCAGAGTGACCTTGAGGCCTGCGGTGTCACCTCGGACGAGTGCGACGGTCTGGTTGACGTGGTGCGCTCGGTGATGGGCGTCGAGGTCTGTCTGTTCCTGAAGGGCATTGAGGGCGATACCAAGGTGCGCGGCAACCTGCGCTCCAAGGGCGACCTCAACGTGTCCGAGATCGCTGCTGCCTTTGGCGGAGGCGGACATCCCGCTGCCGCCGGTTTCTCCAACAACGGAACGATTCTCGAGACGCTTACCGTGGCACTTCCCATGCTTGCCGAGCTGGTGGGGGAGGATCCCGCTTCGGTGACCGTCGAGCTTTAACTTTTTGGATGGTACATGGCTCGTCGTACGCCTTCTCAACTGAATATGCTGCTCGCCGTCGATAAGCCGGTGGGCTGCACGTCCCACGATGTGGTTTCGAAATGCCGGCGCGCCCTCCATGAGCGGCGCGTCGGCCATGCCGGCACGCTCGACCCCATGGCATCGGGTGTCATGGTGGTGGGTGTGGGCCAGGCCACCCGTCTGCTGGGCATGCTAACCCTCGATACCAAAAGCTATGTCGCCGACATTTCGTTTGGCGCCGAGACCAATACCGATGATGCGGAGGGCGAGGCTGTCCGCACGGTGGCTGTTGCCAACGAGCTCCGCGATCCTGCCTATGCCCGTGAGCGCTTGGCCGCTATGCTGGGTCCGCAGATGCAGGTGCCGCCGGCGTTTTCGGCTATCTCGGTCAATGGCGTTCGCGCCTACAAGTCTGCTCGCGAGGGCAATGCGGTGGACCTACCTCCGCGCCCCGTCGAGGTCTATGCCGCCGACCTGATCGCCGTGGGAGGCGAAGGTGATACGTGTGTGTGGACCGTGGCGTTCTCTGTGAGCAAGGGTACCTATATCCGTGCGCTCGCTCGCGATTTGGGCCGCGCCTGCGAGAGCGCCGCGCACATTTCCGCGCTGCGCCGCACGGCTTCCGGTGTTGTTTCCATTGGCGCTTGTCATGCGGTCGAGGAGCTTTCTCCCGAGTCCGCGGCTGGCTTTGCCCTGGATCCCATTGCGGCCCTGGGCGCCTCGCGTGTTGACTTGCCGGGCAATCTTGCCGACGATCTGCTCTGCGGCCGACGCATTCCCGTTGAGCGTGCGCTTGCGGATTTCGATGCCTCGAAGGTGCCGTTTGCGTTGGTGCTCGATGGGGGACTCAAGGCGCTCGCCCGCATTGAGAGTGGCCGCTTTGTCATGGAGCACGTGTTTCCGCAGGCAATCGGCGGTGTTCGATGATGTTGTCCGCTCACGAGCTCGCGCGTATTTTTTTCGCGGGCGAGTCGGACGAGGCTCACATCGTTACTGCCGATGCGTTTGATAAGTGTGAGCACCTGGGTGCTGCCTCGATCGCCATTGGCGTGTTCGATGGCGTGCACCGTGGACACCAGGAGCTCATTGCGGCGCTTGTCCGTGACGCCCGTGCCCATGGCTGTAAGGCGGTCGTGGTCACTTTCGATCCCGATCCGGACGTTGTGGTGAGTCCTTCGCCCGCTCAAAAATTGATGACGACGTCCGACCGTCTACATGCCTTGGCTCAGACCGGGGTCGATGCGGTGGTGGCCGTTCCCTTTACGCCTGAGGTTGCGGCACTCGACCATGTCGGTTTTCTCGCACTGCTGTCACGCGTGGTCGACATTCGTTCGATTCGCGTTGGCAGCGACTTTAGGCTGGGTCGTGGCGGTGCTTCTGGTGTTGACGAGATGCGCACCTGGGGTGCCAAGCGCGGCGTTGACGTATACGGGCACGACCTGCTTTGCGAGGGCGGTGAGGCCATTTGCGCCACCCGCATTCGTCATGAGCTGGGACAGGGCCATGTGGAGCTTGCTGCTGAGTTACTCGGCCGCCCGTATATGGTGCGCGGCGGTGTTATTCGCGGCCGTCACGAGGGTTCTGGCATGGGCTTTCCCACGGCAAACCTACATGTTCCCGACGGCATTCAGGTGCCTGCCGATGGCGTGTATGAGGGCCTGGTGCTGGTCAACGACATCGTGTGGCCCGCTGCCGTCAACGTCGGACTGCCGCCGACGTATGCCGACGATGCGGCTTCTGCGCATCTCGAGGCTAATTTAATTGGTTATACGGGCGACCTGTACGGCGCTTCCGTTTCGCTGGCGTTTACGCGCTGGCTGCGTCCGTCGCGCGTGTTCGATTCGCTGGATGAGTTGATCGCGACCGTCGAGGGTAATATCGAAGATATTCGTCACAACTTGGGCGAGCAGGGGGTGAGCGTCCGTGATTAGCGATGAGGAAAAAGACCAGGTACGCGCTGCGTCCGACTTAGTCGCCATCGTGCAGGAAACGGTTGAGCTCAAGCCCCGCGGTCATGAGTTTTGGGGTTGCTGCCCTTTTCATGGCGAAAAGACTCCGTCCTTCCACATTATTCCCGCCACGCAGGTGTGGCATTGCTTTGGCTGCGGCGAGGGTGGCGACGTCTTCACCTATATCATGAAGCGCGAGAACCTGAGCTTTCCCGAGTCAATCCGTTATTTGGCCGATCGCGCGGGTATTGAGCTGCACGACACCGGAGACCGCCGCGAGCGCGGTACCAAGCGTGCCCGCATCTACGATCTGTGCGCCGAGACCGCCCAGTTCTATCACACCATGCTTATGCGCGGTAAGGACGGCCGTCCGCGCGAGTACTTTGCCAGCCGCGGCATGGGTGGCGACGTCTGCCGCCGCTACTGCCTGGGCTTTGCGCCTGGCCGCAACGCGCTGGTGTCGCACCTGTCCCAGGCGGGTTTTACCCCGCAGGAGATGATCGATGCCAACGTTGCCGTGAGCCGCGGGCGCGGGCAGCTTGCCGACCGCTTCTACGACCGCGTGATGTTCCCCATTTTTGATGAGCAGGGTCACAACATCGCCTTTGGCGGTCGCATCATGGGAGACGGCCAACCCAAGTACCTCAACACCGCCGAGACGAGCGTGTTTCATAAAAAGCGAAACCTCTACGGCTTTAATTGGGCCAAGGAGTTTATCGTCGCGCAGGATACCGCCATCGTGGTAGAGGGCTATACCGACTGCATCGCCTGTTGGGAGGCGGGGATTAAAAACGTCGTCGCCACGCTGGGCACCGCGCTCACGGAGCATCACGTCAAGACGCTCACCCGCTTTGCCAAGCGCATCGTGTATATGTTTGACGGCGATGCCGCCGGTCAAAAGGCCGCTCGCCGTGCGATTCAGTTTATCGAGCAGGATTCTATGGACCTGCGCTGCGTGGTGCTGCCCGACGGTAACGATCCCATGGAGTTCATCACGGCGCACGGCGGAGGGGAGCTGCAGAAACGCATTGACGCCGCCGAGCCGCTCATGGACTTCGTGTACCGTTCGCTGCAGGAGTCGAGCGACATCTCCACGCCGGGCGGTCGCGCCAAGGCGCTGGAGGATGCGCTGACGCTTATCTATCCGCTGCGCGACAGCTATATGATCGACACGTACTTTATTCAAATTGCCGACCTGTTGGGTTTGGATCTGGAGACAGTGCGTGCGAGCTCGGGCCGTGTGTTTCGCGATGTCGCCAAGCGCGAGGATGCGGAACGACGTCGTGAGCAGAACTATGAGCGCCAGCGGGCACAGGCTGAGCGCTCTGGTAGCGCGGGCGGTCGGACGTCTGGTTCGCAGGGGGCATCTAGCGGTGCTTGGGCATCGGGCGCGACGCCGCCGGTGTCCGCGCCGGTCGAAGAAGAGCCGTATGACTACGTCCCGCTCGATGCCTACGGCGCCGCGCCCGTGGAGGTCGTCGACGACCTGCCGCCGATCGACGCGCCTGATGGTATGGGTGCTGTACCTGCGACTGATGGTTCGGGTGCTCCGGCTGCGGCGGCGCCGATGGTTCTTACTGATCTTGAGCGTAAGTCCTTGGCAGGGGAGCGTGAGCTGCTGACCATGCTCACGAGCTACCCCGACCTGTTCCGCACGTATGCCGACCGCATCTGCTCTATCGAGTGGGTTGACCCGCGTCACGAGTCCATCGCATGGGCCGTTCTGGCAACGCCGCCGGGAACCGATCCTGCAGCCTGCATGGATGCGGCGCGCTCGGTGTGTCCCGAGGCGGCAACGCTTGTGAGTGCCGGGCGCATCTCGGCGACGAGCAAGCACCCCACCGAGACGAACATCGTGTTTATGCTCGATACGCTCGAGCTCTACACCATCAAGCGCCGTATGCGTGCCGCACAGGCCAAGCTGCGCCAGGACCGTTCGCTCGACGATGAGGCCCGTCGCGCGCTGACCGTGCAGGCCGCGCAGGATTCACAGCGTCAACGCGAGCTGCAAAAGTCGATCGGCGGCGTGGCGGACCCGTTCCGTTTGATCGGCCTGGAGGCCGCGGGCACCGAACAAGCCTAGATGTTGTGGTCAACCAGCGTATTCTCGCCTATATCCTGTCCTCTTTTTGGGTATAGACGTCGATGTGTGTGCTAAAGTATTGAGTCCTGTGGACTATGAAGGGAGAATCTGTGCCAAAAAAGACTGAGAGCACGGGTACTGGGCTGGAATCCTACGTTGCAAAGCTCATGAGCAACGGCTCAAACAGGACTTCGGTAACCGAGGACGAGATTCAGGTCGCCCTGAAGGATATCGATGTTTCTGACGAGCAGCTCACCGCGGTGTATTCCGCGCTGCGCAACAGCGGCATCCAGATTATCTCCGCGAGCGGTAACGACGACGCCCCCATGGACGTCGACGATGACGATAACGATACCGATACCGACGATTTCGATGACGACGACGAGCACGATTCCGGCTCGCTCGACGATCACGAGCTCAAGATGGCCCGTCAGGCCGATGCCGAGATGGGTTCTTCCAAGAGCAAGAAGAAGCGCACCGTGCGCACGTCCCGTTCACGCTCGCGCGTGCGTGGCATCGATGCCTCCACGGTGATGCTGACCGGCGATCCTGTTCGTATGTACCTCAAGGAGATCGGCAAGGTCGACCTGCTGACCGCCTCCGAAGAGGTCGATCTGGCCATGAAGATCGAGGCCGGTCTTGAGGCCACCGAGAAGCTCGAGGCCGCCGATGCCGGTGAGCTCGAGCTCACGCGTGCCGAGATGCGTCGTCTTACGCGCATTGAGAACGTCGGCCTCGAAGCTAAGCAGGCACTCATCAGCGCAAACCTGCGTCTGGTCGTCTCCATCGCCAAGCGCTATGTCGGCCGCGGCATGCTGTTCCTTGACCTGATCCAGGAGGGTAACCTCGGTCTGATTCGCGCCGTCGAGAAGTTCGACTACCAGAAGGGCTTCAAGTTCTCCACGTACGCCACGTGGTGGATCCGTCAGGCCATTACGCGCGCTATCGCCGACCAGGCCCGTACCATCCGTATTCCCGTGCATATGGTCGAGACTATCAACAAGCTCGTCCGCGTGCAGCGCCAGCTCCTTCAGGACCTGGGTCGCGACCCGACCCCCGAGGAGATCGGTGCCGAGATGGACATGAGCGCCGACCGCGTCCGCGAGATCCAGAAGATCTCGCAGGAGCCCGTGTCGCTTGAGACCCCCATCGGCGAGGAAGAGGATTCCCAGCTGGGCGATTTTATCGAGGACTCCCAGGCTATCGTTCCGCCCGATGCCGCCAGCTTCTCCATGCTGCAGGAGCAGCTCACTCAGGTGCTCGACTCGCTTGCCGATCGTGAGCGCAAGGTTATCGAGCTGCGCTTTGGCCTTGTCGACGGGCATCCCCGCACGCTCGAGGAAGTCGGCCGCGAGTTTGGCGTCACGCGCGAGCGTATCCGCCAGATCGAGTCCAAGACCTTGGCCAAGCTCCGCCACCCGAGCCGTTCGAGCAAGCTAAAGGACTATATCGAAAGCTAGTCAAGCAAGAAGCGCCCTCAAGCACATCCGCTTGGGGGCGCTTTCATGTGGTCATTGGGGACGTTCTTGAATGACTAGTCGTTTAAGAACGTTCCCAATGACTAGGGCGGAAAATTTCTTAAAAAAGTTCTTGCCCTGAGCTGATTCGTCCGTATAATAAATTTCGTTGCTTGAGAGCACGCACCTATTCCTCGGTAGCTCAATGGTAGAGCACGCGGCTGTTAACCGCGCTGTTGTAGGTTCGAGTCCTACCCGGGGAGCCAGAATTTCTCAGCCCATTCCGCTGGGCTTTTTAATTCCTCGGTAGCTCAATGGTAGAGCACGCGGCTGTTAACCGCGCTGTTGTAGGTTCGAGTCCTACCCGGGGAGCCAGGTTGTAGAACCCGTCGCTTATGCGGCGGGTTTTTTCATGCCGCGACCACTTGACTCGAACGTTGCCATATCAACATTTCGTGTCGAGGATGTAATCCCGCGACCCACCACCTCAACATGGCGCGGTCGTTGTAGAATATTGCAATGATTGCTCCCACGACATGGTGCCGCGAGCACCAGATAAGGAGATTCTTGTGTCTGAGACCATTAACGGCAGCCTGAGCGTCTCGAACGACGTTATTGCCGATATTGCCGGTTATGCTGCGATGACGTGCTATGGCGTCGTCGGTATGGCTGAGCAGCTCCAAGGCGCCGAGAGCGTGCGCCTGCTTGCCGGTCAGCGCCTCCGCAAGGGCGTGCTTGTCTCCGCCGACGAGAACGGCCTTACGGTCGATCTTCACGTCGTGCTCGAGAACGGCGTCAACATGAAGTCCGTCTGCCACAATCTTTCGAGCTCCGTTGCCTTCACCCTGCAGGAGATCGCTCAGATCGACCCCGCCAGCCTTAAGATCGGCATCCATATCGACGCGCTCAAGAGCCGTCTGAACTAGCATCCGAAAACGGAGATTCAAATACCCATGATTGCAAAGACCATTCGCACCTGTTTTCCGATCGCTGCGGCTGCCGTTTCCGACAAGGCCGAGGAGATCAATAAGCTCAACGTCTTCCCCGTGCCCGACGGTGACACCGGCACCAACATGTCGCTCACGCTCGCCTCGGTGACCAAGGAGCTCTCCGCTCTTCCCGCCGACGCTGACATGGAGGCCATCGCCGGCGCCATCACCCACGGCTCCCTGATGGGCGCCCGCGGCAACTCCGGTGTCATCCTCTCGCAGATCCTGCGCGGTGTGGCCGAGGGTCTCGTTTCTGCCGATGAGCCCATTACGTCCGCCAACATCGCCTATGCGTTCCGCCGAGCCGTCAAGGTCGCCTTCCAGGCCGTCCGCAAGCCCATCGAGGGCACGATCCTCACGGTGCTGCGCGATGTCTCGACCAAGGCCGACGAGTGCGAGAAGAAGAAGTTCTCGGCCGAGGACGCGCTCGACGCTATCGTCGTCGAGGCATATCAGTCTGTCGCTCGCACGCCCGACCTTCTGCCCGTTCTGAAGGAGAACGGCGTGGTCGACTCCGGCGCCTTTGGCTTTGCCATCTTCCTGGAGAACTTTGTTGCCGCCGCGCTTGGCCGCAGCACCGTTGTCGAGGATTTCTCCGCCACGTTTGATTCCGCTGGCTCTGCCCGCGACGCGGCCCTCAATCGCGTTGAGATCGAGGCCAACGACGACTGGGAGGGCTCGGAGTTCCGCTACTGCAACGAGTTCCTCTTTAAGGCTGACGCTCCCTTTGACGAGGATGAGTGCCTTAAGTTCCTGGGTTCCATGGGCGACTGTGAGCTACTCGTGGGCGCCTACCCCGATTACAAGATCCACGTGCACTCCAACACCCCCAACCTGGTGCTCGAGCACATGCTTCAGCTTGGTCAGATCTACGAGGTCTTTATCCACAACATGGAGATGGAGGCCCACGACCGTACCGCCAAGATTCATGAGGACCAGGAAAAGGCCGCCGAGCCCGCCAAGGCGCTGGGCTTTGTCGCCGTTGCCGCTGGGTCCGGCGAGGCAGACATCCTCAAGTCCCTCGGCGTCGACGTGATCGTGTCGGGTGGTCAGACCATGAACCCCTCGACTGCAGACCTGCTGGGCGCTGTTGACCAGGTCAACGCGACCTCGGTCATCATTCTGCCCAACAACGGCAACATCCGCATGGCCGCTGAGGCCGCTGCCTCAGCCTGCACCGACAAGAAGGTCGCCGTCGTTCCCACCAAGACCGTTCCGCAGGCCTTCTCCGCGCTGTTCGCGGTCCTGCCCGATTCCGAGCTCGAGGATGCCGTCGCCGCTATGGTCGACGCCATCAGCGAGGTCCGCGATGGCGAGGTCACCCGCGCCGTGCGCGACTCCAGCGCCTCCGACGGTTCGCCAATTCACTCCGGTGACGTCATGGGCATCATTGCCGGCTCCATCGATGTCGTCGGCTCCGACGTGAAGCAGGTCACGCTCGATTGCATCAACCGCATGCAGGAGGAAGAGGAGGGCGACGCGCTGACGATTCTGGCCGGCGAGGAGCTGTCCGATGAAGCCTTCCAGGAGATCGTCGACGCTATCGAGGAGGCTCAGCCCGACCTGGAGATCGACGCCCATCGTGGCGAGCAGCCGCTCTATCCCGTGATCTTCTCGATCGAGTAGGCATCTGCCTATGTCCGAGCTCTGCTCCGTGCCGCGCGTCTCGGATCGCTTTGCCCAGAGCAATGCGCTCGACGAGGATATTGCGCGACTCAAATATGTTTCGGGTAAACGTGAGGAGGCCCTTCGCCGTCTGGGAATTCGGACGGTGGGGGACCTCCTTCTCCATATCCCTCATCGATACCTGGACTTTACGCGCTCCTGGTCCATCGAGATGGCGCCCATCGGTACCGTGTGCACCATCATCGCCACGGTCGACCGTATCGTTCAAAAGAAGCCGCGTCCGCGCATGCAGGTGACCGAGGTCTCACTCGTTGATGAGACGGGCGTGCTGCAGGTCGCCTTTTTCCGTCAGCCTTGGATTGCCCAGCAGCTTAAGCAGGGCGACCGCCTGGCCGTGATGGGCAAGGTTGAGTTTGCCTACGGTTTTAAGCAGATGGCCTCGCCGCACTTTGAAAAGCTCGATGAGGGGCGTGCTGCGGGCACCATTTTGCCGGTCCATTATGTGAGTGACGGCGTGAGCCAGGCGTGGATGCGCCGCATCGTAAGTGGCGCGCTCGAGGTCGTCGGCAATCCCTTCGATCCGATTCCCGCACGCTTGCGCGTCAAGCGCCGCCTGATGAGCAATGCCCGTGCGCTTCGATCGATCCATTTTCCCTCGAGCATGGCTGAGCGCGATATCGCGCGCGCACGGCTTGCCTACGAGGAGTGCCTCTACCTGCAGCTGGCGCTGCGCCTGCGCAACGACGGCGGCCTGGTCGATGTGGTACCCTATGCCCACGCCGCGGGCGAGCACCTGGCCGCGCTTAAGCAGGCCCTGCCGTTTTCGCTGAGCGACGAGCAACAGGCCGCGTTCCAAGATATCCTGCGCGATATGTGCGATGGCGGGCGCGTGATGAACCGCCTGCTGCTGGGCGATGTCGGTACCGGCAAGACCGCTGTTGCCGCCTGCGCGCTGGCTGTGGCTGCCGATAGCGGCACGCAGGCCTGCGTTATGGCGCCCACGGGCGTGCTGGCGCGTCAATATGCCGATAAGACCGGCCCCCTGCTCTCGCAGGCTGGTATGACCTGGGCGCTCCTGACGGGCGCCACGCCGGCGGCCGAGCGCGAGCGGATCCATGCCCAGCTGGAATCGGGCGAGCTCGATGTCCTCTTTGGCACCCACGCGGTCCTTTCGGATAACGTTGCGTTCAAGCATCTGTCACTCGTGGTCATCGATGAGCAGCACCGGTTTGGCGTCGGCCAACGCAACGCCCTGCGTGCGAAGGGTCCCGGTGCCGATCTGCTCGTTATGACGGCAACGCCCATCCCGCGTACGCTGGCGCTTTCGGTCTACGGCGATCTGGACACGAGTATCATCCGCCATCGGCCCGTCCCTGGCGCTGGCGTGACGACACGCGTGCTTACCGAATCGAGTCGCGACCTTGCCTATGGCGCCATCCGCGAGGCGCATGAAAAGGGTCAGCAGGCCTACGTGATTTGCCCGCTCGTGGAGCCGAGTGACTCGGCCGATGATCTGGAGGACGTGCCCGGTATCGTCCGCGACGACGAGGGCCGCGTGACGGTCCCCGTGCCGCTGCACGATACGGCGACCGAGCTCGATCGCCTGCGTCTGGCGTTGCCGGGTCTTGCCATCGAGCGCCTTCACGGCCGCATGCCAGCGGGGGAGAAGGACCAGGTTATCGATGCCTTTAAGCGTGGCGAGATTGACGTGCTCGTCTCGACTACGGTGGTCGAGGTGGGCGTCGACGTGCCTAACGCCACCGTCATGGTCATCGAGAACGGCGAGCGCTTTGGTTTGGCGGCGCTGCACCAGCTGCGCGGTCGCGTGGGCCGTGGCAGCGTGTCGGGCACGTGCCTGGTCATGACGCACTCCAAGGGCAACGGCGGCGCTTCGGCAGCACAAGATCGCCTGCAATCGCTCGAAAAAACCTCGGATGGCTTTACGCTCGCCCAGATGGACCTGCGTCTGCGCCACGAGGGCGAAATCCTGGGGTACCGCCAGCATGGCGGAGTGACCCTGCGCTTTGTCGACCTGGATGCCGACGAGGAGCTGATCGAGTGGGCCCATTTGGACGCGGTTGAGCTCTTGCGGTATGCTTGCAACCTTGACTCCGTGGCGACGCGCCCCCTGCGCGATGCGGTCGCCATGCGATATCGACACATTTATAAGGAGGTCAGCGGAGGATGAGAATCATCGGCGGCGAATGGCGCGGTCGTAAGATCGAGGAGCCCCGTGGTCGCGATGTCACCCGCCCCACGACCGATCGCGTGCGCGAGGCATGCGCATCTATGGTCATGTCGGCATTCGACTTCGATCTGGACGAGGTCCGCGTGCTGGACGCCTTTGGCGGCTCCGGTGCCTTAGGGTTAGAGATGCTCTCACGTGGTGCCCGCTCGCTCACGACGTTCGAGATCGATCGGAATGCCGCGCGGCTCATTACCAAGAATATCGAGTCGCTCTGCCGTGACCGTGCGCGTTGGCGCGTGATAGCGGGCGACATGCTGGCGAGTGCCTCGCGCGGTCGTGTGCCGGGCGGCCCCTTTGATCTGGTCCTGCTCGACCCGCCCTATGCTTTTGGTGCCGAGCCGGTCGAGGAGCTGCTGCAGAAGCTGGCTCAGCCGGGTCTGCTTGCACCTGGCGCTTATGCCCTGTTTGAGCATGCCGCCGCCGATGCGGGCGCGCATCCGGCAGGCTTTGAGATCGTGCGCGAGAAGCGCTACGGCATTACCTCGGTCGACCTGCTTCGTTGGGTCGGCGATGACGATGGTGAGGAAGATTGCGCTGGCACCGATGCTCACAACAACGATGTCACGACGTTTCAGGAGGACGACCATGAATGACACCATCAACCGCGTGATCGTCCCGGGCACCTTCGATCCCATCACGTTTGGCCATATCGACGTCATCCGCCGCGCCCGCCGCATCTTTCCCAGTGTGATCGTCGCTGTTGCCGAGTCGCAGGGTAAAAACGGTGTGGGTACCACGTTTATGCTCGATGAGCGCGTGGCGCTGGCCCGCGAGGCGCTCGGTGATATCGACGGCGTCGAGGTCCTGCCCTTTACCGGCCTCTTGGTCGACTTCGCTCGCGAGCAGGGGGCGGGGGCCGTGGTCAAGGGCCTGCGCGCCATGACCGACTTTGAGTACGAGCTGCAGCAGGCAGATCTCAACTATCGCTTGGATAACGAGCTGGAGTCCATCTTTGTCATGAGTGCGCCGCAGTACGGCTATATCTCGAGCTCGGTCGTTCGCCAGATCGCCTCACTCGGCAGCGATGTATCGACGTTTGTCCCGCCCAACGTGGTCGAAGCGCTCAGACATCGCTTTTCGTGACGTTTTTTATTGCCTGGTGGCATGTGGTAAACTAGCACGATGATATGTTACCTATGAAAGGAGACCGGATGCCGGGCGAGAATTTTCCTGGCGATAGGATCGTCAGCTTGGTCGATGAGCTCGAAGGGCTGATCGAGGAAGCCAAGCCGCCTTTCGGCAAGAACGCTCAGTTCAAGGTCATCGACGCCGACGTGTTCTTCAACATCCTCGACGAGATCCGCATGAGCTATCCCGAGGAGTGGCAGAAGTCCCGCCGTATCCTTAAGGAGCGCGAGGAGCTTATGGCTTCCGCCGCCGCCCAGGCCGATTCCATCATCGCCGACGCTCAGCAGCAGGCCCTCACCATTGCCGGTGAGCAGGAGATCGTCCGCTTAGCCCAGCAGCAGGCCGACGACATCCGCGATCGTGCCCAGCAGTACGAGCGCGAGACGCGTTATGCTGCCGAGGACTACGCAGAGCAGGTCTTTACGCACCTGGAGGAGAACCTCAAGAGCCTGACCGGCACCGTTACCCGTTGCCGTCAGCAGCTCAACGAGGGTGCCGCCCAACAGAATGGTCAGTGGTAATGGCTGAGTTCCCGAGCGTTACCGTCGATCTTTCCGAGCAGCTTGAGTTTCCCGGAGATTCGTATCCGCTGACCGGCAAGGTCGATGTCGCCACCTACACGGTGGGCGAGAAGGAGTACCAGCTACAGGACGGCATCGACTACGACGTTGTCTTTACCAATGCCGGTACCGGTGTCTTGCTCACGGGCATGGTCCGCGCGCACGCCACCGGCGAGTGCGACCGTTGCCTGGAGCCCGCTTCGTTTGATATCGCCGGCGAGATCGAGGAGTTCTACCTCTTTGAGGAGCCCGAGGATCCCGAGGCCTACGAGGACGGCTACGAGCTCCTGGGTGAGGACCGCATCGTCGATCTGGGTGAGCCCATCAACGACGCGGTCGTTATGGACACGCCGTTTGTCGTTCTGTGCAAGCCCGATTGCCGCGGTCTGTGCCCCACTTGCGGTTGTAATCTCAACGTCGAGCAATGCGATTGCGCCGCTCAGGCAGAGGCAGAATGGGCTGCTGCCACGGAAAATCCATTTGCAGCATTGAAGAATCTCAAGCTCGATGAGTAAAACTGTGGTAGTATCGCTACTTGCGCGTAATCGCCACACTGGATAGTTCATAAGGAAGGTCACTATGCCCGTACCTAAACAAAAGCAGGGTCGTATCCGCACTCACACCCGTCGTTCCGCCAACATGAAGATCTCGGCTGCGGCTCAGTCCACGTGCCCCCGTTGCGGCGCTGTCAAGCTTCCGCACCACGTGTGCCCCAGCTGCGGTTTCTACAAGGACCGCGAGGTTATCGTTACCGAGTAACGGTATACTCTGGATGCGATGCCGTTCCAAATGGAACCACAATGGCCGGCTCAATGAGTCGGCCATTTTTGTATAAGGAGCATGTATATGAGTAACGTTCGCGTTTGTGTAGACGTTGTGGGCGGAGACGAGAAACCTCAGGTTGTTCTCGATGGTATCGAGGCTGCACTTGCCGCCGATCCCGATATCGAGGTCTTGGCAGCTGGCCCCGCTGAAATCGTCAATCCCTTTGCTGCTTCCCATGCACGTGTTGAGGCCCTTGAGGCACCCGACGTTATCGCCATGGATAACGATCCCATTCGCGCCGTGATGACCAAGCGCAAGTCCTCGATCGTGCTTGCCTGCCGCGCCATCAAAAAGGGCAACGCGGACGCGTTCTTCTCCGCCGGCTCCACCGGCGCCATGACCGCCGCTGCTACCGCATACGTGACGCCGTTTAGGTATCAGGCCGAAGGCAAGAAGCAGCCGGTGCGCCCCTGTCTGACCAATGCGTTGCCCAATCGCGCCGGCGGTCTGACGGTGCTGTGCGATATGGGCGCCAACCCCGATGTCGAGGTCGATGACATGGTGCGTTTTGCCCAGATGGGTAGCGCCTATGCCCGCGTCGTCCTGGGCATCGAACATCCTCGCGTGGGCCTGCTTGGTAACGGCACCGAGGACGAGAAGGGTTCTAACTTTACCAAGGCCTGCTTCCCTGCTATGAAGGCCGCAGTTCCGGGCTTTGTGGGCAACTGCGAAGGCACCGACCTCACCTCGGGCAATTTCGATGTCGTTGTTGCCGACGGCATGTCGGGCAATATCGCTCTCAAGGCTACCGAGGGCGCTGCCAAGTTTTTGCTGCAGGAGCTCAAGGGCGCCTTTATGGCCTCGCTCGGCACCAAGATCGCCGCGCTGCTCATCAAAAAGCAGATGCGCGAGATTAAGGCCAAGCTCTCTGGTGATGCCAAGGGCGGCGCGATTCTTTTGGGCCTGCGTGGCGTGGTCCTGATCGGCCATGGCGCCACCTCGGTCGAGGCTGTTAAAAACGGTACGCTTGCGGCGGCCGAAGCCGTGCGCGCGGGGCTGGTCGAGAACGTCGCCAACTCCATGGACGGCATCGTTTTGTAAGAGCGAGTTAGAGCGCTGTTATGTGCCTCGCGGCCTGCTTCGTGGGGTAGAATCAGAACCGTGTCTTGGTACCGCCCGGGCGGTACCATTCTTTTGGTATTCATGCACTATGAGAGGAAGCGCTATGGACCGCTCCGAAATCTTCGACAAGATCGCCGAGGTCGCTGCTGACGTTCTGGGCGTCGATGTTGCCGAAATTAGCGATGAGACCACCTTTGACGACCTCGATGCCAACTCGCTCGAGCGCCTGCAACTGGTTACGGCTATCGAGGACGAGTTCAATCTCGAGATCGATGACGAGACCCTGCTCTCGCTCAACTCTGTCGCCGACGCCGTCGACGCGATCGAACACGCCAGGGAGGCCTAGGTCTTGGCTTTGTCTGAACGACTTACGCGTGCCCAGGAAATCCTGGGCCACGAGTTCAATAATAAGGTACTGCTGCGCGCGGCGCTTACGCATCCCTCGGCAGTCGAGGGCCAGCCGGTTTCTGCCAGCTATGAGCGCCTTGAGTTCTTGGGCGATTCCATTTTGGGCGCCGTCGTCGCCCGTTCGCTCTTTGAGTCCTATCCGGAGTTTGACGAGGGCAAGCTCACGCGCCTGAAGGTGTCGCTTGTCTCGGGCGCCACGCTGTCCGAGGTTTCTCACGAGTTGGGCATCGACGACATCATCATCTTTGGTGCCTCCGAGACCGGTACCGGTGCGCGCGGCCTGCATTCGGCGCTCGAGAACGTCTACGAGTCGCTCGTGGGCGCGCTGTACCTGGACGCCGGCTGGGATGCCGCAGCGGAGTTTATCCACCGTACGCTTAAGCCGCATTTGGCTTCCGAGCGTGCCGAGCACCCCGCGAACCCCAAATCGTTCTTGCAGGAGTGCGTGCAAGCCGACGGTCACGAACCCCCGGCGTATAAGCTCGTTGGCTCCGAGGGCCCGGCGCATGCGCCCACCTTTACCGCCGTGGTGTTGATCGATGGTATTCGCCAGGGTCGCGGCTCCGGCTCCTCAAAGAAGGAAGCCGAGGGAGCCGCTGCACTCGAGGCACTTGACCGCATGGGCTACACCACCAACGGCGTGATTCTCAACAAGAAGCCTGTTTAAGCGAGGAACCGTGTATCTCAAGTCCCTCACGCTCAAAGGGTTCAAGTCGTTTGCCGACCGCGCCCATATGACGTTTGAGCCGGGCCTGACCGTCATCGTCGGTCCCAACGGCTCGGGAAAATCGAACATCTCTGACTCGATTCTGTGGGTCCTGGGCGAGCAGAGCGCCAAGCAGCTGCGCGGCCAGGCCATGGAGGATGTCATCTTCTCGGGCTCGTCAGCGCGCAAGCCGGTGGGTGTCGCCGAGGTCACTCTGGTGCTCGATAACTCGGACCATATGCTGCCCGTCGACTTTGACGAGGTCGCCATCACCCGTCGTATGTATCGCTCGGGCGAAAGCGAGTACCTCATCAACTCGAGCCCGTGCCGCCTGATGGACATTCAGGACATCCTGCACGATTCGGGCCTGGGTAAGGATACGCATTCCATCATCAGCCAGGGCAAGCTCGACGCCATTTTGCAGAGCCGCCCCGAGGAGCGCCGTGCCCTCATCGAGGAGGCCGCCGGCATCTCCAAGCACAAACGCCGCAAGGAGCGTGCGCTCAAAAAGATTAAATCGATGGACGAGCACTTGACCCGTGCCCGCGACATCAATAAGGAAATCGCCCGTCAGCTGCGGCCGCTGGAGCGTCAGGTCGATCGCGCGCGCAAGTACAAAGAGCTGTCCTCGCGCGCGAACGAACTTACGCAGATGCTGGCCGTCGACGAGCTTCGTTCGCTGCAGTCGCAGTGGAACGACTTGGAGAGCCGCTCCAAGGAAGGCGCCGCCGAGCTGGAGCTTGCGCAGTACCGCATGGGCGAAAAGGAGCGCGAGCTCGAGAAGCTCCAGGTTATGCTCGAGGAAAAGGGCCTGTTTGTGGGCGACCTGGGCGAGCAGCGCCGCCATATGCAAGACGTGGTCGGCCGCATTAACTCCGATATGCGCCTGCTCGAGGAAAAGGGCCACAACATGGTGTCGCGCCTGTCCGACATGCGTGGCCAGATCTCGAGCTCCGAGCATCAGCGTCGTCGCGTGGTCGAGGAGCTCGAGGACGCGCGTGCACAGCTTGAGGAAGTGACCGGCGCGCACATGCAGGCCCAGGAGGACGTTGACGCCGCTGGTCCTGCCGCCGCTGAGCTCCACGAGCGGCGCGTGGCGCTCGACAATCAGATTTCGCAGCTTACGCGTGAGCAACGCGATGTGCAGCGTGTGGCCGATAACGCGGCGCTCGAACTCGCCAAGGTGAAGGACTCGCTGAGCAACGCCGAGGTCGAGGACAACATGTACGCCTCGCGCCTGGAGCAGATTGATGAACAGCTCGAGGAGGTTACAGCATCGCTTGATAGCCGTCGCGACCGTGCTGAGGAGCTTGAGAGTGCCCTTGAGGCGGCTCGTCAGGCCCAGAACGATGCGCGCGAGGCCACCGAGGTCGCCCGTGCAGCCCTGAAGGACTTGCGTAATCGTGAGAGCGAGGCGCGCAACAAGCTGTCCGAGGTGCGCTCGGAGCTTGCCAGCCAAAAGAAGCTTGATGCCCGCATGGCAGACAGCTCGCCGCTGGTGAGCCGTCTGATGGGCGCACTGGGCGATGATGTCTCAGGCCGTCTGGGCGACGTGCTCGACGCCCCTCGTGAGCTTGAGGGCCTGGTTGAGCAACTACTTGCCGGCGATATCGATGCTCTTTTGTTTGATGATGCCGCTACGCTTGAGCGCGCCGGTCGTGCGGCTTTGGACCAAAAGAAGGCTTCGGGCGAGGCGCTGTTGGTGGCGCGCGGCGTGAGCGGTGGTGCTGCTGCCAATGGCGCTGCCGGTACGCGTCTGGTCGATCGTCTGTCCGTGCGCTCCGGTTATGGCCCGGTTGTCGAGGCCCTTCTCGGCGGCTATTACGTGGTCGATGACTTGGCTGCCGCGTTGGCTGCCCCTGTCGTTGACGGTGTGACCTACGTGACTCCCGATGGCGCCCGCGTGAGCTGTGGTGGTCTGGTGCGCGTGGGGCTCGATGCCGGCGAGGCTTCGGGTGCCTTGGAGCGCAAGCGCCGCATCCGTGAGCTCGAGGGCCTGGAACCCGATCTGGCTGCCATCTTTGAGCATGCTTCGGACCAAGTCGTTGAGGCCAACGCCGCCGTCGAGGAGGCACGTGCCGCCGAGGGCGATGCCGCCGGTGAGATCGCCCGTCTTGAGGGCGAGCGCCGCTCGCTGCTCTCCGAGATCGGCCGCTTGGAGCAAAGCGTCAACAATGCCGAGGTCGAGCGCGTGCGCATCTCCAAGCGCCGCGAGCAGGCCTCCGAGGCCGTTCGCGCTGCGCGCCCGCGCGTTGACGAGCTCACCCGTTCGCGTGACGAGGCGCGTGCACAGGCAAGCGACCTGGGTCTCCAGATTGCCGAGGCCAACGATGAGCTCGATCGCGTTCGCCGTGACGATTCCGAGGCCGCCGGTAAGCTCGCCGATGCCAAGGTGCGCCTGGCCCAGACGAGCGAGCGCCTGCGTTCGCTGAAGGGCCGCGTGCCCGACCTTGAGCATCGTCTTGAGGGCATCGACCGTCGTATCCGCGGAACACGCCAGGCTTCGCGCTCGCTCGAGCTGCTGCGCCTGCGCGTCGACCCCATGCACGAACGCTATTCTGCCCTGTTGGAACGCGCATCGGATTGGGCAGCGCGCCTGCGTGACCAGGCCTCTCTGGAAGAGGCGGACTCCGCTTCGCTCAAGAAGACCATCGAGGATGCCAAGGCCGGGGTCTCCCGTGCCAAGGAGCGGGTTGATGCCGCCACGGCGACGCAAAATGAGTTCAAGGTTGCGCGCGGCAAGCTCGAGGTGCAGGTAGAGGCGGCCATCAAGGCTATTACCGCCGACGGTACCACGGTGCTCGAGGAAGCGCTCATGCTGCCGGCGCCCACCGATCGCGATGCCGCCGAGCGCGAGCTCAACCAGCTTGTGCGCCAGATCAACAATCTGGGCCCCGTGAACCAGGTTGCCATGGAGGAGTACGAGCAGCTCAAGCGCCGCGCCGACTACATCGAGGAGCAGCTGGCTGATCTGGAGAGCGCGCGCAAGGCGCTCACCAAGATCACGGTGGCCATTGATCGCAAGATGCGCAAGGCGTTTCTGGTGACGTTTGAGAAGGTCGACGCGAACTTCCGCGAGATCTTCGCCATGCTGTTCCCGGGTGGCCAGGCTCATCTTGAGATGACCGATCCCGAGCATCCTGCCGAGACGGGCATTGAGGTTGTGGCGCAGCCGCGCGGCAAGCGCATTACCAAGATGATGCTCATGTCGGGTGGCGAGAAGAGTCTGACGGCGCTCGCCCTGCTCTTTGCCGTGTACCGCACGCGCACGGTGCCGTTCTATGTGCTGGACGAGGTCGAGGCGGCGCTTGATGACGCCAACCTGTCCAAGCTCATCGGAGCCCTCGATGTGCTGCGTTCCGATACACAGCTCTTGGTCATTTCGCATCAGCGCCGTACTATGGAGGACGCTGACGTTCTCTATGGCGTCTCGATGCAAGCCGACGGCGTCAGCCGCGTCGTCTCGCAAAAACTCGATCGCGAAACCGGAAAGGTCGTGAATGCATAATGGGATTCTTTGACGCTCTCTCGCGCGGACTTGAGCGCAGCCGCGAGGCCCTCAACGAGGTCTTCTACTTTGGCGGCGAGGTCGACGAGGACTTTTGGGAGGACCTTGAGGACACCCTCGTCATGGGTGACATGGGTGCCGAGGTCGCTATTCAGGTCTCCGATGACCTGCGCGATGCTGCTGCCAAGAAGAACCTTAAGACCGCCCCGCAGCTTCGCCGCGCTCTGGCCGAGCAGCTCGAGGGCCATTTTGTGCCTGTTGAGCGTGATCCGTTTTCCGATACGCCGAGCTGCGTGCTGTTTGTGGGCATCAACGGCGCCGGCAAGACCACAACGGTCGGCAAGATTGCGAGCGCCATGGCTGCCCGCGGCAAGAACGTGGTGATCGGTTCTGCCGATACCTTCCGCGCCGCCGCCATCGAGCAGCTCGATGTGTGGGGTCAGCGCGCCGGCGTCCCCGTCATCAAGCGCGATCGCGGTTCCGACCCGGCGAGCGTGTGCTACGACGTGCTCGATGAGGCCGACAGGCGCGGCAGCGACCTGGTGCTGATCGACACCGCCGGTCGTCTGCACACAAGCCCCGAACTCATGCGCGAGCTTGCCAAGGTGGTTAACGTGACGCGTAAGCGCGCCGCCAATATGGCCGCCGGCCCCATGCCCGTCTCGGTCGTGCTCGTGATCGATGCCGCCACCGGCCAGAACGGTCTGAACCAGGCGCTCGAGTTTAACGAGGCGCTGGGCCTGGACGGTATTATCATGACCAAGCTCGACGGCACGGCAAAAGGCGGTATCGCCATGGCCGTGGCTGAGAAGCTCAAGCTCCCGATCCTGCGCATTGGCGTGGGCGAGCAGGTCGATGACCTGCAGGAGTTCAATGCCAAAGATTTCTGCCGCGCCCTGGTGGGCGAGTCCAATTAAGGAGTAACCAGTGTTTGATTCTCTGAGCGATCGCCTCAACGACACATTTGACCGCCTGCGCGGCAAGGGTAAGCTGACCGAGGCCGATATCACCTCGGCCATGCGCGACATTCGCATGGCGCTGCTCGAGGCCGACGTTAACTTTAAGGTCGTCAAGGAGTTCGTTGCTAAGACCAAGGAGCGCTGCATGACCGCCGAGGTCATGGAGTCGCTGTCGCCGGCGCAAAACGTCGTCAAGATCGTGCTCGACGAGCTCACCGAGATGCTTGGCTCAACCGAGAGCAAGCTCGTTTTTAGCAACCGCATTCCTAATGTCATCATGCTCGTGGGCCTGCAGGGCTCCGGTAAGACCACGGCTGCCGTAAAGCTTGCCTACCTGCTCAAGAAGCAGGGCCGCTCGCCGCTGCTCGCCGCGTGCGACGTCTACCGTCCCGCTGCTGCCGACCAGCTTGCCACGCTCGGTGGCGAGATCGGCGTGCCGGTCTTCCGCGGTGACGGCGAGCATCCGGTCGACATCGCCAAGGGCGCCATCCAGGAGGCCGTCGACCACCTGCGTGACGTGGTCATCGTCGATACCGCCGGCCGCCTGCAGATCGACGAGCAGATGATGCAGGAGGCCGTCGACATCAAGAAGGCCGTCAAGCCCGACCAGGTGCTGATGGTCGTCGACGCCATGACCGGCCAGGATATCGTCAACGTGGTCTCGACGTTTGCTGAGCGCACCGACTTTGATGGTGTGATTATCTCCAAGCTCGACGGTGACGCCCGTGGCGGTGGCGCGCTTTCGGTGCGTCAGGTGACCGGCAAGCCCATCAAGTTTGTGAGCATGGGCGAGAAACCCGATTCGCTTGAGCCGTTCTATCCCGATCGCATGGCCAAGCGAATCTTGGGCATGGGCGACGTTGTCGGCATCATCGAGAAGGCCCAGGAGGCCGCCGATGCCGAACAGCTCGAGGCTGCCGAGCGCATGCTGCGCGAGGGCTTTACCATGAACGACATGCTCGACCAGATGAAAGCCGTCAAAAAGATGGGCGGCATGAAGGGTATCCTGGGCATGCTCCCCGGTGGCCAGCGCGCGCTCAACCAGATGGGCGGTAACCTGGACGAGGGCATCTTCGACAAGAACGAGGCCATCATCATGTCGATGACCAAGGAGGAGCGTCTGCGTCCCTCCATCATCAACGGCCAGCGCCGCGCGCGTATCGCCAAGGGCGCCGGTGTGACCCCCACCGAGGTCAATAGCCTTATGAAGCAGTGGGGCGAGATGAACAAGATGATGGGCCGCATGCGCACGATGGCCAATCAGGCACAGGCCGGCGGCAAGAAGGGCAAAAAGGGCAAGAAGGGCAAGAAGATGCGCATGCCCAATATTCCCGGTCTGGATGCCATGGGCTTGGGCGGCATGGGCGGCCTGGGAACGGGTGGTCCTAAGTCCGATATGGACCTGCTGCGCCAGATGGAAGCGCAGATGCGCAATAAGAAATAGGGCTGTAATTCCAGCTTGATATGGCAAAGGCCACTCGGAAGCTACCGGGTGGCCTTTGTTGTTGGCTTTGATAGTTGGGCTGCGTTCAGCGTCGCGCCCCGAGCTCGCGGTGCAGTGCCGTTAGTGGCAGCCGCAGCCCTCGTGGCCCTCGTGCTCGTGATGGCCGTGGCAGCTGCAGGACTCGCCATGTTCGTGGGCGTGGTCGTGGTCATGGCCGTGGCAGCCGCACGTGGCCTCGCCGTTCTGTGCGAGCGTTCCGGCGATAAGGGCCTCGACACAAGCGTCGCAGCTGCCCTGAGCTCCTGCGTACACCGTGATGCCGGCTTGGGCAAGCGCGTTGATGGCGCCACCGCCGATGCCGCCGCAGATGAGCGTGTCCACGCCACCGTTGGCGAGCAGGCCCGCAAGGGCACCGTGACCGGTGCCGTCGGTGCCCACGACCTGCTCGTTGAGTACCTTGCCATCCTGAATGTCGTAGATCTTGAACTGCTCGCTGCGGCCAAAGTGCATAAAGATGTTGCCGTTGTCGTACGTGGTTGCCACCCTCATGGTGTCGACCTCCTTTGCTGGCCATGCGGCCGTCGTTGCGGTGATGGGGGAGTACGCGATATTGCCGCCCTCGATGACGAGCGCCCGCCCGTTGACCAGCGCGTTTGCCACCTTGCGATGTGCGCGGCTGCAGATGGCCGCCACGGTGGCGCGGGCGATGCCCATGTGCTGGGCGACGGCCTCCTGATTGAGGCCTTCCAGGTCGCACAGGCGCAGTACTTCGAGCTCATCGACCGTCATCTCGATGGCGTCTCCGCTGGCTAGGCCGTCAGGGGTAAAGCCGCGGTATTCGGGGATGATCCCGACGCGGCGCAGTTTCTCGCGTCTTCCTGCCATGCGCCCTCCTTATCTGACATATGTCAACAATAGAATAGCGAACGTGCAGATTTGCGCAAGGAATTTCTGGCATATGCCAGAAATTGAGGCCTTATGTTTGGGCTGTGGGACCGCATGTGCCTGGGCTACAATGAATCTCGCTTATAGGCGACTGATAGGAGGGTCAATGAGCAAGGCTGATCAACAGTTTGTAACCATGTGCCGCGATATTCTGGACCATGGCACCACCACCGAGGGCCAAAAGGTCCGCCCGGTGTGGGAGGATGGCACCCCTGCCTATACCATTAAAAACTTTGGTGTCACGGCACGCTATGACCTACGTGAGGAGTTTCCGGCGCTTACCTTGCGTCGTACGGCCCTCAAATCTGCCATGGATGAGATCCTATGGATCTATCAAAAGAAGTCCAATAACGTGCATGACCTCAACAGCCATATTTGGGACGAGTGGGCCGACGAGACTGGCTCCATCGGCAAGGCCTACGGGTATCAGATTGGGCAGAAGAGCCATTATGCCGAGGGCGACTTTGACCAGATGGATCGCGTGCTGTACGACCTTAAGAACACGCCGTACAGCCGCCGCATTATGACGAACACCTATGTGTTTAGCGACCTGTCCGAGATGCACCTGTATCCGTGTGCCTACAGCGTGACGTATAACGTGACGCAGCGTCCGCAGGATGATAAACCGACGCTCAACATGATTCTCAACCAGCGCAGCCAGGATATTTTGGCTGCGAACAACTGGAATGTGTGCCAGTACGCCATTTTGCTGATGATGGTCGCGCAGTCGGTCGATATGATCGCTGGCGAGCTGCTGCATGTGATTGCCGATGCCCACATTTACGACCGTCATGTCGATATCGTTCGCGAGCTTATTGAGCGTCCGCAGTTTGCTGCGCCCAAGGTAACGCTCAACCCCGATGTGCATGACTTCTATGCGTTTACGACCGATGATCTGATCGTCGAGGGCTATGAGCACGGCCCTCAGGTCAAGAACATCCCCATTGCGGTGTAGGTGACGCGCATGAGGTGTAAGCTTTCTGCCATTGTCGCCGTGTGTGACGATTGGGGCATTGGGTGCGAGGGTGACATGGTCGTGTCCAATCGCGCCGACATGCGCCATTTTGTGGCGTGTACCAAAGGTTGCCCGGTCATTATGGGACGCAAGACGCTGCTGAGTTTTCCCGGCGGACGTCCGCTCAAGAACCGCCGCAATATCGTGCTCACGCGCGATGAGGACTTTGCTCCCGAGGGCGTCGACGTGGTGCATAGTATCGACGAGGCGCTTGCCGCGGTTGCCGATGAACCCGTTGCCTGGGTAATCGGCGGCGGCGAGGTATATCGACAGTTTTTGCCGTATTGCGTGGAGGCCGAGGTTACGCATAACCATTGCGTGCATGACGTGGATACGTACTTTCCCGATTTGGATGCCGATCCCGCGTGGGAGATTGCGCGGCGTGACGGTGTTGCCACGATTGCCTCGGGCGAGGGAGACGAGGGTGTCGATTATGAGTTCGTGACGTATCGTCGCGTTGAGGCGTAAATCGTCTGGCGTGAACGGTATCATCGGGTTGTTTGAATGCATGGGGCGGCGCTTAGCGTCGCCTCGTTTGGTATAGATGCGCTGTAAAGAAGGGTGCGGGCTGGCTGCTATGACTGATGCCGTTGAGGTGCTGCGAATCGATTCTCTCGAGGACGAGCGGCTCGATGCCTACGTGCGACTGACCGAGCGTGAGCTTCGCTGCGTGCTGGAGCCGCAGAAGGGCATTTTTATCGCCGAGAGTGCCAAGGTCATCGAGCGTGCGGTTCGCGCCGGATACCAGCCGGTGAGCTTTCTTTTGGGCGAACGCTGGCTCGATCAAATGATGCCGCTGTTTGAGCGCCTGGTTGTGTGCGAGGGCGCCGGCCCGGTTCCCGTGTTCGTGGCCTCCATGGAACTCATGGAGCAGTTGACGGGCTTTAACGTGACTCGCGGTGCGCTCGCGGCGTTCCGTCGCCCGCGTCAGATTCCGGTTGATGAGTTTTTGGGCGGCGTCGTCGAGGTGGCGGGGGAGCGCCCAGTGCGCGTATGCGTGCTCGAGGGTATTGTCGACCACACGAACGTGGGCGCAATTTTCCGTTCGGCTGCCGCGCTCAATGTCGACGGCATTCTGGTGAGCCCTACGTGCTGCGATCCACTGTATCGTCGCTCGGCTCGTGTGAGCATGGGCACGGTGTTTCAGGTGCCGTGGACGCGCATTGGCAGCGAGGCGCGCGTATGGCCGCATGATGGCCTGGCTGCGCTGCACAATTCTGGATTTTCCTGTGCCGCCATGGCGTTGACGGATGACTCCGTTTCGCTGGACGATCCCGTGCTGCAGGAGATTGATCGCCTGGCGATCTTTATGGGCACCGAGGGTGCCGGCCTGGGCGCCAAGACCATCGCGGGTTGTGACCGGGCCGTGCGCATTCCGATGGCGCACGGGGTCGATTCGCTCAACGTGGCCGCGGCGAGTGCCGTCGCCTTTTGGCAGCTGTGCCCGCACGTGAGCAACGAGTATCACTACCAGCCGGGGCTGTATCACTAGGCAGATAGTTAGCACCGGGCTCTGGTTCGGGGCGTTTCGGCCGACGTCGGTCGGTGCTAAGCTGGTATTGGCTTTGGTCTTAAATTGCCGTTTTGTTGTTTGACGTACGCTGGTGGGGAGGGCGTGTGGCTAAGAAATCTACGGCTATCGATGTAACGCAGGGTGTCATTTGGCAACAGCTGCTGTCGCTGTGCGTCCCTATCTTCTTTAGCTCGTTTTTTCAGCAGGCTTACACGCTTATTGGTACGTATATCGTCGGCCAGTTTGGCGGCAAGCTCGCGCTGGGTGGCATTCAAGCCACGATGGTGCTCACCGAGCTCTGCATTGGCTTTTGCGTTGGCGTTGGCGCTGGCTGCGCGGTCATTACCGGTCAGTATTTTGGTCAGCACGATGATGAGCGATTGAGTCGTTCGGTCCATACGGCCATGACGCTCGCGCTGGTGGGCGGTATCGTTTTCTCGATTCTTGGCATAGTGTTCGTTGAGCCCATGCTGGTACTTATGAACACGCCGCATGAACTATTGGCCGAGGGCGTGGCCTATGCTCGTTGCTATTTTGCCGCCATGGTTGCGGCGCTGCTGCTCAATATGGGAACGGCGCTGCTGCGCGCCGTGGGCGACACACGCGGTCCTGCTGTGATCATTGCTTCCGGCTGCCTTGTTAATGCGGTGCTGGATGTCATCTTCGTTGCCGTGCTTCATATGGAGGCTCTGGGCTGCGGCATCGCGGTGGCGCTGACCATTTGCTCCAACGCCACGATGATCGTGATTCGTATGATGCACGCTCCGGGTGCGTGGCGGCTTTCACTGTCCAAACTCTGCATTGATCCTGGCATTTGTAAGAGCATGATCTCGTGTGGTCTGCCGCTTGGCTTTCAGTCTGCTGCGTATTCGATTTCCAACGTTTTGATTCAGGTGTCGGTCAACTCGTTTGGTGCCGATGTCACCACGGCGTGGGGTCTTTCGGGCCGTTTGGATGGCATTGTCTGGATGGTTACCGAGGCGCTTGGCGTTTCGATCACCACGTTCTCGGCACAGAACTTTGGCGCGCGCAACTACGAGCGCATGCGCAAGGGCTACCATACGTCGCTTGTGCTGTCGTTTATGCTCATTGGTGGCCTGTCTGCCGTGCTACTGGTGTTCTCGGGTCCGTTGTCGCGTCTGTTTGTCGACGATGCTTCGATTTCGGCCTACACCACGACGACTCTTCATTTCATCGCGCCGTTCTACGCGATCTTCTCGATTATCGAAAACGCGTCCGGCTCTATCCGCGGCGCTGGCGTGAGCTTCCAGCCTATGATGCTCACGATATTCGGCACGGTCGTGCTCCGCGTGGCGTGGGTGTTCGCGATTATGCCGCTCGACCCCTCGCTCGAGCATCTGCTGCTGGTCTACCCCGTAACCTGGGTAATAACCGCCACGATGTTCACCGTCTATCATCACGGCGGCAACTGGCTAGGCCGCGCCACTGCCTAGCCATTGGGGACGTCTGCAATGGCTAGTATTCGATGCCTTGGCGGGCTAGGAGGCCTTCGTCGAAGTAATGTTTGACGGGGCGCATTTCGGTGACCAGGTCTGCCAGATCGGCGAGGGGCAGCAGACCGCGGCCGGTGAGCACGAGCTCCGTGGTGGCGGGCTTTGTCGCGATCAGCGCTTCGACATCCACGCGCGTCACAAATCCACGGCGCATGGCCTCGCCAAGTTCGTCCAGAATCAGAACGTCGACTTGGCTAATCTGCTCGCGCGCCAGCTCCATGATCTGTGCGGCACAGGCTTCGGGCGTGTCGCGGTCGGCTTGTACGATGCGCAGACCTAAACGGGGCGCCGCATCATGCTCGGCGCAGTGCAGCTTCTTGGCAAACTGCAGCATAAGCACGTTAAGTCCATAGCCCGTGGCGCGCAGTGCAAGCCCCAGCGCAGCCGTCGTCTTGCCCTTGCCGTCGCCCGTGTAGATCTGAACCTTGCCGACTTCCAGTGATGCCATCTCTGTCCTTTCGTGCCCGGCGTCGGTTTATCGTCGCTCGGGTTGGGTATTCTAGAAAGCATTATCAACCCCAGTAGATGGAGTTCAAGCAGATGGAGATGGATGACAACAAACGTAGACGGAATATGATCCTCTACGTGCTCATCGCCTTCGTCGTCTACCTCGTGCTCTCGACCGTTCTGTTCCCCAACATCGGTCACACGCAGCAGATTACGAAGACCGATTACTCGACCTTTGTCAAAGCGCTCGATAAGAAGAGTGTCGACAAGGTCGAATACAATACGGACGATTACACGATTTATTACACCAAGAAGGGCGAGGACGAGAACATCGCCTACAAGACGACCGGTGTGCCAAACGATGCGGGCTTTACCGATCGCGTGCTTGAATCCGGCGCTTCGCTGGAGTCGGTCGTTCCCGACAAGAGCTCGGGCCTGATGACCTACTACCTGATCACGCTCATTCTTCCCATGGCGATTTTCTTCCTGATTGGCTGGTGGCTCAACCGCCGCATGAAGAAGGCTATGGGCGATGACGGCCCGTCGATGAACTTTGGCGGCGGTGGTTTTGGCGGCGGCGGATTGGGCAAGTCCGGCGCGCGCGTGATCGCCTCCAAGGACGTGGGCGTGACCTTTAAGGACGTCGCCGGCCAGGAAGAGGCCAAGGAGTCCCTCAAGGAGGTCGTCGACTTTCTGGAGAAGCCGCAGCGCTACGAGGAGATCGGCGCCAAGCTGCCGCGCGGCGCTCTTCTTGTGGGCCCTCCGGGCACTGGTAAGACCCTGCTTGCCAAGGCTGTGGCCGGCGAAGCTGGTGTTCCGTTCTTTAGTATTTCTGGTTCTGAGTTCGTCGAGATGTTCGTCGGCCGTGGCGCTGCCAAGGTGCGCGATCTGTTTAAGCAGGCCAAGGAAAAGGCCCCGTGTATCGTCTTTATCGATGAGATCGATACCATCGGTAAGAAGCGCGATGGCGGCGGCTTTAGCGGCAACGACGAGCGCGAGCAAACGCTCAACCAGCTGCTGACCGAGATGGACGGCTTTGATAACCATAAGGGTATCGTCGTCCTCGCTGCAACGAACCGTCCTGACAGCCTTGACCCGGCCCTGCTACGTCCCGGCCGCTTTGACCGCCGCATTCCCGTTGAGCTGCCCGATCTGACCGGCCGCAAGAACATCCTTGAGCTCCATGCCAAGAGCGTTAAGACGAAGCCGCCGATCGACCTGACTGCGATCGCCCGCGCGACGCCCGGCGCCTCTGGTGCCGACCTGGCCAATATCATCAACGAGGGTGCCCTGCGCGCCGTCCGCGAGGGTCGCAAGCGCGCGACGCAGGATGATTTTGAGGAGTCGGTGGAAGTCGTCATTGCTGGACAGCAGCGTAAATCCACGGTGCTGTCCGACCACGAGAAGCAGGTCGTTTCCTATCACGAGATCGGCCATGCCATCGTCGCCGCCCGCCAGAAGGGCTCCGCCCCGGTCACCAAGATCACCATCGTGCCGCGCACGAGCGGCGCTCTGGGCTACACCATGCAGGTCGAGGAGGACGAGCGCTTCCTGACGACGCGCCAGGAGGTCTTGGACAAGCTCGCCGTCTACTGCGGCGGCCGTGCGGCCGAGGAGCTCATCTTTGGCGAGATGACGACCGGTGCCGCCAACGATATCGAGCAGGCCACCAAGCTCGCCCGCAACATGGTGACACGCTTTGGTATGTCCGACGAGTTTGGCATGATGGCGCTCGGTACCGTGCAGAACGCGTATCTCAATCAGGACACGTCGCTCACCTGCGCACCCGGTACGGCCGAGCGTGTGGACGCGATTGTCGCTAAGTTGATCGAGGACGCGCACGATCGTGCCCTGCAGATCCTCAAGGAGAACAAGTTCAAGCTCCATGAGCTGGCTCGTTATCTGTACAAGAAGGAGACCATCACGGGTGAGGAGTTCATGAACCTCCTCACGCGCGAGAATCCGTTGATGCCCAAGCAACAGTAAAGCCGCGGCCGAGCCAGTAGACGCCGACGCCCCATTTGAGTAGCTTTCTCAAATGGGGCGTTTTGCTTGAGGGGGATGGAAATGAAGATCGTGGTGAGCGCCTGCTTGATGGGCGAGAGCTGCAAGTATAACGGGCTCGACAACTATCATCGCGAGTTGGTCGAGGCCTGCGAGCGTACAGAGACCGAGGTCCTCTTGGTGTGCCCTGAGGTCTTTGGGGGCCTGCCCACGCCGCGCAAGCCGTCCGAGATTGTGAACGGCGAGGTCCGTACCTGCGAGGGCGTGTCGGTCGATCGCGAGTTTCGCCTGGGCGCCCAGCGCACACTCGATATGTGCGAGCAGGCGGGTGGCCCGTCTGAGATTGCCGCGTGTATTCTTCAGGATCGCAGTCCCTCGTGCGGTGCCGGCCGCATCTACGATGGAACATTCAGCGGCACCCTCACAGCGGGCAACGGTGTTTTTGTCGATCTACTGCTGCGCCACGGCTACCGCGTGATCCCGGCAAGCGAATTCGATCCCAGCATGCTGGAACATTGTCCATAGCACTCGAACCCAACACTCCTCACGGGTGACCGTTTTGGCATCATCCGTGAAGTTGATATTGAGTACGACCCGGTCATCAAAGACGTAGACCGAGTTGACAGTCGCCGTACCCAGGCAGCCCCTCCCCGCGGCCCTCGCGCAGGAACGCGCACACGGCCTTCCTGTCTCTTGCGCCCCTCCCGGAACTGTCCACATCAGTGTAGCCAATCCAGTCCGCCAAGGGCTGCAGCCCGGACAACGCGGCGATGGTGAGCTTCTTCGGCCTGCTCAAGAGGGAGTTCTGGCACGGCAGGGACTGGTCGGGCTGGACCCCCGCCCGCTTCATCGAGGAGCTCGGGGGCTGGATCGGTCGATATAATACGGAGAGGCGCAGCGATGCGCTCGGTGGCCGCACGCCGGCTGAGTTCCGCTCCGCGCTGGGAAGGGCCGCGTAACGGTCCAAGAAATCATCCGCAGTCCCCATTCTTGCCCCTTTAGGACAGCTTCTTGTTGGGGCGTGCCTGCCCCAAACCCTGCTAGGAACGAGTACGGCAAACTGGAATTTTCAAATTAGTCTTTGCAAATTACCTTTGAACCTTCACCATCAATTACAATTCCCTGACGGTTGTTAATTGGGCATA
>CAJLPI010000004.1:0-129746 GCA_905208535.1 uncultured Collinsella sp. | reverse complement strand
CCTCCAGCCGCCCGCGTCGCAGCCGATGGCCGTGACGACGGCCGTGGAGGCCACGCGGCCCCCGCGGCGGCATTTGACGTAGGTGGCGTCGAGCCAGACGTAGGGCACCGGCGAGCCGTCGAGGGGTCTGGCGCAGAGCTCCTCGATGTCGGCGTCCAGGCTCGCGGCGATGGCGCTCACCTGGTCCTTGGAGAGTCTGGACACGCCCATCTTCTCGGCGACGCGCCGCACCTTGCGGGTGCTCGTGCCGGTGGCGTACATCTCGGCCACGGCGGCCACGAGGGCGCGGTCCGCGCGCTGGTAGCGCTCGATCACGTCGTCCGGGAAGAAGCTGCCGGTGCGGAGCTTCGGGATTCGCAGCGTCAGCGTGCCGACGCAGGTGGCGAGCGACCTCTCGCGGTAGCCGTTGCGGCTGTTCGCCCCGCCGCCGCACAGCTGGTCGGCCTCGGCGTCCATCACGGCGTTCACGACCTGCTCGGCGAGGCGCCTGAGCAGCTCCTGCATGTCGATGGCGCCGTCGTCGAACCGGGGCATGGCGAGCATGTCCGGCGTCGGGTCTGATAAGATTTCCATAGCGGTCTTCGTCCTTTCCCAGAACCTGTTGTTGTGGTGATTTCAGATTCTAGGACGAAGGCCGCTCTTCGTTAAACGGACGCTGGGGAGCCACCCTTACACCAACATTTTCGACGCGATCGGTTGGGGCCGAACCTATCTGCCGAGAGCGAGTACTTCTCGCTTTAGTGCGAAGTAATGCCAAGTTCCGGCAAAGTATCCTCAAGAGCTGCAAGAGCGGTGGGGTTCAAGTACTCCTCGTTCAAGCGGCTCTTATCATATCGAAAACGTGCGTCAGGAGTTCTCCCTTAGGCATTTTGCGGCTATAGGGACAAGGTCGAACATCGTGTGAACGACATCACCCGTGTTTGCAACGGTTGCCGTGAACTTGCCGTTTCCAGAATCCATCAGATGGTAGAGGTTGATTGTCAGATCATGCTGTGCGGCGATTCTCAGAATCCAGTAAGCGCAATTGTCGCCACAGGTTGTGGCGTTGTATATGTTCTGAGGCATGAAGTGCATGAGCAGCAGCGTCTTGGTGCCTCCCGACAGCCTTTCAGGAGGGATGATGCCTAAGATCTTGGTGTTTATTGCGCCGGGTCCAACCACGCCGCCCTTATTAATGGATTTAATAATTCTCTGCGCAAAAGCATCTTGAAACCATTCGGGCGAATAGACGTTATCGAAGTAAACCGACGTATTATAGATAACGTTTTCCATATCACCATAGTGAATTGTTGGCACGCTGGCCCCTTCGACTTACTGGTTTAGCATTTGGTAAGATTGATTGTATCGCAGCGTATGAGACTTACGATATTTGCTGGTAACGCATGTGATTGATAACTATTGATAAACAAGTCTTGTATTCAGTGCCTGTTTTGTTTGTCCGTGCTTGAACCCAAGTTGCTTTGAAGGCCTATATTTTAGAAAATAGTCCACGAGCTAAGCTTCGTGTGGCGGCACGTAAAAGCTGTAGTGTGCTTGGGCAGGTAAAAAGTCCAAGACGATTAGATATCCGAGAGGATATCGAGCCCGCACCGGGGAGATAAGGTGAGTCCGCGCCGGGGACTATAATTCCGGCGACAACTAGGTTTCCGTGAGGATGCCGCGGCTGACAGCCAGCAGAAAACCGCCTCTTTGATTATCAGCCGGGGTTATCTCGGCTTTTTTGATTGGGACGGTTGTTATATTGCTGAATCTTTAAGGGACGAAGATTGTTTTTCAAAGGCCCACGATGTGCATCTGGTCACTCATATCTTTTCGAGACGGTACGATAAGAAGCTATATGATTCTCTCTTGTTTAAAGATGGTGAGTTCGATGATTCCCAGATTCCAAGAACTATTAGGTCTCTCCTAGATCCCTCTCTTCTGCTCATTAGAAGATTCAAAGACGCGTGCGAGCGTTGCTTACTGGTGTTTGATTCATGAAGATCACGCTCTGCTTTTCTTGAATGCGTTAGCCAGGTTTCACTGTCGATGAAGCCCCAGACGCCTCTGATGCAAGCGAAACATTGGGGCATTTTGCTGTATTTCGCGGCTGTGTACATGCTTTCGTCGTCCGCCACGTGCTTAAACGAATTGCGTGTTTCAGTGGATTTTCGTGTCACTTGCACTTGCGCTGTTTGGGGCGCTGCCAATTGCTTCAAAAACTAGAGCTAACACTGTGTCCATGGAAGGACGAAAAAACAAAAGTTTGCTGAGAATGTAACCTGCTTTTTATAAGAGCAGGTTTCTGTCTGCCTTTATAACAATTCCCGCGCTTCGAATAACTGGACTTCCGATGCAGAGGGGATTGTAAGATAATCTTCTCTTAGTAACATTATTTGTGACGGGGGATTCGATATGAAAAAGGCATTGCGTGCCTCAACAGCTTTTTCTCTTGCTGGTCTTTTGGCCATTTCACCCTTGATAGGTCCTGTGACTGCTGTCTACGCTGTGAGCAACGTCCCGTCTGCGGACGCTGCCGTGGACGTTGCGACTGCAGACGATGATGGCGTGGCCTCGCGTGATGCGGGTTCTGTCGATGTCGACGCTGCTGAGGATTCATCGCCGGCAACGAACGTTGACGAATTGGCTGATGAGGATTTTGGCGTTGATGTATCTGAGAACCATCAGCAGGCTGAACCGGTCGATTCCTCTTTCCAATATGTATATCTTGCCTACCCGAGTCTTCCCGGCGGGACTGATCAAGTTGTCGCCTTTGCTACTCCCGATGACGGCGACACCCTTGCTTCCGCAATGCTTAACTATGTAAGTGCCAATGGAGTACAGGGAACCACGGTTGCATCTGAATTAGCTGGTAATTCGGCTGCTTTTGTATTTGGCTCGACGTTGAAATCCAATACTTATTTTTTGACTTCGATAACCTACGTTTTGCAGGGTGATGGCACTGAACATGTAGTGGATCTCTCTGACAGGAATTATTCGTTTACGGTTGTTGATAGCTCCGTGAGCTCCGAGGGCACTTCTGTTTACTATGCGGACGGCGATGGTAATGCCGTTGAGGCCCAGTCGATTCAACAGGCATTGGAATGCGCTGATTCGCCTGATGGCATATCTACCTACGCTGAGCGCTCCGCGCGCAATGTTGGGGTGATTGCACTTGATGCCGGTCATGGCGGAGTTGATTCCGGCGCGCAGGGAAATGGCAAGAGTGAAGCCGACCTTACCTGGAAGATCATGACAGCCTGCAAAAATAAACTTGAAGCTTACGGCTTTAAGATCGTTCTTGCGCGCGAGCAGTCTGGCTACTATCCCAGCAATGATTATCTTTATCGCGTACAGCGCTGCATTGATCAGGGCGCGCAGGCCTTTGTTAGCTTTCATATCAACTCTGGGTCTTCTGGAGCTCACGGCGCAGAAGTTTATGCTCCTACCGCAAATGGCACCGACTACACGCAGGTCTCTGTTGAGCTTGCCAACAAGGTCATGAACAACCTTGCTGCTATGGGACTAACATGCCGCGGCGTATTTCAAATGGAGGTAGGCGACGAGTTCGCCGTTATCCGCTGCGCTCGCGAGCAGGGAATTCCAGGTATTCTTATCGAACATGGCTTTATCTCGAATTACGGTGATGTGGTCAACTATTTCTCGGACGATGGTTGCCGCCGTCTTGGCGAGGCTGACGCTGCCGCAATCATCGCGCAGTTCCCGCATCCCTACTCCGTCAATGGAATTTCCTTCTCGGAAGAACTGGGGCATGCGGGGTCAACGGTAAAAATCGGTGTAAATGTTAGCGGCAAGACTGATGGCCTTAGATATAAGTTTGTTTGGCATAGGGCTGGGTCTGATTGGAGTGATTCCAATTGGGGTGTAATCGGTCAAGACTTAACTTCGCCGTCGATTTCTTGGACCCTGCCCCAGGCTGGTGAATATGAGATCTATGCTGATGTCATTGACTCCAATGGGTATGTGACTAGCACTTCTAAATACAAAGTTGTTAATTGGTCTCTTGAGTCGCTCGAAGTCTCGGGCGACGCCCGCTGCGGCAAGCCGGTCAAGCTGCAGGCCAAGGTGTCCGGCGACGCCTCCGGCCTCAAGTACAAGTTCGTCTGGGAGAAGGGCGGCTGGGCCAAGTGGGGCGTCGCCCAGCAGCCCTCCGCTTCCTCCTCCTGCGAGTGGACCCCGACCGAGCCGGGCGAGTACACCGTCTACCTCGACGTGATCGACGGCTCCGCCGAGAGGCACCTGACCCGCAAGGTCACGGTCGGCGAGCGCTACTCCGTCGAGTCGCTCGAAGTCTCGGGCGACGCCCGCTGCGGCAAGCCGGTCAAGCTGCAGGCCAAGGTGTCCGGCGACGCCTCCGGCCTCAAGTACAAGTTCGTCTGGGAGAAGGGCGGCTGGGCCAAGTGGGGCGTCGCCCAGCAGCCCTCCGCTTCCTCCTCCTGCGAGTGGACCCCGACCGAGCCGGGCGAGTACACCGTCTACCTCGACGTGATCGACGGCTCCGCCGAGAGGCACCTGACCCGCAAGGTCACGGTGGAGGGTACTCCAATTATGGGAAGTCTGCAGACTTCAGTTGATGCTATGGTGAACTTATATGAATCAACAGGACATACATATCCCTCAGACGAATTTGTTTCAAAGGGAGCACCTACTATTCGTGATTTTTGTTCATTAATTGTCGAAGCCGCTGTTTCTGAAGGGGTTCGTCCGGAAGTTGTTTTTGCTCAGGCTATGCTTGAGACTGGATGGTTGCAATTTGGAGGTTCCGTAAAGCCGAATCAGTGCAATTTCGCCGGACTGGGCGCCGTCAATCAACAATCGGGAGGCGCTAGATTTGACGATGTATATCAGGGCTTGCTTGCCCAAGTCCAGCATCTTAAAGGATATGCTACTGGTGCGGCGTTGAATAACACTTGTGTGGATCCTCGATATGAAGTCCTTCAGTCTAAGGGTTTTCTCGGAGTTGCGCCATATTTGGAAGATTTAAATGGCCGCTGGGCTGTTCCGGGTGACACGTATGGTCAGAATATTGCGCGCATTATTTCTTTAATTGGCTAATATCAATATGAATTCTCTAGGTCGACTGCGCTGGTTGTAGTCGACCTTACTTGTATGGTAAATCTTGGCCTTAAATTGTTACTTGCTAGCAATATTATGTTGGAGTGAACTATCGGGGAGGTTCTATATGCATTTCTTTAGAAGTAAGGCTGTCCGTGTCGCTTTTTTCTTCTTTTATTTCTGTTTGGCCGTAACTCCTTGCTTTGGTTTGAGTGAAGCGGGCCTGTCTCCATCACAGATTGAAGATTCAACACGGGCCGATGATTTAAGTGCAACTTCGCCGGTTTCAGAGGACTACTCTGTCGACGGCCTCTCGGCAAAGGCGTCCGATGGAGGGTCTCCTCTCCTGGGCGACCGCTGCTCGCTCGGCCTGACCGCGTCCGGCAACTCGGGCTCGGTCCGCTATAAGTTCGTCTGGGAGCAGGGCGGCTGGTCCAGGTGGGGCACCATCCGCCAGCTCGGGCCCGAGGCCTCCTGCGATTGGGTGCCGGAGGTCGCCGGCGACGTCAACATCTTGGTCGACGCCGTCGATTCGGCCGGCAACGTGAGGACCTGGAGGTTCCCCGTCAGGGTGGATGCCTGTCGCCTTTCCGTGAGCGGCGGGGATACGCTCGAGTGGAGCGGCGGAATGAAGGTCAATATCTCCGCCGCGGCGGCTCCCGGCGCAAAGATTAAATTCCTTTGGGAACGGGGCTCATGGTCCAAGTGGGGCGTCATCCAGGCAGCATCTGAGTCCGCCGCCTGTACCTGGACGCCCCCGTCTTCCGGCTCCTATACTCTCTATGCCGACGTCACGGTCGGCGGGCTCACGTCGACGTCAAGACTCCCCGTTCGCATCTCAGAGGACTACTCTGTCGACGGCCTCTCGGCAAAGGCGTCCGATGGAGGGTCTCCTCTCCTGGGCGACCGCTGCTCGCTCGGCCTGACCGCGTCCGGCAACTCGGGCTCGGTCCGCTATAAGTTCGTCTGGGAGCAGGGCGGCTGGTCCAGGTGGGGCACCATCCGCCAGCTCGGGCCCGAGGCCTCCTGCGATTGGGTGCCGGAGGTCGCCGGCGACGTCAACATCTTGGTCGACGCCGTCGATTCGGCCGGCAACGTGAGGACCTGGAGGTTCCCCGTCAGGGTGGAGAGAAATCTATCTAACTTCACTTCAATAGATTTGAAATCTGATTCATCCAATTTGTGCGTAGGGGATACGCTTTCAATTACACCTCGGATTACCATCCGAAAGAATAATCAGATTTCATACAAATATGTTTGGATGCGGAACAACTGGGCTGAATGGGGTGTGATTGACTCCGGCAGAGGTAAATCCTCAATTGACTGGAGAGTCGATAAATCTGGCGCTGTCACCGTTTTTGTTGATGTTATTGATGAGGCCAACGATCAGACGATGACCTCGAAGACTGAATGCTCGATTGGCTCCGAGAAGTGGAATTACGAGTCCTTGAGTTCTTCTGCAACGCTTGTCAGGCCTAATGAAAGCACTGAGATCGATGCCAGATGCTCGGGTGATACTAATTACTTACAGTATAAGTTCGTCTGGAATAAGAATAATTGGGCTGACTGGGGCGTTGCTCAACAGGGCACAAGTTCACACTTGCAATGGGATCCAAAAGACGCCGGAGACTATGAATTGATCTGTGACGTTTCGGGGTCAGATGGAGTTGTCCAAACAAAAAGAACAATCATTAGCTGTTGGGATTTCTCGAGGATTACTGCAATTTCGACTGATGGCAATAATTCTTGGGGAGTTCGAGCTGATTTGGGAACGCTTGCAGCTGAAAAATCTGGGCAATTTCAGTTTAAATTTGTTTGGGCCAAGTCCGACTGGAGTAAATGGGGTGTTCTAAAAGAATTTTCCAGTGTGAATGACGCTTATTTCAATCCCTCTGCACTTGGATTGCAAGATGGTTATTACGATCTTTACTGCGATGTCTTGCTTCCTGATGGCACTCTCCAGTCGAAGTCGACTCAGATTTACTACAGTCCATTTGGCAGCTCAACGGTTTTGGGGGTTAGTCGTATTGGACTCGTCACTTGGCTTACGTCGCATCAATTTGATGGCTATTATTTAGGAACGAGATATTCCGGTGGCTTCTCCTATGATAGTTGCCTTTACCCAAAAGGTGCCCCGAGATGGGATGGCTATACTGGCATGAATTGCACTGGCTTCGTGGCTCATGCTTATGCTGCGGTTGGTGGCGATGTCAATCGTATTGCGCAGAATAATAATCACTCTCCTTGGGCTGGGGGGCCAGGCGGTGGCGGCTATATTAACGCTTGGAGATGGTATGGCTATGCTCGAGATTTGGGATGCAAAATGTATGAGTTCCGTACTGTCCAAGATATGCTAAATAGTGGTTATGCTCAAAAGGGAGATATTATCTTCTTTAAGACTGACGGATCAATCGACTGTCATATTGGGTTCTTCTGGGGAGATAATCCGCATGACAATGAAATGTGGCATCAAATTCTGCCTGGGAATTTAATCGGACCCTGCTTTAACAATGCGAACAAAGGAGAGGTTCGGCAATCGGTTGTTCTGATTAAATAGTGCTTTAATTTCTGAATGGTATTTGAAGCAACTAATTGTGAAACGGTGATTCTGATAAGTAGCGCAAGCAGAAGACTTACTGGCATAATAATTACATATGGTTATATACTGGCTCAGGCTTTAGTCGGCTTTGTATATGTTCCGATGTTGTTGCAAAACATTGGACAAGACGAATACGGACTCTATCAATTGATAGGTTCTATCATGTCTTATATAGTTTCCATTAATGGGATTTTGTCTGCCGGTGTTGGGCGTTTTTATTGCAAGTATATGGCAGAGGGCAAAAATGACTTAATGGAGAATACTCTCGCAATAGCTAGGCGTCTGTACTGGGTCCTATCTGTGTTCGTGATGCTAATAAGTTGCGTTCTCGCCGTGGTTGTTCGGTTTGTATATTCAGCCAGTTTTACAAACTCACAGCTTGATGAGTGTTCCGCAATGCTTGTTGTATTAGGGATCAACACAATTGTTATCATGAACAACACTATTAGCGTTGCGGCGATAACTGCTAATGAAAGGTTCGTTTTTTTGAAGGGCTCGCAATTGGCCGCCCTAATAGCTCAGCCTTTCATTGTGTATGGACTTACGACAATTTTTAAGAATGCATTAGCCGTATGTTTAGTTGTGCTTGTTACAAATGTGTTGTGCGCGGTGAGCCAGCGTTTGTTTGCTAAATATAATCTGCATATTAGTTTCAGATATCATGGCTGGGACATGAAACTGGCTAAAGGATTGCTATTTTTTAGCGGCGCGATTGTATTGGTGACGATTGCTGACCAGATTTTCTGGAAAACCGATCAATTAATTGTCGGCTATTATTTTGGTGCTGCCGCCGTTGCGGTATATTCTGTTGGATCTCAAATCTACACGATTTATATGACAATCGGTACGGCAGCCTCTTCAGTTTTTCTTCCTCGAGTTTCAGAACTGTATTGCCAGAATAAGGATATGTCTGAAATTTCGGATCTCTTCATTAAAGTCGGTCGCATTTCCTTTATCGTCTGCGGATTTGTTCTTAGTTTATTTATTGTTCTGGGGAAAGATTTCATCATTATTTGGGCTGGTAAGGACTATATAGACGCTTTCTATATCGCCTTGATCGTAATGGTTCCATTTACCATTGACTTAATTCAGAACCTGGGACTTACCATAATGCAGGTTGCGAATGTTTACCTGTATAGGGGGTATATGTATCTTGCGATTGCGCTTGTCAACGTGGTCGTGACGATTATATTGCTCAAGCTTATGGGCATAGTGGGCGCAGCAGTTTCAACAGCCATCGCTATGGTTATAGGTAACGGTTTCTGTATGAATTGGTATTACTCTGAAAAGCTTGGGTTGAACATAAAGAAATTTTGGCTTGAAATTGCCAAACTTTCCGTCTTGGTTATTGTCGGTACGGGGGCTTTGCTGCTGCTCTATAACCTAATTAAAAGCCTTTTATCTGGCCTTGTGGTGGTTTTGGTGTCAGCAATAATTTATTTCTTTATCTATTTCTTCTTGGTTTTGATGTTTGGGCTAAACGAATCCGAAAAGACGAGCATATCTGCATTTATCAAGCGATAATCTGCGACGCTTATTAAGCAGAATAGCCTAATGTACTTTCATTACTTTTATGACCAACCGGCTTGCCTGACATTTGATTATCGAAGGCTAAGTCGGTTGGTTTTACTACTCGGTGCCAGGAAAAATGAGCGATGACAACAGGGCGATTAGCTCAAGATTTTCAGTATCAATAGTTTTAGCTGTTCACAACAGCGTATTACTACTCGAGATAACAAATAGTGCTTATTCTTTGCCGCAAGGAACAGTAAATAGCTGTCAGGTCTGTAGGTGCTGCAAGGGACACCAGCTTTAATTGAGGGATTAAATAAGGCCTCTGAAATTGAAACAAAGTTACGTTTTTTGGTCTCATTATTGTCACTGAGCTCGTTGATCGATAGGAGATAAAGATACTGTTCCGTTCTTGTTTTCCATGCCAGCCTTTCTGTTTCTTCTCCCCAACGAGCAGCGATTTTCACTAGGCTTGAGGTGACGAAGGTTAAATCTGAAAGCTGTTTTTCCTTATAGCTGTGTGTTGCACTTTGTCCGTTTTGACAATTGTAATAATACAGCGCATCACTTATTTGTAAAACCGATCTGGCTGAATCGACTATGGGTATCATTTGCAGAAAATCTTCTGCAAAATCGATTCTCTTTGTATCGGTATTGCTTAAATCGTCAATCAGACAGTTTCTTTTGATTGCCTTTCCCCAAATTGAATTGAGCTTCCCTCGTGCCAAACATTTTCTGACTTCGGCGAGATCGTCACCTTCATAGATGCCAGACGGAAGGGCGGGATTGATAAACGGATCGTTTGAATAGTCTGGGTTTCTTGTATAGCTGAAACAGATTATGTCTGGATTGCACTTATCGATTTCGCGAGCAAGAATAGATAGGGTATCGAAGCGCAAAGAATCATCCGCATCAACAAAGACCAGGTAATCTCCGGCGCTTATCTCCGCGCCTTTTCGCCTGGCCTCATATACGCCCATATTATTTTGTCTAACGTAATGAGTATTGTTGTGAGATTCACAAAACACTTTGCAGACACTTTCAGTAGCGTCTGCTGATCCATCATTGATGAGAATAATTTCATAGCCATCATATGTTTGTTGGTAGATGGATGATAGCGTTTCCGGCAAACTGGATGCCGCATTATATGCAGGGATAATAATTGAAAACAGCATTTAGTCCCTTTCCGTATTGGAAGAACAAGATGGTTAGTTAGAAAGCCCGTTTACAATGTCCCTGTATAAAATAAATTGACGCTTGGCAATGGCCTTCCATTGAAAGTGTTCAATTGCATACTTTCTAGCTGCATTTGCAAGTTTACAACGAAGTTCATCGTCATTGAACAGGGTGAGAATTGCGTTAGAAATGGCTTCGAGATCAGATTCTACACCGATTCCAATTCCTTTATTGTTCGCTGTTTCTTTCCATGTGGTTCCCTCGGTAACAATAATTGGGAGGCCATATGCTAGTGCTTCCAAAACAGACGTCGCGAAACCTTCAGTGCGTGAAAGTTGGATATAAAACTGCGATTGGAGAAAAGCGTCCGCTTTAGATTGACCATTAACTGGACCATTTAATAAAACAATATCGGATACTTGATTGTCGGCAATAAGTAGTTCCAGTTTGGCCATAGACCCATCTTCGTCTGGACCGTAGATGTAGATTTTAGCTCCGAGCCCTCTTAGCTCATCAGCAATTAGCGGCAAACTTTTGATCAGTAGATCAAGACCTTTGACCTCTATATCTAGGCGGCCAATAAAAAGCGCGATGCGGCTGTCTAAGTTTGAGGCTTTGGCTTTTGGGATGCTAACACCATTTGGAATAATGCTTGCTTTCCTATGTTTAAAGCCGTTTGAACTCATCGCCTCTTTTTCCGATAGAAAATGGATACAATCAGCATTGCGGATAAAGGCGTTATAGAAGAAAACATTAAGCAATTGTTTAGCTAAATGATGCTGTTCTTGCGCCACATATGTTAGAGACCCATGTGGCGTGATGATGTATGGGATCGCACGTCTTCTGAGCCAATGGCTTAGTTTAATGTGATCCGGCCTATATATCTCATGAAATATTACGAGTGACGGATTGCAAAACGGTTCAGGAAGTTTTTCTATGCATGACTGATGGAAGACGGGATATTTCGCATCTTTAGGCCTGTAGTTTGTAAGATTTAATAGAGCTATATTCATGTCCTTTATTTCTGACTGCTCATTTAGGTATTGAGGCACCACTGTAGACACGCCAGAAGCGAAATCACTTGTAATATATGCCACATGAAGGACTATTAAACTATCGGTAGTTTTCATTAGCGTTTGCTCCCGCAGCGGTGTTGGAGGTTTTAGTTGACAGATTCACAGTTGGTTTCAGTGCTCATGCCTTGTTATAGGGAGAGCGCCAAAGATTTTACTGAGGCACTAGTGTCTATTTTAAAGCAGACCTACCATCGAATCGAGGTGGTTGTTGTTTTTGATAATCCAGATGACAACACACTTTACGATATTGCTCAAAACTATAGCTCTCATGACAGCAGGATTTGCCTCGTGAGAAATGAACGCAATCTTGGTCTTGCTGCATCTTTGGAAAAGGCGTTCAAGGTCTCACGCGGTCAGTATATCTGCCGAATGGACTCAGATGACATTTCTGAGGCGCAGCGCATTGAACGGCAGTTGTCGTATCTTGAAGAACATGAGCTTGACCTAGTGGGTTCTTATTTGAACGCCATTGACGAAGACGGTAGTCAATTATATCTCGTTGATTCAATTCCAAGTTCGGGTGAAGGCGTTAGGCGTTCTCTTATGATTAGAAATTGCGTACCTCATCCGAGTTGGTTTGGAAGAAGGTCTGTATTTGAAATGGGGTATCGGTCTGTTCCGCTAGCAGAAGATTATGACTTGCTGTTGCGTGCCGAGCTGGAAGGGTTCACTATTGGAAATGTTCCAGAGCCGCTCATTCGATACAGAATGACTGTTAATAGCATTTCGCGTAGCAATTTGTATAAACAGTTCGTTGTTTCTCAGTGTTTACGTTCAGCTTTCAAAGAGGGTCGATCACTGGATGTCGATAAGATTGATACAATCGTCGCCGAGCGGTTCGATCGGCGCCGAGCTGAGAACTATCTAAAGGCAAATACATTATTTAATAATGGGTTGAGAAGTATTCATTCTGGTAATCGAGCAAAAGGTATTTCCCAATTGCTTCAAATCCCATTTTGCTCTAAGTCGTATTTAATGAATGTCATTAATATGGCGCGTGTGGTTACAATTAAAACTTTTGAGAAAACCTCGTAGTTGTGCACCTACGCTTAGAGAGACATGGCGTAACCATGCAGTTCACACTCGGAAGATTGCTAGCTTTGAAATCTAGGACGAGGTTTGTTGCGGGGGCTCTCGATGCCGTGTGTACCATTCGTGGTTGATTCCCGATCTAAGCTGAACACGCTGCGCAGATAGTCCGTACCCGCGGCTAGCCGAACGCCCCCGCGGCCCCCATGGACCCCGGGGATTCCGTTTCCCCAGTTGAAGGAACGGTGGATATGTGTTCGATAGGTCCGGTGACCATTCTCCGCCCTCAGTTTGGCATCTCTTTCCAGACTCAGCCGGACGGTCGGTCCGCCTATTCCGTTTTGCCTTTAGGCTAGGCCAGCGAGGCGTCGCGCCTCTCTGCGCGCGCCCTCTCGATGAGGCTCGGCGTCAGTTCGAGTCTTCCGATGGGCACGTCCTCCAGGCTGTAGGCGTCTAGCGCCGCCTCCGCATCGCCGCCGAGCATCACCCTGGAGGCGCGCGGGCGTCCAGCTCCTGCTTCTTCTGGACCGTGTCCCTTTCGTGTCTGGTGAGCCTGCCGTAGACACTCGGGGTAGCCTTCTCGGAACCCTTTTTCTTCTTTCCGGACATGCCGTCCTTCGAGCTCCCGGGGCCAACCGGTTCGGCTCTCAGGGTAACGGGTTCCCACATTCATCCGTACATGTACGGATGAATGTGGGAAGTGTTCGGATTAAGTTGATAATCAAGGGTGCACCATTCGTTGTGTCTATTTAACCATTTGTATATCTCTCGCTATAATAATGAGAAAAACTAGAGATCGGTTTATGTGTATATGACTCCCAAAACTCTTATCGCTATTCCTGCTTATAATGAGGAGGAATGCATAGAAAAGACGATATGCGAGCTCAGGCAAATTGCACCTGAGTTTGATTTTGTTGTTATCAATGATGGGTCTCGAGATCGAACGCTAGCTATCTGCAAGAATCTTGGTTGTGACATCATTGATATGCCCATTAACTGTGGTTTGACCGTTGGGTTTCAGACGGCTACGCGTTATGCGGTTGATCATGGATATGACTATATGGTTCAGTTTGATGCTGACGGCCAGCATTGTCCAGAATATATAAAGGTCCTTGTTGATAGGGCTCAATCTGATGGATCAGATATTGTCATTGGCTCTAGGTTTGTAAGCGTGCGCAAAGACAAGACGCTTCGCATGATCGGCTCGCGTATGATTACGGTGCTAATAAAGATTCTGACAGGCAAGAGAATCAGTGACCCCACGTCTGGATTTAGGCTATTTGGGCGGGATATTCTTAAGAAATACTATTACGACAATACCTTAAATCCGGAACCAGAATCTCTCGCTCTCTTTTTGAAGCAAGGGTATTCCATTTCAGAGGTACAGGTTAAGATGCGCGAGCGTCAAGGTGGCGAGAGCTATCTTAACCCTGTTAGGTCTATGCAGTATATGGTTCGTGTTTTCGTTACGCTCCTTGTCGTTCAGTGGTTTAGGTGATCCATTTGCCGGTCTCTCTTCGTATTTTGCTTCTTGTTTGCGCTGTTTTGGTATTCGTGTTTGTATTGCGCAAATTAAAAAAATCCCAAATGCAAGTTTTGGATTCTCTGTTTTGGCTGCTATTCAGCGTCAGTTTTGTAATTTTGGGCGTTTTTCCACAAGTTGCAATGTGGCTTTCGAGTCTATTTGGTTTCATGTCGGCTTCTAACTTCGTGTTCCTTTACGTTATTGCCGTTCTTGTGGTCCGTGATTTCTGCAATTCTCTTCGTCTCTCTCGACAGGAAGAGCGTTTAAACTCGCTTGTTCAGGCTGTTGCGTTAAGTAGGGAGAAGGAAAAGTAGGCTATGCGTTTCGCTTTGGCGTATAAATCATCTGGATGTGAATTTCCCTACTTATATTACTTTCAACAGTTGTGAACAGTGCTTGGTGCCCATACTTGTCATCCAGATGACTGGGAACGATTCTTCGAGGGCCCTTGCAGCTTGATTTGGATAAAGGTGAATTAGCTCCGTGTTGTCTCGATGCGTAAACCAAAAGCAAATAATGAAAGCCGTCTTCGTTGCTCTTCTCTTTATTGTCGAGCTTCTGTGCATGAAGCACTTTTATGTGAACCACTCTGTCTCACAGCTGTTTGTTTTAGTGCTCTATTGCGTCGTTGTAGATGTTGCCATTTGGCAATCATATTGTGTCTTCCTTTCCTCAGATGATGAAAAAAAGCGTGGCAACTGTCCTGGTCGCTGCGCTCAATTATTAGTCCTGTTGCTTGCGGCATTTGCTGTGGCGGTCATCTGGGAGGGCTGCACCGTTCTTGGCTCGCCGGCTTCTCATTTCTCGAATATTGCTGACTGGAATAAAAAGCGGCTCATTTTCTTTTTTCTAATTTTCTATTGCGCAATACTCTATTTATTCCAAAGCGGCTTTTCTCTGAAAGCGTTGTTCCATTCTGTTTCGGCGAGGGTCAAGGCTACCGACTACGTTTCCCTGCTGATTATCGCATTCTTTATTGTTTTTGGCTGCTCTACGATTGCATTCGTGAATGGGTTCATTAATGCTGTTGTTTATTTCCTGCTGGTAATCATAACTTCGGTTTTCACGGCTTGCTCGGGCATTCGAAAGGGAAACTCTGCCCTTCCCGTCACTTTCTTTATCGCTGCATTCTCAATTGGTGTGTTCCTTGTGGTGAGCACTCCGATAACGACGGGTATTTCATGGGATGATCAAATTCACTATTCCAATGCCCTTTCGACATCTTATTTATTTGAAACTCAAAAAACTGATACGGATATTTACTTTACTGACGAAGCGGTCCGTCGTGCGCAGGGCTATGAAGAGCCCTCTCTTTCCCATTTTGATCGAGCGGAAATTCTTGAGCATGCTAGGGAGCTGAATAGCTCCTATAGATCTGATATCGCTTCTGGTCATGTGCAAGTTAACAAGCATGAAGAATTCGTTTATACGCTTAGCAGCATTGGGTATATTCCCTCGGCAATTGGTCTTTGGCTCGCTCGCCTTCTGCATTTCGATTTTTCTTCTATGATTCAATTCGCTCGGATTTGCAATTTATTTAGTTACTGTCTTGCAATTGCCATTGCAATCAAGGTTACGCCCTCGAAAAAGGGACTATTTGCTTTTGTGGGAATGCTGCCAACCTCGATCTTTCTTGCGTCGTGTTTCTCATATGATGCATGGCTCATTTCGTTTACCATTCTCGGTTTTGCTTATTTTTTGAGGTATGCATGGGGTGATTTAAATGAATTTACAGTTCGCAATATATCACTCGCATTTTTATTTACCTTTTTAGGACTCGCAGTCAAAGCTGTGTATTTTCCGATAATCGGTCTTTTCTTTATGGTTCCGCGAAATCGTTTTGTTAGCTCGAAACAACGAGTTCATTACTATGCTGCCGTGTTTGTTTTGGGCTTGATTGCTTTTACCTCCTTTGCGCTTCCGTTCTTGTTTTCAACGGCTAGCGGATCCAACGTTGGCGATATGCGAGGCGGCTCCGATGTCAACTCTGGTCAGCAAATCGCTTTCATTCTCGCCGATCCATTGCGCTACGCTGAAATACTCGCCAATTATTTTTCAACTTATTATTTAAATCCGATAACCTCTTCTGGATATGCATTGAACTTTGCATACCTTGGATCGCTTGCTGCTCAGATTTCTGTAAATGCAATCCGTGGGTTGGTTCAGGTACTTCCAGCTGTTTGCCTATTATTGTTTGGGCTTTTTTCGGCAGATTCGATTAGCGTTAAGCATATTGGTCTCGCACAATTTCTTTGGGCCTCATTTGTGTTTTTGTTTACGGTGATTTTGGTGGCAACTGCACTTTATGTGTCTTTTACTCCCGTTGGATTGGGGACAGTTAATGGTTGCCAGAGTCGCTACCTTTTGCCACTTCTGGTTCCGTGCCTATCGTTTATTCTTAACCAGAGCCGCTTGGTCTTTGGGGACAGTAAACGATTCATATTGATATGCCTCGTATTCCCTTTTGCTTTGGCTACGATTTGCGAGTTTGTTTTAGTTGTTGGAAAGTGTTGCTGATATGGGCATAGTTTTTAATACCGAATTTAACAATAAGCTAAATTGCCGTGGCGACGGCAAACTATATATACTGTATGAAGCCGCATCCGTTTTCCCGGATGCCGTGGAGTCGCAATCACCCAATGGGCAAATTCTGCCCGCAAGAATCATCCCTTTTTCAGAGACTGAATTTATTGTTGTCCTTGCCGATTTTGGTGTCGACCAATCTCTTTCTTTCTTTAGCGGAGATAAAATAATTTATCAGCGTCGCATCAATCCTGGCAAGTTTTCGATTGAGTCGAAAGTTAACGGCTTGCTGCACGCGGAGCATTGTGGACGATTTCGCAATATTGACCGTTCTGGCGTGCATGCGCTCGCTTCTATCCAAATTGAGAGCTTTATTCCCTGCGTTGATGGCGTAATCGTTAGAGGTGTTCTTTCGGGTACTGATTGCCTTGAGGGTGATCGTATTATCGCTTTTAATGAAGAAGCCTGCGTTGTTGGGGAATCTTTGTTATTTAATAACTTAATAGCCGATGCGAATCCTTGTTTAACAAATTTCTCGCTTCATATTCCTGAGGTCGGGGATAGCCTGTGCATTTGCATGCACAGGGCTTCTGGTCATCTGGATACGTTTATCAATCTAAAGAAAGATATGCTCAAGGAGCTTTTGGATGAGGTCGATCGGAACCATGTGTCCGCATTCGATCAACCCCGTTATTTGTCCTGGTTTTCTGGGCGCAGATTGACTGGATCCGATTCGCGGGTACAAGCGCAAATAAAATTTGCATACCAGCCCTTGTTTTCAATCATCGTTCCTCTATATAAGACTCCCTTGAATTTCTTCAGGGATATGGCTGATTCTGTCATTGCTCAGACGTATTCGAATTGGGAACTCATCCTGGTTAACTCTACGCCAGATTACGAGGGCCTTAGCGACTTGGTCTCCGAGTATGTGACTGCAGACTCTAGAATTATAGTGACTAATCTTGAGGGCAATCTAGGTATCACTGAGAACACCAATGTCGGAATCAAGATGGCCAAGGGAGACTACCTCTGCTTTTTCGATCATGATGATGTTCTCGAACCGAATATCTTGTTTGAGTACGCCTGTGCTTTAAATCAAAATGCTGAAATCAATCTTCTTTATTGTGATGAAGATAAGCTATTGCCTGACGGGTCCTTGGCTCATCCTACTTTTAAGCCGGATTTTAGTCTTGATATGGCTCGTGACAACAATTATATTTGCCACCTTCTTACTGTTAAAAGGGCATGTTTAGACAGAATTGACCTTTCTAACAGCGAGTTGGATGGCGCCCAAGACCATGCCATGGTGCTGAAGATTGCCGAACTTGGTGGGACGATCCATCACGTTCCTAAAATCTTGTATCACTGGAGAATAAGCGAGAATTCGACTGCGGGTAATTCCGATAGTAAGCCCTATGCAACCCTTGCTGGAATAAAAGCGGTTCAGGAGCACCTTGATAGATGCGGTATCAAGGCGACTGTGGTCAACTCTCATAATCGTGCTTTTAGATATAGCCCTATTTATGATGTTTCTTCATCTGAGTCCTGTTCATTAATCGTTACCACCCGCGGCAATTCTTCGGTTCTTTCGACTCTTGTATCTTCAATCAATTACACCGATTTTGATGATCTTGAAGTTGTTTTCGTGTGCTCGCAGGATGCGGAAGCTGCTGTTCAGCAATCGATCTCTGGACTTCGTTGTCGCTATATCGTTCACGCGCTTGATGACCCGTTTAATATATCTACATGGAGAAATGCCGGTGCTCTTGCCGCGCATGGCGAGCAACTCGTCTTTGTTCATGACGATATTCAGGCACTAGACTCCTTGTGGTTAAAGACTCTCGTTGGTTTTTCCCAACGAGAGGATGTTGGCGTTGTTGGAACAATGACGTGCGATCTTGACGGCATTGTGCAACAGGCAGGCCTGTCTTATGTTGGAGAATCAATCGTCAACCTATCGCAAGGCATTCATCGCTCTTCTCCTGGCTATATCTATATGCCATTGACCGTGAGGGATGTATCGGCGGTGAGTGGAGTCTGCTTAGCTATTTCACGCGAACATTTTAATCGTCTGGGTGGTTTTGACGAGTCGTATCTTCTTGACTATTCGGATGTTGATATTTGCTTCAAGTCTTCTCAGGCTGGGTTAAAGGTGATCTATACACCAGAGGCATGTCTCTACCATTTGGCATGTGTTGACAAATCCCTTGATAGTAGATCTCGCTCTCATAAGCATTTTGAGGATAAGGCACGATTGCTGCATAACTGGTCCGAACGATTCTCTGAGGGGGATCCATGGTTCTCCGTTAACTTTTCTCGAGATCCCAAGCGCGCAGCGTTATATAAGTTCGATCCTTTTGACTACGAAGCGATTTGAGTGCTTTAAATGAAACAAATTGCCTGGATAATATCTCCGCCGGCAAAGGGTTCTGGCGGCTTTCGAACCATCTGCAGCAAGGCTTCCTTTCTAGATTCTCGTGGATATGAGAACTACTTTTACATTATGCCGGGCTGTGAAGCATACAAAAGTGCTCATAGAGTTCAGGCCGAAATAAAGGATTGGTTTGATTATTCGCCTAAAGAAGTTCTTGTGGCACCGAGTGTGCCCGAGGATTTTTTTGCAGTAATCGCCACCGCTTGGAATACGGCGCACTTTGCATCTATGCAGAAGTGCGCCCATAAGTTCTACTTCATTCAGGATTTTGAACCTTGGTTCTATCCGATGGGGGAGATGTATCTAAATGCCGAAGCAAGTTATCGTTATGAACTAAACCCCATAACGATAGGCAGATGGCTTTCTAAAAAAGTTGAACCCTATTATTCGCATGAAGTCCCATATTGTGATTTTGGCGTTAGCGATATATATACTGCGCAGGAACAAAATCTAAGCAGAGAGTATGCCGTCTGTGCTATCTATCAATCCAATAAGGATCGACGTTTGTCTGGCATGTTGCTTGATGCAATTAAATTGCTTCTCAAGCTCGACGATGCAGTTGTCGTTTATTTATACGGCGAAGACGCAATGCCTCCCATTCATGATCCACGCGTACGCGGCCTCGGCATCTTGACTGCTGATGAATGCGCCTCGCTTTATGCCAAGTGTGTTGCCGGCGTATCGTTGAGCGTGACTAATCCCTCTCGCCTGCCTTTCGAAATGCTTGCATCGAAGCTCTCGGTAATTGAAATAAACCGTGAGAATAACCTACTCGACTTTCCGGAGGGCACCATCCACCTCGCTGAGCCCTCTGCTTGTGGCATTGCTTCTTCTATTCTTGAGGCTCTTTCAGGCTCAAAATGCGATTCGCCTAATAGATTTAGCTGTACGTCGATTAAGCGTGAAAATGAAATGTTCTTCGAGGCCTTTACGCGTTATCTGAATGAAGAGCCATCCTTGGCTAGCGGGAAGTCCGCCTTCGGGAATGTGCCAAAAACTGAAGAACAAAGTAAGGTCTTCTTGCTCAGCGATCGTCTTGCTGATGCTCGATTGCTATCGTCTGCCATGTCTCAAACGCTTATCCAAGCTTCTTCTGTTGATTTGACTGTGCGTTTTGAGTCGTCTTTGATGCCTGCGGATGTTCGCGCAGTTGTTTGGCGCGCCCTTGATCAGTCTGATATTCGCTGGATTAGTCTTGAATCTAGGGACGGCCATTTTGCGGGGCATGTTCCGCTGTTTTTAAATGATGATGAAGAGGCCTATCTTCGCATTCATATATACTCTTTTGCGGAAGACGGCAAAAATCCGCTTTGCGTCGCCGAGCTAAGCCAACTTGTCTGTCTTTCGCCTTCTCGCAACGCTCATCCTGTTGTTCGTTCGGTTGAAAGTGGCGCATGCAGCGTGTCTGCCGTTTTTAACCTATCTGATGAATATTGTGAACCGTGTCAGCCTTCTGCATCGACGGGTGTCGTTGGCGGTCACGTTGCTCTACTCAAACGTTTATTTCGGAGAAACTAATGGCGCGCTTTAACCAATGGACTCAGCTACTTAAAGCCTCTGCGACATCACGCAGGCACGATGAAAAATCCGATGGTGTTAAGCAGGAACGCTATCTCCTTTTGGATACGGCTATGGGAAGCGAGAACTCTGGTGACCATGTGATCATGGATGCCTGTGGCTGTATCGCGGATCAAATCTTTGGTGCTGCGTTGCCCCATGTGGCAACGCACTATTATTCCAAAGAGCTTGAAATGTATCCTGAACACGTAAAGCTGTTGTGCGGCACAAATATTCTGTATACGCATATGGCTGATCAGCAGCAATGGGCGCTTGCCAAGCGGTTGGGCAATAATAGAAACGTTGTTTTGTTCGGCGTGGGCATGTCTGACATTGGGGTGGACGATGCGATCGACGCCTATACAAAGAAGTTTTATAAAACCTTGCTATCCGATGAATATCTTCATAGTGTTCGAGATGAAATGACTAAGAAGAGGCTTAACTCTATTGGCATAGAGAATGTTCTTAATACCGCATGTCCGACCATGTGGTCGTTAACCCCATCTAAGCAACTTGAGATTTCCTCTAAGCGTTCTAAAAACGTTGTTACGTCAATTACCGATTATTGTTTCGATGCGGAACGTGACCGTAAGATGCTGGAATTGCTGTCGTCGGAATACGAAAAGGTAACGATCTGGGTTCAAGGAAGCCATGATGTTGATTGATGTCTTGATCAAATAGCCGATCTGACGCAATTTAATGTTATTGGCCCCAATATCGAAGACCTTAATCGTGTAATTGAAACCGAGGAATTTGATTATGTGGGGACGCGTCTCCATGCGGGCATTCGCTGTTTAAATGGAGGACATCGCTCCCTAATCATTGCAATTGATAATCGAGCCCGTCAGATCGGTGAGGATACGGGGCTTCCCGTTCTTGAACGCGAGGACGGCTATCTCCTTAAAATAGCTGATTGGATAAACCATCCCGTTAAAACTGAGATTAATCTTCCCTGGACGAGCATCGATAAATGGAAGAAACAGTTTAATTAGCTGTATTCCTTGGCTATTGCTTTCCCTGTTTCTTATCGTGTGATGCCTTTGGCGTTTCCCCGATTATCCAACCCATATTTGTGACTCGAATTAGATTCGTCAACATATAGGCGACTGATCCAAATCCAATCAGGTTAATTGCTGCCATCGCCATTGGGGCTATGTTGGGCCAGTAGGTAAAAGAAATGTAAACCAGTGGAGAATGAAAAAGATATATTCCCATACTTTTTTTGCTAATCTTTTCGGTTAGTAGGTTTGCCTTTTGGGGGATGACGCAATTAATTGATGCAACCGCCATGCATGTAAGGGCGGTGGAAGCAATGGGGGGCACAACTTGTTTTAGTAAGTTTACAAGGAATAATAGTATTAGGACTATTGATAGGCTTTTACGCCTTTTATAACTCTCGAACCATTTGTTTGCTTCCAAGTAGTGGATTGTTAGGCCAAGCGCAAACCATATCGCATTTGCTTCTGCCAAATTGATATACCTGTTCGCTGATGGTATTCCAAAATGGTAAAGATAAATTGAAGCGCCGAAAACTATCGGAACCTTAAAACTTGTTAGAGGGCTCTTTTCGAGTATTTGAAAGATGCACGACGTGGTTGCTGTAATGAAAAAAAGAGTCGGGAGAAACCAAAGGTGACCGTTGTCTTCGCCCAACAGAATTGATTTAAAGATGATGTGCGATATAGTTTGGCCATTGTAATAGGGATACTTAACGAGCATCCTGATGGGGAAGAGCCAACATATTCCAATCATGATATAGGGGATAATTAAGCGTTGAGCTTTTTTAATGATCTGACTTATAAAATCGCTTGATCGATTCCAGCTCCATAAAAAACAAAAGCCAGATAACGAAAAGAACAAGGGCATCTGGATTCCGTTTATTAAGAATTTGAGATTATCCAACAGAATTGATTTTTGTTCAGTTGGATAATATCCCCACGCACTTGAATACAGAATAATGCTGTGGCCTAGGACTACAAGGAATATTGCAAGGGCCCTCACGTTCGTTATGTCGTCTCTACGGGTTGTGTCCTTGCGGTTGTTCATCAATTGCTTCTTTCGTTAATATTGAGAAGGATTAACTTAATAGAATATCAAACTCTTACTAACCGCTCGATTTATAACTATTTTCGATTGTAGAGGACGGAATATATGAAAGGCATCATCCTCGCCGGCGGGTCCGGCACGCGCCTGTACCCGCTCACGCTCGTGACCTCCAAGCAGCTGCTGCCGGTCTACGACAAGCCCATGATCTACTACCCGCTGTCCACCCTCATGCTGGCGGGCATCCGGGACATCCTGGTCATCTCCACGCCGACGGACCTCCCCAACTTCGAGCGCCTGCTCGGGGACGGCTCGCGCTACGGCGTGAACCTCTCCTACGCCGAGCAGCCGAGCCCCGACGGCCTGGCGCAGGCCTTCACCATCGGCGAGGAGTTCATTAACGGCGAGCCGTGCGCCCTGGTGCTGGGCGACAACATCTTCTACGGCAACGGCCTGTCGCGCCACCTGACGCGAGCCGTCCAGAACGCAGAGTCGGGCAGGGCCACGGTCTTCGGCTACCACGTGGACGACCCGGAGCGCTTCGGCGTCGTGGAGTTCGACCGCGAGGGGAGGGCCGTCTCCATCGAGGAGAAGCCCGCCGACCCCAAGAGCTCCTACGCCGTCACCGGACTCTACTTCTACCCGGGCGACGTGGCCGCCAAGGCGCATAGGGTGGAGCCCTCCGCGCGCGGCGAGCTGGAGATCACCACGCTCAACCAGATGTACCTGGAGGAGGGGACGCTATCCGTCGTGACCCTCGGCCGCGGGTACGCGTGGCTGGACACCGGCACCATGGAGAGCCTGCACGAGGCCGCTGAGTTCGTCCGCGCCGTGGAGCACTCCCAGGACCTGCCCGTGTCCGTGCCCGAGGAGATCGCCTGGGAGAACGGCTGGATCACGACCGCCGAGCTGGAGGAGGCAGCCAAGGCCTACGGCAAGTCGGTCTACGGCCGGCACCTGAAGAAGGTCGCCGCCGGCGAGATCGTCAACAGCCCGCGCGAGTATTAGCGCCGGCTTGTTTTCTTTTAGGGGCCACCGTTTATCTGGTGGCCCTTTTCGTTATGATTACGTTGACCATAAAGACAATATGATTAGGAGTGGATGTGTTAAGCGTCTACTTTGGCGATATGCCAGAAGCGATTTACAACACAGCGACATATTTCAAAAACTCTTACCGGTCTTCTTGGATTACGGATCCCTATGCAGTCTCGATAATTAAAGATGTCGATCGATCGGATGTTGTCTCCGAAAACCTCATCGAAAGCCCTGTGCTTGGGTCCATTTCCCCGCTCCAGCTTTCTGGTGGCGTGAAAACGCTGCTGCTTATGAGATTTGATCGTAAGCATATTTTTAACGCTTCTACCTGTGGTGATAACTGTGCCAAGTGGATTCTCGATATGGCGAAAGACCGCAAGCTCGTTGTGAATCTCTATCATGTGATGGACTTTGGCCGCGAGGATTTTAAAATTAAAGTCGTGAATAGCGGCCGAATCGTTCACAACATGGCCGAATTGATTCACGAGTCGATTCCGTATCTGTAGGTGCTGCTTATGAACGGTTCGCATTTCGTTAAGATTTCCCGCCGCAGGGGAACCAAGTACACATTTACCATCAAGCGGAACATCACTATTGTGCGTGGCGATAGCGGCACGGGTAAGACGACACTGTTTGACATGGTCGCAGACTACATACGAACGGGCGAGCAGTCGGGTGTTTCCTTGCAATGCGATTGTCCCTGTGTCGCCCTGACCGATTATGATTGGCGAAACCAGCTTTCGTCCGTTCATGACTCGATTGTATTTGTCGATGAGGGCTTAAAAGAGATTCATTCTGATGAGTTTGCCCATCATGTGCTGTATTCCTCGAATTATTTCGTGCTGATCTCAAGGGCTGATTTCCCTAATCTTCCGTATAGCGTGGATGAGATTTACAAGATTAAGACGAGCGGAAAATACCATTCTTTCGTCCCTGTTTATCAAGATCGTGGGAATCATCGTTATGCTATTTCCCGGTCGGCGCCAAAACAGGACTTTTCTATCCTTCTATGCGAGGACAGTAAGTCTGGTTTCCAGTTCTTTGAACGGCATTTCGCTGACAGTGAGCTTTCCTGTGCTTCTGCCATGACGAACAGCGCGATTTTGGGCTGGTTGGATCAGCATCTCGACGATCGCGTGTTTGTTGTTGTGGACGGAGCGGCATTTGGGTGCTATGCGGACCGTGTCCTTAAGCTGCAAGACATTCACCGCGATGCTGTTACGGTTTGTCTTCCCGAGTCGTTTGAGTGGCTTCTGCTGAGCTCCGGCGTAATTTCAGGGTTAGATGCCAAAGCGGTTTTGCAAGAGCCGGAAGCGTTTGCAGACAGTGAGAAGTTTAAAAGCTGGGAGGACTTCTTCTATAAGTACTTACGCGATAAAACTGGGAATTCGGTCTTCCGGTATGACAAAGACAGCATTCCGGAAGCTTTTTGTGGGGGAAGTAATTCTGCGAAGGTTATGGCTCTTATCGCATGCCGAAATGTCCGATAGTTTTGTTGAATAGTGTCGCGGCGTCACTTCCTGCGGCATACTAAAGAAGCTGTACTTGCTTCAGATTGGATTTTCATGTCTGAGATTTTTGAACCTAAGAACATCATCGTCACGGGCGGCTGCGGCTTCATCGGCAGCAACTTCGTGCACTACGTGGTGAAGAACCACCCCGAGGTACACGTCACCGTCCTGGACAAGCTGACCTACGCCGGCAACCCCGAGAACATCGCCGGGCTGCCCGCGGACCGCGTGGAGCTCGTCGTGGGCGACATCTGCGACGCCGAGCTTTTGGACCGCATCGTCCCAGGCCACGACGCCATCGTGCACTACGCCGCGGAGTCCCACAACGACAACTCCATCGCCGACCCCGAGCCGTTCCTGCGCACCAACGTGGAGGGCACCTTCCGCCTGCTGGAGGCCGTGAGGAAGTACGGCATCCGCTACCACCACGTCTCCACCGACGAGGTCTACGGCGACCTCGCGCTCGACGACCCGGCGAAGTTCACCGAGGAGACGCCGTACCACCCGTCCTCGCCGTACTCGAGCACCAAGGCTTCCTCCGACATGCTCGTGCGCGCCTGGGCCCGCACCTACGGGCTTCGCACCACGATCTCCAACTGCTCCAACAACTACGGCCCCTACCAGCACGTGGAGAAGTTCATCCCGCGTCAGATCACCAACATAATCGACGGCGTGCGCCCCAAGCTCTACGGAAAGGGCGAGAACGTCCGCGACTGGATCCACACCGAGGACCACTCCTCGGCCGTCTGGGACATCCTCACGAAGGGCGAGATGGGGGAGACCTACCTCATCGGCGCCGACGGCGAGAAGAACAACATCACGGTCCTGCGCATGATCCTGGAGGCGATGGGACGCGACCCCGAGGACTTCGACTGGGTCGCCGACCGCCCCGGCCACGACCGCCGCTACGCCATCGACTCCACCAAGCTCCAGCGCGAGCTCGCCTGGAGGCCGGCGCACACCGACTTCGCCGAGGGCCTGAAGGCCACCATCGACTGGTACGTGGAGAACGAGTCCTGGTGGCGCCCGGCCAAGGAGGCCACCGAGGCCCGCTACCGCGCCCAGGGGCAGTAGGCAGAACCCCGGCGAACCGCACCGCGGGGCGCCCGCGCGGGGCCGCAGGGCATGGGGATGATCCTGCGTCCCCGCGCGGGCGCCCGCAACCTGAACCTCTTCGATAGGAGCTTTTCCCATATGGCAGACATCGCATTCGAGAAGGACCTCTCCGTCGCCGAGACCGGCATCGGGGGCCTCAAGGTCGTCGACCTGGCCGTCCACGGCGACTCGCGCGGCTGGTTCAAGGAGAACTGGCAGCGCGCCAAGATGACCGCCCTGGGCATCCCCGACCTCAGGGTCGTCCAGAACAACATCTCCTACAACGACAGCCGCGGCGTCACCCGCGGCATCCACGCGGAGCCCTGGGACAAGTTCATCTCCGTGGCCCGCGGCTCGGTCTTCGGCGCCTGGGTGGACCTGCGCGAGGGCAGCGCCACCTTCGGCAAGGTGTTCACGACCGTCCTGGACCCCTCCAAGGCCATCTACGTCCCGCGCGGCGTTGGCAACTCCTTCCAGGCCCTGGAGGACGGCACCGCCTACACCTACCTGGTGGACGCCCACTGGTCGCTGGAGCTCAAGAGGACCTACACCTTCGTGAACCTCGCCGACCCCGAGCTCGCCATCGAGTGGCCGATCCCGCTGGACCAGGCCACCGTCTCCGAGGCCGACCTCAACCACCCGATGCTCAAGGACGTCGTACCCATGGCGCCGAAGCGCACCCTCGTCACCGGATGCAACGGCCAGCTGGGCCATGCGGTGCGCGCGCTGGCGGAGGAGCGCGGGGTCGCCAAGGACTTCGACTTCTGCGACATCGACACCTTCGACATGTCCGACCCGGCGGCCTACGCGCAGTACGACTGGTCGCTCTACGGCACCGTGATCAACTGCGGCGCCTACACGGCGGTCGACAGGGCCGAGACCCCCGAGGGACGCGTGACCGCCTGGAAGGCCAACGCGACCGGCCCGGCCCTGCTCGCCCGCACCTGCGCCGGGCACGGGATCACCCTGGTCCACGTGTCGTCCGACTACGTCTTCGACGGCACGGCCGAGGTCCACACGGAGGAGGAGCCCCTCAGCCCGCTGTCCGTCTACGGCCAGACCAAGGCCGCCGGCGACATCGCCGTGGCAGGGTGCCCGCGCCACTACATCATGCGCTCCAGCTGGGTCATCGGCGAGGGCCACAACTTCGTGAAGACCATGAAGGGGCTGTCCGACCGCGTCGCCGACCCCGAGGACGGGCTCGAGCAGGTCACCGTGGTCGACGACCAGCTGGGGCGCCTGACCTTCACGCGCGACATGGCCGAGGCCATCTTCCACGTGCTGGGCTCGCACGCCCCCTACGGCACCTACGACTGCACCGGATCCGGCGCCGTCAGGTCCTGGGCCGACATCGCCCGCGCCGTCTTCGAGGCAGCCAACGGCAACGGCGACAGGGTCGCGCCGGTGTCGACCGCGGACTACTACGCGAACGCCGCGGGCCCCGTCGCCCCGCGCCCGGTCCACTCCGCGCTCGACCTGTCCAAGCTCGAGTCGGTCGGGTTCAACATGCCCGACTGGGAGGAAGAACTGGGGGAGTACCTCAAGACGCTCTAGCCGCTATTAACTTTTCGAGAGAAAAAGCCGCCGCTTGTTAACGGCGGCTTTTCTTATGCCTGGCGTATAGTCCCGCTGCAATAAGGGCGGCTGCGGTCGCCAGACTCACTGCAAGTCCCGCAAGGGCACCCGGAGTCTTGTAGGTCATCACGACCCTATTCGCGCCTTTCTGTATGTTCAGGGACGACAAACCCTTATCGGCGGCGGGCGTTAGTTCTGCGGCGGTTCCGTTTACCGTTACGTTCCAGCCCTCATCGTACGGAACGCTCAGCAGCAGGTTGCCGTCATCCTTGGCGGTATACTCGCCTTCGATCCTTCCGTCCTCAAAAACCGTCGGAACAAATTCGCTCGTCTTAAGCGAGTTAATAATCTGCTCGAAAACGTCCAGATTGAGGGCGTAAAAGACCGGCTCATTGTCTTGGGGCATGTCTGTATAGCCCTCTGCGACTCCGATTGACACCGTATGCTGGCTCGGGGCGTCCGATGCATCCGCAATCTGGCGGATATTATTGTCGAATCTCCAGGCCTCGTTTTCGATCGTTCGCTGGTCGATGGTAAGGGTGACGGGCCAATAACTGCCGGCAGTCGTATCTTTGTTGATGTAGAGATACCCGATGGAGCTTGCCGGAAGAGTAACGCTCCATTGCTTTAAGCTATCGCTATTCTCCGTGCTCGTGGCCTCGATCTTGGTATAGAGCTCGACCTCGCGGCCTAGGATTTTGCTGTAGAGGTCGTTCTGCTTTTCGAAGGGGTTCTCGCTCTTCAGCGTGCTGTTTTGGATATCGCTTGAGGCTGCGACGCCAATGCTGAGCGCATAGGGGTTCTCGTACACCGCGCTTGTAGAGTCGGCCTGATTCGTCTTGGCCGAAACGTATCCCGCAGGCGCGTTCTCGGGAATGGCATACTTGACTCCCAGTAGGGCATCGACGGCGAGAATGGGCTCCGCATAACGGGTTGAGAATTCGCCAATGCTGCTGTATCCAAGGGAGTTGAGCAGTGCGATGGCCTGCGGGTTATTTGCGGATGAGTAGGACGACAGCTGGTTGTACCCAAGCGCTAAGCCCTCGTTGAGGGCAGCGCTATCGGCGCGCGTGGTCGTTCGATCGATACGGTAGAATGACGCAGGATCCTGGGCTTGAATGGTTGTGATCGTGTTGGTTGCGGTAGTCACATAGGTGCAGTTGGCATCTTCGGAATAGCCTGCGTACAGTTGGTTCCACATCACATGGGCGTTGATAAACAAATCAATTGCGGTGATTGTCAGGATTGGTAATACGACGGCGGGTCGATAGGCATGACGAAATTTGGGCTGGCCCTCGAACACCTGCAACGAATAGCCTGCGGCCCACATCGTAAAGAAGCCCAGCAAAAAGGCTGTGCGCGAATAGAACCCGTTGGGAACGCGCATGCCGCACCAGATGTACTCGAGCGGGCTCAAAACGGAGCTAGCGATCAGGACGGCTGTGACGACGAACGTTGCGATGCGTATCCTGGTCGAAACCTTGCGGTTAAACAGTAGGCTTATTGCAAGTAACATCATGATGACGCCGCAATAGAACTGCGGCGTATTCCCGTTATTCACCCACATGCCGGGGATGAAGCCCCTGATGAGCGATTTGAGGCCTGTTTTAAGCAAAGGTCCAAGTGCCAGCACGGGGCCGCCTTTTGCCATGGCAAGGATGGTCGGCAAAAAGGTCCAGGCGGACAGGAGCAACCCAAGCAGCATAGCCCCTGCAAATCGTAGGACTCGGTCGAGCGTGAGCATCCAGCTATATCCTTCTGCAGCGACGTAATCGACAAACTCAACCAGTACGAAGATGCTGAGGAACAGGATGCTGATATAGGCCGTATACCAACAGAACATGACATTGAGAGCAATCGCAATAACGAGGCGTATCATTTTTTGTTTGCGAATGAGCTCGTAGCATCCGAAGGCGCAGATGGGTAGCAGGATAAGGCAATCAATCCAGAGCGGATTACACAAATTACTTATGGTCCAACTGCAAAACGTAAATGAGAGGGAAAGCAGGAATGCTGCGGGCTTGGACAGGTTAAAGCGCTTTTGCACATACCAAGCGCTGCTGATGTGGATGCAGCCCAGTTTGAGCGCGGTTATGGCAAATACGAAGAGCGTCAGCTTGTCTGCGGGAAACAGCACACAGAGCAGGTTGAAGGGGCTGGCGAGGTAGTAGCTATAGAGCCCCCATGTGTTCATGCCGAGTCCCTGCGAGAAGGAATAACGAAGGTTTGTCTCGCCTAAAAGGACGCGGCGAAACCACGCAAAGAAGTCGATGTATTGGTATTTGAGATCGTTGGTGAGAAACGAGTTGTCGCCAAAGGGGTAGACATGCCCCGCCGCTGCAAGTGCGATAAAAAGTGCGACGGAAAACGCGAAGCAGGCGGCGTAGAGCGCCACATTCTTGAGTGTGCTGTTATTGGGTCGTGTCATCAGATTCCTCGTTGGATTCTCGAATGATATAGATGGGACGTCGTTTGGTTTCCAAGTAGGCTTTTGCCAAGTATTCACCGATGATTCCTAAGCACAGAAGCTGCATGCCGCCAAACAGCGTTATGAGGCAGGCGAGGGACGGCCATCCGCCGACGGGGTCACCCCAAACAAGCGTCTTGACCAGGATGACGATGAATCCCAGGATGGCAATGAGACAGAAAACGATACCCGTGAGGGCGGCGAGGGAGAGCGGCGCCGTGGAAAACGCGACGATGCCGTCGATGGAATAGAGGAGCAGCGACCAAAAGCTCCATTTGGTCTCGCCGGCCACGCGGTTGACGTTTACGTAGGGGAGCCATTTGGTCTTGAAGCCGACCCAGCCGTAAATGCCCTTGGAGAATCGGTTATATTCGCCCATGGAGATGATGGCGTTGACCATAGGTCGCTTCATGAGCCTAAAATCGCGTGCTCCGTCGACGATGTCGGCCTTGGAAATGCGGTTAATGATCTTGTAGAACATACGGGCACAGAACGACCTGATGGGAGGCTCGCCTTTGCGGGTGGTCCTGCGTGTGGCGACGTTGTCGTAGTCTTCGGTTTGTAAGATCTCGTACATCTGCGGCAGGAGCGAGGGCGGGTCCTGCATGTCGGCATCCATGGTGGCGACATGGTCGCCCTTTGCGTGCTGGAGTCCGGCGAGTAGTGCCGCCTCCTTGCCAAAGTTGCGCGAGAAAGAGTGCCAGCGGATGGCGTATGGATGCGCCGCCGCGGCTTCTGCTTTCATGACGGCGAGCGTTTTGTCTGCCGAGCCATCGTCGATGAGGACTGTCTCAAAGGAGATGCCGGGGTCTTGCTGGGTCATGATGCGAACGACGCCATCGAGCTCTTTGAGAAAGATCGGAAGTGATTCCTGCTCGTTGTAGCACGGCACGACGATGGAGACGAGCGGCATAGTGGTTTACCTCTCGCTTGGCTTGGAAGTGGGGTGGCCGAGCTGGTCGTCGTAGGCGTATTTGCTGTACACGTTGACCTCCCACTGCTTTTTTTCGACCTTTGCCACGGAATCGAGGACGAATCCGGTTGCAAGGCTCAGACCGCACAGGAACATAAACGACGCGGCGAGCATGGCGGTGGGGAAGCGCGGAACGAGGCCGGTGTGGAAATACTCGACAACGATGGGCATGCTCAGGGCGAGGCCGATCACCGCAAACAGAAGCGCTACGAGGCTGAAGAACTTCAGCGGGCGGTAGTCCTTGAACAGCGTGCCGATCATCGCGACGACTTTAATGCCGTCGCTCACGGTATTGAGCTTGGACTCGGAGCCTTCCGGACGGTCGCGGTACTCGATGGGCACATCTTTGATGCGCCAGCGGTGGTCGACGGCGTGGATCGAGAGCTCGGTTTCGATCTGGAAGCCCTCGGAAAGCACGGGGAAGGTTTTGACGAACGGGCGGCTCATGGCGCGGTAGCCGGTCATGACGTCATCGAAGCTGTAGCCATAGATCCACTTGATCATGGCGCGGACCAGATTGTTGCCAAAGCCGTGGAAGGCACGCTTGTTCTCCTCGGCGTAGGTGCCGTTGGAAAGGCGGTCGCCTACGGTCATGTCGGCCGTGCCGTTAAGGATGGGCTCGCAGAGGGCTTTGGCAGCCTCGGCGGGATAGGTGTCGTCGCCGTCGACCATCAGGTAGCAATCGGCGTCGATATCGCGAAACATCTGGCGGCACACGTTGCCCTTTCCCTGACGGGGCTCAAAGCGGACCGTGGCGCCGTGCTCGGTGGCGATGCGTGAAGTATCGTCCGACGAGTTGTTGTCATAGACATAGACCGTCGCTTGCGGAAGCTCGCGGTGAAAGTCGTCGATGACTTTGCCGATCGTGAGGGCTTCGTTGTAGCAAGGGATGATGACGGCGATGGATTCAGAATTCACTCAATGCTCCTTATACTTTCAATCCTTGAAAGTATAGCCGTTTGGGCTTGGCATCCTAAGATGTGGGTTAGTTCTCCAGTTTTGTTGCGCGAATCGTTTGCATGGCCGTCGGGTCTATACTGTTCGTTTGTCAACGATTACGAGTAAAGGAGTTGCATCCGTGTCGGATCAGACAAAGCAACAAGAAACTCGCAGTCTGCCTGCGACGTTTGCTAAGAACGAATTTGAGAAGGATGCGTTTATCCTTCGTCAGCTGGTTACCAAGGATTTTAAGATCAAGTATCGCCGTAGCGTTCTGGGTGTCGCATGGTCGGTGCTCAATCCGTTGCTGATGATGATCGTCATGGCCATCGTGTTCTCGACGATTTTTGGCCAGGGCCGCAATGGCTCAATGACGCCCGAGATGTACCCGCTGTACTTGATCGTGGGTAACATTACCTTTGCCGTCATGTCCGAGTCTACGAACCAGGCCCTGACGTCTATCGTGGGCGCTGCCCCTCTGCTCAAGAAGGTTAAGGTGCACCGCTGGGTCTTCCCGGTGCAGAAGGTGCTCTTCTCGCTGGTCAACTTTGCCTTCTCGCTGGTCGCCGTCGCCATCGTCATGCTGTGGTTCCGTGTTATGCCTTCTTGGCACCTCATTCTGCTGCCGGTTTGCCTGCTGCTGCTTATGTGCTTCTGCATGGGCCTGGGCATGATGCTCTCTGCTCTTACGGTCTTTTTCCGCGACGTTATGCATCTATGGAGCGTCGTCATTACGGCGTGGACTTACATTACGCCCATCTTCTGGACGACTGACTATATTGCGCAAATGCCGCATCTCGTGCGTATCTTGATGTATGCGAACCCCATGTATAACTACCTGCAGTTTATGCGTGATATCTTCCTGTTCCAGACCACGCCCTCGCTTTTGACGTTTGGTATGTGCGTCGCTTGGGCGGTCCTTGCGCTTGTTATTGGCTACACCGTGTTCCATAAGTCCGAGCGCAAGTTCATCCTCTACATCTAAGGAGTGCTGTGATGACTGAATCTGTTGTTGATTACAGCGAGCAGCCTCTGGCTGTCGAGGTCGACGACGTCACCATGATCTTTAACATGGCGTCCGAGTCGCTGACCAACCTCAAGGAGTACTTCATTAAGCTTGCCAAGCACGAGCTGTTCTTTGAGGAGTTTAGGGCACTTAAGCACATCTCGTTCGATATTCATCGCGGCGAGGTCGTGGGTCTGGTCGGCACCAATGGTTCCGGTAAGTCTACTATGCTCAAGATTATCGCTGGCGTGCTTGAGCCTAGCGAGGGCAGCGTTAAGGTCCATGGCAACATCGCACCGCTGATTGAGCTCGGCGCCGGCTTTGATCCTGAGCTGACGGCCCGCGAGAACATCTATCTGAACGGCGCCCTGCTCGGCTATACCAAGGAGTTCATCGACGCCAACTTTGACGGCATTATCGAGTTCGCTGAGCTGCAGAACTTTGTCGATATGCCGCTTAAGAACTTCTCCTCGGGCATGGTGGCGCGTATCGCCTTTGCAATCGCGACGATTACCGAGCCCGATATTCTGATCGTTGACGAGACGCTGTCCGTCGGTGATGTGTTCTTCCAGCAGAAGTGCGAGGCCCGCATCCAGCACTTTATCCAGAGCGGTGACGTGACGGTTCTGTTCGTTTCGCACTCCATGGAGCAGGTTGAGCGCATCTGCCAGCGTGCCGTTTGGATCGAGAAGGGTGACCTTCGCATGGACGGCCCGGTCGATGAGGTCTGCAAGGCGTATCGCGAGCAGTTCAACTAGGTTATAATTACTTGCGCCTGACAGGCTTGCGCTTGCTTGGGCGTGCGGTTATTTGCTCCATTAGCTCAGTTGGATAGAGCAGGGGACTTCTAATCCCAAGGTCGACGGTTCGAATCCGCCATGGAGCACCATCGTTTATTAAGCCCGGACCGCTAGGTGGTCTGGGCTTTTTTCATCTTGTGTGCTGCGGTTTTGAAGGGTTCGCAATGGGAAGCAAAAGGCTCGACTGGATTGATATTGCAAAGGGGATCGCAATTATTCTGGTCATTGTGGGGCACACCGTTCCAAATCCCTCTCCCTTGCGGCACACGATCTTCTCGTTTCACATGCCGGTGTTCTTTATTCTTGCCGGGTATACGTTTAGGCCGAAGCCGTGGCGCGAGCTGCTGAGTGGTTCGGTGTCGCGCCTGCTGGTGCCGTATGTGGTTCTTGCACTGGCGTGGCAGGTGCCGACGTTCTTAATGAGCGGCGCTCCTTTGACAAGCGGTACGCTGGTTGCGGGGCTTAAGACGCTTGTGTTTGCCTCGGGCGTTGATGTGCCTGGGTTTGGCGTTACCGCCGTTGGCATGGCATGGTTTTTGGCGGCGCTGTTTACGTCGCGCCTGCTGTTTAATGCGCTCGTGCGGCTGTTTGATCGCCGCAGGATTGGGGTTGTTTGGCAGGGCGTTGTCTGTGCCGCGATTGCCTTTTGCGGTTTGAGCGTGTCTCGCTATTTTGGTGCTTACCTGCCGCTCGATTTGGATTTGAGCTGCTATATCGTCTTGCTGATGTGGATTGGTTATACGGCGCGCCAAAGGGGGCTGGAGCCGAGCGTGAGCAAGCCTCTGCTGTTTATTGGAGCCGGTGTTGCTTGGCTCGTCCTTGCCGCGCTGAGTGGGCTTGAGCTTTCGAGCCGCCGCGTGGATGGATTTGTTGTTGCGACGGTTGCTGCTGTTGCGGGTAGCTACTGCGTCTGTTGGGTTTCGATGGCGTTGGAGAAGTTGAAAGACGTGCCGGTTTTGGGGTCCTTTGAGCGAGGACTCGTGTTTTGCGGACAAGCCAGTCTGGCGATCTTTGCAATCCACGCGGTCGATTGGTTTATCCCCTGGCAGACCATGCCTCTACTTATGACGCTGCCAACATCGTGGCTCTTTGCATCAATCGTGCGTTGCGCCTGCGATATCAGCCTGGCATACGTGATCAGGAAGGCGTAATTAAAAGTGGGGAGGACCAAGTTGGTCCTCCCCACTGCCATTATGCCTTCAGACACTCGGGCAAGACGCTTGCAACTGCATCCATCGCCTGCGGCTTTAGGTACTGCTCGTTGAGCCGTGCCTTTCTGTAGACGTAGCGAGTGTCTGCCGAGTACTTGATCAATACGTCGGTGAAGAACCGCTCCCAGCTCATGTAGTCGCGGCTTTCGATATAGCTTGAGGGATCCTCGAGGATTTTTAAGATATCGTTACTGGGAATGAGGCCAGATTGCAGGAGTGTCCACTCGAATGATTCGGGGAGGAACAAGCGTACGTTCTTGTAAACGCGCTGTCCGAGCACCTTTTCGATGTAGGGACCAAATGCTGCTCCGTCTCCAATAGCAAGGATGTTTTGCTCGGGACATTCGTGAATCGTACGTTTTAGATTCGCAACGCCGGTGGCGGTATAGCAGGGGATCCCGAGTCGGTTGCAAAGAGCGTCGTAGAATTGATAGCCAGATTTGCTATCCTCAACAACTACGGCGTCGGGTGCCTCGAATCCAACATTTAGGTCCTGGTAAAGCATGTTTGCTGTGTGGCTGTATATCGGTTTTGTTACCGAGTAGAAGCGTTTATCGCTCTTTCGACCATTGATTGTTTTACTCGTGGTGTTTACCAGCTTTAGGATTTCGTCGACACTGTAGGGGAGCTCGCTGGCGTCTCGACGAGATATCAGAACAAAATAGTTGGACGACCCGTTAACGGCTTTTGCGAAGTCTTTTGAGTAGATAAATTCGTTGCCCTCATCTAAAAAGATTATTGAGTCCTCGATAATCGAAAGCTCGCGCTTCCAACGTCTGCCGGAAAGCGTTTCGCAGGGCACGTCGCAGCTGAGTGTAACGCCGCTTTCCGGTCCTCGGTCGTTGTAGTCGCGAATCATCGAGATAAGCGTCGTTTTGCCCGTGCCGCTGTTGCCGCGAATGAAGGAAATGTTGCGTTTAAAGGTGAGTGTGTATTTGACCTTTGCACGCTCTACGACAACGGTATGCGTTCCCTTCATTACTCATCAACATCCAAAAAGTCATTCGTGGCGCCGACAAACTCCTGCATGTTTCTGACGATGCGGTCATCGTTTTCAATGCGGATTTCAAAGTTCTTCCAGGGGAACTTCATGATGTGGTAAAGGGTCACCAGCACATCCTGCTCTTTGCCAATTTTGAGCAGCCAGCGAGCGCAGTTATCTCCGCAAGTGGATGCATTGAACACCATGTTTGGGAGATTGCGCACCAGCAGCAGCGTCTTAACGCCGCCGGACAGTTCGAGTGGGGTGATTGAGCCCAGCTGCTTGCTTACGATGTTGTGGGGACCGATGAGCTCTGATCCGTCCACGCTTTTAATAATCTGTGCGGCCATAGGGTCTTCGAACCATGAGTCCAAGTATGAGTTCCTAAAATAGGTTTCGGTATCGTAGATGGAACCGGGGTAATCCCCCAGGTGAATGCTCAGCATGTGCGTCTCCAGACGTTGTGTGACTGCAATGATTATATGCCAGTAATAAAATGCCGCCAGTAGCGAGGTTGCTGCTGGCGGCACTGGCATTATTAGCGTATGAATCGCGTTGATGGATTTGCTCGCGAGGCTACTTTTCGAGACGCTCTTTCAGCAGCTCCAACGCGTGGGCATACCCCTGCAGGCCTTCGCCGGTGATGGTGGCGAAGCAGGCCAGGCGGGCGTAGCTTACCTGGCGGAAGTCCTCGCGGGTCTCGACGGCGCTGATGTGGACCTCGACGGCAGGGATGGCGACGGCCTTGAGGGCATCGAGGATCGCGACGCTCGTGTGCGTGTAGGCCGCCGGGTTGATGACGATGCCGTCGACCTTGCCGTAGGCCTCCTGGATCTTGTCGACGATGCTGCCCTCGTGGTTGGATTGGAAGACCTCGACCTCGTTAAAGCCCTGCGTGGCGCCTGTCTCCTGGCAGATCTGGACCAAACGGTCGTAGTTATCGCTTCCGTAGATGCCCGGCTCGCGAATGCCGAGCATGTTGAGGTTGGGGCCGTTGATGACGAGTGCCTTCATGGTTGCTTCCTTTGCAGTTGGTTGGCGTGGCTGGTCTTGCGATCTTCGGCGTTTGCCCAGATAAAACCTGCCAAAATAAACCTGTCCCTTTTTGGCAGGTTAGAGGGTCTCGACGATGGCGGCCGCGGTTTTGGCGGCGCAGTCGCGTGAGTCGATGATGTAGTCGGCCCAGGCGCGGTAGCGCGGCATGCGCTGCTCGGCGAGCTTATCGATGCCATCGCGGGCGGTGATGGGGCGACCCTTATGGGCGAGTTCGTCGAGCTTGCGGTTGAGCATCACGATCTGGCTGTTCTGGTGCAGCAGCGGGTAGTTCTCGTCGCGTGTGACCACGCCGCCGCCCGTGGAAAGCACCAGGCCGCTGCGCTTGGAGATGTCGGCCAGCTCCGCCGTCTCCTGCTCGCGGAAGGCTGCCTCGCCGCGTTCGACGATAAAGTCGGCGCAGGGCATGCCAAGGCGTTCCTCGAGGGTGCGATCGAGGTCGATATGCTCGCGTCCCGTGAGCAGGGCAATCTGCTCACCCACGCGGGTCTTGCCCGAGCCCGGCATGCCGATCAGCGCGATGTTCTGTTCGCGGTGGGACAGGTGCTCCGTTACGTCCAGGATGCGCTCGCGCGGGGTGACCTTGCCGGTATAGCGCTCGACGGCCTGTGCCGCTTGGGCCACGAGCATCAGCAGGCCGCCGATGCAGGGGATGCCGCGGCGCTCGGCCTCGAGCATCAGACCCGTACGGGCGGGGTTGTAGACGATGTCGATGACGCCCTCGAGCGCATCGAGTCCTTCGAGTGTGCAGGGAGCGCCGGGGCAGTGGGGGAACATGCCGGCGGGCGTGCAGTTGACGAGCAGCGCGGCATCGGACTGCTGCGCGATGTTGTCGTAATTGACCTCGCTCGTGCGACCCACGGGTACGACGATGGCGCCCAGGTCGTCGAGCACCATGCTGGCCGTGGTGCCGGCACCGCCGGTGGCGCCGAGCACGAGGGCCTTCTTACCGGCAACCTCTACGCCTAGCTCCTCGACCAGGCATTGGAAGCCAAAGTAGTCGGTGTTGTCGCCGCGCAGGCGGCCGTCGGGCAGGCGCGTGATGGTGTTGACGTTGCCCATGCGCTCGGCGAGCGGACTCAACTCGTCCAGGTATTCCATGACGGCGCGCTTGTAGGGGATGGTCACGTTGGTGCCCTCCCATTCGTCACCCGTCATAAAAGCCTGGAGGTCCTCGGGCTCGCGCTCAAATCGTACGTACTCGAGCCCCGCGAGCTCCTTGTAGATGGTCGGGGTGTAGCTGTGGCCCAGCACGCGGCCCAGCACGCCGTAGGGGCGGGTTGCGGCGACATCGGTCATCTAGAGCACCTCCGTGTAACTGCCAAAGAAGGTGAAGCTCTCGCACACGTCGTCGATGGAATCGAGCAGGTCATCGAGGGCCTTGCTGCCAAAGGGGCAGTCCAGGTCAAAGTAGAACATAAACTCAAAGTCGTGCCCGGGGATGGGGCGGCTCTCGAGCTTGATGAGGTTGATATTGAGCGCGTAGAAGCGCTCGAGTACGCGATAGAGTGCGCCCGGCTCGTTGGCCGTGGTAATCATGAGCGAGGTGCGGTTGGCGCCGGGGTAGACGCGTGGCTCGCGGGTGATGACGACAAAGCGCGTGTAGTTGTTGTCCGAGTCCTGGATGTTGGGCTCCAGTACCTCCAAGCCGTAGAGTGCGGCGCAGCTGCGCGATGCGATCGCGGCAACATCGGTGCGTTCGGAGCTGGCGACCATCTCGGCCGACATGGCCGTGTTGGGGTACTTGGTGGCGTGCAGGTCGTGCGCCTCGATAAAGCCGGCGCATTGGGCAATGGCCTGGCCGTGGCTGTAGACCTCGTGCACGTCCGCAAGCTTGGCGCCGGGCTTGACGAGCAAGTTGTGGTCGATTTTGAGGCGAAGCGAGCGCACGATGTGGAAGTCGAACTGGGCGAGCAGGTCGTAGACGGCGTTGACTGAGCCGGCGGTGGAGTTCTCGATGGGCAGCACGCCAAACTCGCAGAAGCCGTCGCGCACGGCGCGCATAACGCCCTCGAAGGTCTCGAAGAACGCAATGTCGGGCACGTCGAAGAGCCTGCACGCGGCAATTTGGCTATAGGCGCCCTCGACGCCCTGGCAGGCGACGCTAGCCGTCTGGGGGAAAGGCGTGTCAAAGGCTGCAGCCGTGGCGTGGGCCTTTTGTGAGACGGTGATGCCCTTGAGCTCGTTGATGTAGCGCTGTTGCTCGGCCTTGCTCATGCTCATGAGGAGGCGGAACAGGGTGATGGTCTGCGCCTCGTAGCGCTCGGGGGCGCGGCTGGCGAGGTTGTTGAGCTTGGAGCGCTCACGGGCGGGGTCGAAGACGGCCTTGCCCATCTCGATTTTAGACTTGGCGACCTCGGTGGCAATGTCCATGCGCTCGACAAAACTGTTGAGGAGCGTGGTGTCGATGCCATCGATGGCCTGGCGGATGTCAGCAAGGTCCATGGAGACCCCTTTCACGTGTCGGGGGATGTTGAGGGGTGGGTAGTTAGCGCTGGGCGGCGTCTTCGAGGAGGGCGTCCCAGATGGCAAGGGCGGCGGCTGCCTCGGCTACGGGGACGGCTCGGGGGACGATGCAGGGATCGTGGCGGCCGTGGACCGAGAGCTCGGCATTTTCCATAGCGTCCATGTCCACCGTCTGCTGCTCGCGGCCAATTGAGGGCGTCGGCTTTACGGCCATGCGCCACATGACGGGCGCGCCGGTCGAAATACCGCCCAGGATGCCGCCGGCGTTGTTGGACTCGACCTCGATCTCGCCGGTCTCGGCATCGATGCGATACGGATCGTTGTTCTCGCTGCCACGCATGGCGGCCACGGCAAAGCCCATGCCAAACTCCACGCCCTTTACGGCGGGAATGCCAAACGCGATTTGCGCGATGCGGTTCTCGATGCCATCGAACATGGGGTCGCCGATGCCCGCAGGAAGCCCGTAAATGCCGCACTCCACGATGCCGCCGATGCTGTCGAGTTCGTCGCGCGCGGCTAGGATTTCCTCGTGCATGCGGCCGGCGGCGGCGGCGTCAATGCACGGCAGATCGTTCGTAAGGATCGCCTTGCGGTCGGCCTCGCGATAGACCATGTCGTCCATCGGCAGGTCGGAGATGCCGCCGATCTGCGCTACATGCGCCATCACTTTAATGCCGCGGGCCTCGAGTGCCTGCAGCGCAATGCCGCCGGCGATGCACAGGGGTGCCGTTAGGCGGCCGGAGAAGTGTCCGCCGCCGGCGACATCGTGCATGTTGTGATACTTCACGCGCGCAGGGAAGTCCGCATGTCCGGGGCGGGGCTTGCGGCGCAGTTCGGAGTAATCCTTGGAGCGCGTGTTGGTGTTCTCGATAATCGCGGCGATGGGCGCGCCGGTGGTATGTCCATCGACCACACCGGCGATGATGTGGGCGGCGTCGGCCTCGCGGCGTTTGGTCGCGGTCTCGTCGCGACCGGGGGCACGACGGTCAAGGAAGGCCTGCAGCTGCTCCTGGTCAACAGCGATGCCCGCCGGAATGCCATCGAGGGAGCAGCCGATGGCGGGGGAGTGCGACTGGCCGAAGATGCTTACGTGCAAGACGTTGCCAAAGGTCGAGGACATGCTATTCCTCCTCGAGTGTGACCTTGCCGCCCAGCAGGCGGTAGTGGTCGAAGAAATCGGGATAGGACTTGTTGACGGCCTCGGCGCCGTGGATCACGACCTCGCCGGTGGCGCGGCTCGCGGCGATAGCGGCCATCATGGCGATGCGATGGTCGTTGTGCGAATCGACCTCGCCGCCGGTGAAGGCATCGACACCCTTGATGATGAGGTCATCGCCGGCAATGCGCACCTGCGCGCCCAGCGCGGTGAGCTCGCGGGTGGTGGTGACCAGACGGTCGGATTCCTTGATGCGCAGACGGGCGCAATCGCGAATAAAGGTGCGGCCCTGTGCCAACGAGGCCACGGCCGAGATGACGGGCACCAGGTCCGGAATGTCGTGGGCACTCATCTCAAAGCCGGCGAGCTTGTCGGACTGCACGGTGGCGGCGTTGGTGGAGCGCACGATGCGGGCGCCAAAGCGCGAAAGCGCGGCAAGCACGTTACGGTCGCCCTGTGCGGAGCTTAGCGACACGCCCTCGACGGTGATGGGGTCGGTGCCGATGGCACCGGCGCACAGCCAAAAGGCGGCGTTGGACCAGTCGCCCTCGACAGCAACGCTGCCGGGCGTGCGGTACGAGCCGCTGCTCACGCGGAAGTTCGTGACCTCGGGCTGGCCGTCCTTGGCCGGAATACGCTCGACGTTGACCTCGACGCCAAAGGCCTTCATGGCCTGGATCGTCAGGTTGATGTAGGGACGGCTCTCAATGAGGCCGGTTACCTGCACGCAGGAGGGCTGGGCCAGCAGTGGGGCTGCCAGCAGCAGGCCCGAGATGTACTGCGAGCTCACGTTGCCCGGAAGCACAAAGGTGCCCGGGCGCATGCGGCCGCTCGTCTTGAGCGGAAAACCGCCCAGACCCTGTAGGTCGCAGCCGGCGGCGATGATCTCGTCCGAGAGCGGGGAGAGCGGGCGGGCGCCCAGGCGGCCCTGGCCCACAAAAGTTGCTTCTGCGCCCAGCGCGCAGGCGACGGGCAACATAAAGCGGAGCGTGGATCCACTTTCACCGCAGTCAAGCGTGCTGCCGGCAAGGGCCTTGAGCAGGCCAAACTCAACACTCTTCATGGCGGGGTGGACCTGGAAGCCGTCCTCGACGGTCTCGATGCGAGCCCCCAGGGCCGTAAGGCAGCGCACCGTAGCCTCGATGTCGGCGCAGGTGGTGTTGCAGGTGACGTGTGTCTCGCCGTTGGCAAGCGCAGCGCAGATGATCAGGCGATGCGCCATCGACTTGGACGCGATGGCGGGAACGGTGCCCTTGAGCGGGGACGGGGTGATGCGGGCTAGCATGCGGATGCGTCTCCCTTCTGGCCGAGGCCCTCGGCAATGAGTTCGTGGAAAGTGGAAAGCGGTGTGCGGTCGATGCTGCAGCGGCCAATGCCGTGCGGAATCACTAGATCGATGGTGTCACCCGCGCGCTTCTTGTCGTGGAGCGCCTCGGCAAAGACGGTATCGGCATCTAGGTCGCAGCGGGTCTTGAGGCCATGGCGGGCGCAGAGTTCCTCAATACGATCGGGCAGTGCAGCATCGCAAATGCCGTGCAGGGCCGCGGCGCGCGTGATGATGCCCATGCCGATTGAAACGCAGTTGCCGTGTCCGAGCTCAAAGTGCTCGCAGGCCTCGACGGCGTGCCCGGCGCTGTGTCCAAAATTGAGGAGCTTGCGCTGGTTGGTTTCGCGCTCGTCGGCGACGACCACGGCGCGCTTGATGTCGATGTTGCGGGCGATGATGAGTGCTACGCGGGCCACATCGCGGTTGAGCAGCTCCAGCGTGAGCGGGGTCTTCTCCAGCTCGGCGAAAAGCTCCGGGTCGGCGATCACGGCGTGCTTGACGACCTCGCCGCAGCCGTCGGCGAACTGCTCGGGCGTGAGTGTGGCCAGACACCCTACGTCGGCGATAACCACGCTCGGCTGCCAAAAGGCGCCGGCCAAGTTCTTGCCGGCAGCCAGATCGATGGCGGTCTTGCCTCCCACCGACGAATCCACCATGGCGAGCAGGCTCGTTGGGATCTGCACAAACTTGCAGCCGCGCATGTAGGTGGCGGCCACAAAGCCCGCCACGTCGCCCACGACGCCGCCGCCGAGTGCCACGATCACGTCGGAGCGCGAAAGCTCGTGCTCGGCCACAAACTCCAAAATGGCAACATAGGTTTCGGCGCGCTTATGGGCCTCGCCGGCCTCGAAGGTGCAGATGCTCACCTCGTAGCCTGACGCCTCCAGGCTCTGCTTAACGGGCATCTGGTAGAGCGGGCCCACGTTGGTGTCCGTCACGATGACGGCCTTGGTGCCGCCGGCAGTGGCACGCACGAGCGGTCCCGCCTGCTCCAGCAAAAACGTGCCAACATGCACCTGGTAGGGGCGTGCAGTGTCGATATCGATGGTAATCGCCATAAGCTTCGGTCCTTTCGACCTGGCGTGATGGGTTGTCTAGTGGGAGGCCTCGTCGTCGAGTGCGCGCTTAATGCGGTCGCCCTCGGCAAGGAGATTCTCCAGATAGCGCTGGTCGCGGTCCTTGAGCGCACGGCTGTAGGCGCCAAGCGATTCGATCAGATGGTCGATCTCGAAGGCGAGCGCATCGGCGTCGTCGATCATGAGCTCGGACCACATCTGAGGATTGAGGTGTGCCACGCGGGTGAGGTCGCGGTAGCTGCCGGCCGAAAAGCCGTGGTGGACCTGAGCGGTCGGGCTCTTAACATAGGCGTTGGAGACGACGTGCGCGAGCTGGCTCGTAAAGGCGATGACGCGGTCGTGCTCGGCGGCGCTCGTTACGCTGAACTTGCCAAAGCCCAGGGGACGTACCATCTCGCGCACCTGGCCCAAAAGCTCCAGCTTGAGTGCGTCGTCCACTGCGGGCGGTACAAGCACGAGCGGTGCGTCCTGGAACAGGTCGGCGCGGGAATGCGCGTAGCCCGAGAACTGCGTGCCCGCCATGGGGTGCGCGCCCACAAAGTAAAAACCGTGCTCGCGGGCAAGCTCAAAGGCGCGCTCGCACACGATGCCCTTGACGCCTACGGTGTCGATCACCACGGGGCCCATGATGGCCTCGGTATCGGTGGCGTCGGCGAGCGCCTGGACGTGCGCCTCGAGCCACTCGATGCAGGCCTCGGGGTAGCAAGCCAAGACGATGATGTCGCATTCGCCGAGCGTCTCGTCGTTGAGCTCGCCGGCAACGGTGCCCATGCTGGCGGCCGTCATGACATCGTCATCGGGATCCCAGGCCAGCACGCGGACGCCCGCCTGCGCATAGCCGCGGGCAAAGCTGCCGCCGATGAGGCCAAGGCCGACGATGCCGGCGCACTTGGGGCCGCCCTGGTTAACGCGCGCGTTTCTCACTGTACCCATGGGCTACTCCATGGTCTCTTGGCAGACAACCTCGCGGATGGCTCGGATGCGGCGCATGGTGTCGTCGAACTGATCGGGGGTGAGGGCCTGAGCGCCGTCGGACCATGCGCGGCTGGGCTCGTCGTGGACCTCGATCTCCAGGCCGTTGGCACCGCAGGCGGTCGCGGCGAGCGCCATGGGCTCAACGTAGCGGGTGTAGCCGGTGGCGTGGCTGGGGTCGGCGACGACGGGCAGGTGCGACAGGTGGTGCAGCACCGGCACGGCATTGAGGTCGAAGGTGTTGCGGGTGCGGGTCTCGAAGGTGCGGATGCCGCGCTCGCACAGGATGACGTTGTCGTTGCCCTCGCTCATGATGTACTCGGCGGCCATGAGCAGCTCATCGATCGTGCCGGACATGCCGCGCTTGAGCAGAATCGGTGTCTGGGTCTTGCCGACCTCTTTGAGCAGAGGGAAGTTCTGGGCGTTGCGGGCGCCGATCTGCATGACGTCGATCTTCTTGTCCAGGAAGACCTGCACGTCGCGCGGGTCCATGATCTCGGTGACGATCGGCATGTCGAGCTCGGCAGACGCCTCGCACAGCAGGTCCAGACCGGCGGGGCCCATGCCCTGGTAGGCGTAAGGGGATGTGCGGGGCTTGTAGGCGCCGCCGCGCAGCATCGTGGCACCGGCGGCCTTCACGCGGCGGGCGATGCGGATGAGGTTCTCGCCCTCGACGGAGCACGGGCCGGCGATGACCTGGAACTGATCGCCGCCGATCTTGACGCCGTGGCCGCAGTCGATGACGGAGTCCTCGGGGTGGAACTTGCGGTTGGCGCGCTTGAACGGCTCGGAGACGCGCTGCACGCGCTCGACGACATCCATGGACTCGAGCAGGAACGGGTCGATCTTGGTCGTATCGCCCACCAGGCCGATGATCGTCTCATTCTCGCCGCGCGAGACATCGGTCTTCAGGCCCTTTTTCTCAATCCAGCTGACGATATGGCTGACGGCCTCGTCGCTGGCGCTCTCTTTTAAAATTGCAATCATGGTGTGCCTCTCACCTCGATGGATAACCCTTGCAAAAACGGCCCGCATCGCGAGCCGTGTACATATGGTGCATGAGAGTTTATACTATCTGACTTGCTTTTGCCTTCTAAAGTGGGCCGTTGCGCCGCGTCTTCCTCGGAATTGCAAAGCTTTTTCTTTTATTTTGATAGCCCGTGGTGCACTTGGGTATAATGCCAAACGTTGGCCCTATTAGCTCAGGGGATTAGAGCGTCTGCCTCCGGAGCAGAAGGCCGTTGGTTCGAATCCAACATGGGGCACCATCGAACGTAAGACCGTCCGAACCTCGCATGGTCCGGGCGGTTTTTCTTATACCGACGCGACGTGATGGGACGTGGTATGGCAGCAACGGATATCGAGCGCGGACTCTCGACCGCCGAGGTCGAGGAGCGCATCGCCGCCGGTAAGATCGACCGCAACATGGAGCTCAAGACCAAGTCGGTCAAAGAGCTCATCATCGAGAACCTCTGCACGCTGTTTAATTTGATCAACGTGATCTTGGCGTTCCTGGTCATTTTGACCGGTTCGTTTAAGAATCTGACGTTCCTGTTCGTGGTGTTCCTCAATACCGCTATTGGCGTCATTCAGTCCATGCGTTCCAAGAAGATGGTCGATAAGCTTACGCTGCTGACCTCCAAGAAGGCCATCGCGGTGCGCGACGGTGCCGAGGTGGAGCTCGACTTGGACCAGATCGTGCTCGATGACATCATCCGCCTGGGGCGTGGCGATCAGATTCCCGCTGACGCCGTGGTGGTTTCGGGCGAGGCACTCGTGAACGAGAGCCTGCTGACGGGCGAGAGCGACCTTATTAAGAAACAGCCCGGTTCCGAGCTCATGAGCGGCAGCTTTATCGACTCGGGCCTGCTGCGCGCCCGCGTGATTCATGTCGGCGCCGACAGCTACGTGGCCAAAATAAATAACGAGGCCAAGTACGTCAAAAAGGTCAATTCCGAGATCATGAACGCGCTTAATGCCATCGTGCGCTTTGCGAGCATAATCATGATCCCGCTCGGTTTGGCGTTGTTTGCCTCGAGTGTGAGCGAGCTGTGGGATGCCGCGGGAACTCCAGGCGATAGCGCGCTTTCCTGGTGCTTCTCCGAGCTGTTGGCTGGTCATGTGCCTTCGTCGGCGCTGCTGTCCACGGTGGGCGCCCTGCTGGGCATGATCCCGCAAGGGCTGGTGCTGCTGACCTCGTCGGTGCTCGCCATCGCCACGGTGCGCCTGGCCCGCCGCAAGGTGCTGGCGCAGCAGCTCTACTGCATCGAGACGCTCGCTCGCGTCGACGTGCTGTGCCTGGACAAGACGGGCACCATCACGTCGGGCCGCATGGAGGTCGAGGGCACGTATCCGCTGCCGGTTGAGGGTGTTGGCTTTGGCGTGGACTCGGAGGAGGCGGCTGTTCCCGTCGATACCACAGTGCTCGATTTTGCGCTGGCTAACGTGGCGCGTGCGACTTCGGCCGATGCCAACGAGACCTGCCAGGCGCTGCTCAACTATTACGCCGATCGCCCGGTCGAGGTGTCTGAGCCGCTGTCGGTCATTCCGTTCTCGTCGTCTAAAAAATGGAGTGGCGCTTCTTTTGCGCAGGGCTCCTATGTGATGGGCGCCGCGCAGTTTGTGCTTTCGGAGCGTGTGTTTTCGCAGGTCGAGAACCGTGTCGCCGAGCTTGCCAATACCTGCCGCGTGCTCGTGGTGGCGCGCGTGGACGGCTTTACGCCCGATGGCGATATGGTGGGCGAGGCCGAGCCCGTGGGCTTTGTGACCATCCGCGACGAGATTCGTACCTCGGCGGCCGAGACCATCGGCTACTTTAACGAGCAGGGCGTGACCCTCAACGTGATCAGTGGCGATGACCCGCGTACGGTGTCGTCGATCGCGCGCGTGGTGGGCGTGCCGGGAGCGGACGCTTATGTGGACGCCACGACGCTCGATACGCCGGCAAAGCTCGATGCCGCAGTGGACCGCTACCATGTCTTTGGTCGTGTGACCCCGCAGCAGAAGCGCGAGCTCGTGCAGGCGCTCAAGCGCCGCGAGCACACCGTGGCCATGACGGGTGACGGCGTCAACGACGTGCTGGCGCTCAAGGAGGCCGACTGCTCCGTCGCCATGGCGGCTGGCTCCGATGCCGCGCGCAACGTGGCCGAGATCGTACTCGTCGACAACGACTTTGCCTCGATGCCCGCCGTGGTGGCCGAGGGCCGTCGCTCCATCAACAACCTGCAGCGTTCGGCTTCGCTGTTCTTGACCAAGACGCTGTTCTCGATGGGCCTGGCGGCGCTGTGTATCGCGCTGCCGCCGTACCCTTTCGAGCCGATTCAGATGACGCTCATCAACTTCTTCTGCATTGGCGCGCCGGGCTTTGTCTTGGGCCTGGAGCCCAACAATGCTCGCGTGAAGGGGTCGTTCCTGACGAACGTGCTCAAGCGGGCACTGCCGGCGTCGATTGCGGTCATTTTGGCCGCGGCGCTCGATATCTTTGTGGCGTGCGTGTTTGGCTTTAACCAGCTCACGCTGTCTACGATGTGCCTGCTTACGTCGTGCGCGGCGAGCGTCAGCCTGATCTGGCGCATCTCGCAGCCTCTCACGCCCTTGCGCGTGGTGCTCTTTGTGTTTGTAGTCGCTGGCATCTTGGTGGGCGTTATCGGATTCCCGGAGCTGCTGTCTATTGCCAACCTGTCGATGGGCCAGATGGTTATCTTGGCTGTCATCGTGGCCTTTACCTGCTCGGTGTTCTTTAAGCTCGCCACGATGATGGATTCGCTTAAGCCGCGTCGTCGTCATGCCGCAACTGGTTTTGGTCGCGGTGTGCGCGTCCGCCTGGGTCGCGGTGGCGGCAAGGTGAGCTCGACGGGTTCGACGGCGGAGCGTTTTGCCAAGCGCGTCGCCGCCGACATGGCGCAGCGCCGCGAATCTCGCACCGTTCGTGAGGCCGAGGCCCGCGCACTCGAGGGCGTGGCCCAGGCCCAGCCCAAGAAAAAGAAGAGTACCGGAGCCAAGCGCTCTCGCGTAACCAAGTCCGCCCAAGGCATCAAAGTCTCGATGCCAAGCAAAAAGAAGAAGTAACTACGCGCCCTGGCGATGTTGAATTGGTGCCTTGCTCCTGTGGGGCCGTGGCGATGTTATGCTCTAACCTCGATTATTTGAATTGCTTCGAAAAGAGGATGCCGTGATCTGCCCGCATTGCCTTAAGACTATCGAGGACGGCGCCTCGTTCTGCCCCTACTGCAACGCCTATGTGGGTCCGGGCGATGGTCCCGAGCACACCGAGTTCGTGTTCTGTGAGGGCTGCGGTGCCCGTCTTTCTCCGCATGATCGTACGTGCCCCAAATGCGGACGCCCTGCTCCGGGTATCCTCTCCGAGGACGCGGCCGCATCCGACCTGGCAGCGGGCCGCACGGCGGGCTTTCCGCGCCTAACGCAAGAGCAGATCGACACCGAGGTGCCGCATGCGCCGGCCTCTGCCGCTGCGGTGCTTTCGGACGCCGCCGACCCCAATGAGACCTGCGTGCTGCCGGCTTTCGATAAGGATTTCGGTATTCCCAAGGTCGATATTCCCATGCCCGTTTCCCTGCATGACGATGCTCAAAAACCCAAGCGCAAGGTGCACCCCGACGAGGACGCCTATCACAAGCACAAGCGTCATATTCCCAAGCCGCTTATCGTCATCGCGGTCCTTGCCGTCGTTTGCGGCGGTGCTTATTGGTTCGTGACGACCGATCCCATGGGTGTTATGCCCGGCTTCTACGACCAGTTTGGCCAAGCTGCACAGACCACCTTCCCCACGCGCCAAAAGGGCGAGGCCACTGAGGACGATGCCAAGCAGGACGATTCTGCGGAGGTGGTCCAGGAAGAAACCGTGCTCACCGATGATCAGCTCTATACCAGGCTGGACGGTCTGTATCAGACCATCGTGTCCTATGCTGACGAGGACCAGATTGGCGAGGTCATCGATTCCTTTAACAACGGCTATCTCCGAACGCCGCTGTCCACCCGTCAGGGGCTGTCGCAGAGTGCCTACGCCCTGCGTGACCAGATTAAAAAGACGCAAGATGAGCTCAACAATCTTAAGTATCAGGACGATACGGTCTATGCGGACGACATCGCCCACTTAAAGCAGCTTGCCGAGTGGATGTATGAGCGCGTTGACGTGATCTGCCAGAGCTGGGATATCTCGCTGGCCATTCCCGATGGCGAGTCGATGAGTTCCCACCAAAGCGAGATCCTGGCGCCCATCGCGCAGGGTGGCAACAGCGCGCTGAACCAGTACGACGCCAATGTGGGTTCCTGGAAGCCGCAGCAGCGTTCCTAAAAATAGTTCGCCATAGTCGGCATAACCTACGTGCGCAATTGATGTAAGCCCGTGCTTATTGCTACAATTCGTACAAATATGCTTTAAACGCACGAGGAAGGAACCACATGTTTGGTTTTAAGAAAGAGCTCTACACGCCCGGGTATCAGCTTGTCGGCGACGAGTGCGCCGTAATCGAGACGTCGAAGGGTACCATCAAGGTCAAGTTTGACGGCGAGGGCGCTCCCATTCATGTCGCGAACTTCTGCGAGCTTTCCACGATGGGCTTCTATGATGGCCTTAAGTTCCATCGCTATGTGCCCGGTTTTGTTATCCAGGGCGGGGACCCCAATACCCGCGACATGTCCGGCGCCGACGTCGCCGCCGGTCTTGAGGGCCCCGACGGCATGCCCGGTACCGGTGGCCCCGGCTACTGCATCAAGGGCGAGTTCGCCACCAATCCGCGCAACAGCCATGTCGATGGCGCCCTTGCCATGGCGCGCTCCATGGACCCCGATTCCGCGGGTTCGCAGTTCTACTTCTGCCTGGGTGCCCAGCATAACCTCGATTCCGGTTACACCGTCTTTGGTACCACGGTCGAGGGTCTCGATGTGATTTCGCAGCTGCGTGCCGGCGACGAGATCGTTCATGTCGAGATCGTTCACGAGTAAAGGGGACTTCCTTGAATAGCCAGCTGATCCAACAGGGCCGCGCCGCTTACCGCGCGGGTGATTTTTCCGCTGCAGCCCAGATGCTTGGGGCGGCAAAGACTCCCGATGAGATTATGGGCGAGGCCGACCACCTTCGTGGCAACGCCTTGATGCACCTGGGCATGTATGCCGAGGCCGCCGAGGCCTATGCCGCCGCCCTCAACGACGGCACCTACGGCAAGCGCGGCGCGCTGCTCACCAACCGCGGCAAGGCGCTCGCCGCGGTGGGCGACTACACGACGGCCGCTCAGGCTTTCTCTGCCGCTACGCAGGATGCTTCCTATGCCACGCCGTTCAAGGCCTATCTGGGTCTGGGCAATGCGCTGTTCCAATCGGGCGACTATGCCAACGCGGGAACCGCCTTCCGTCAGGCTGCCATCGACGGCGCCAATCCGGCTCCTGCCGCCGCACTCGGCGAGCTCGGTCGTTGCTTCATTAAGCTCGGCCGTCCGGCGGATGCCGTGGAGACCTACCGCACGGCTATCGACTTTGCCGGCCCCCGCGACGACACGCGTGCGCTCAACGCCGGCATGGGTCAGGCGCTTTCTGCCGCCGGCCGTCCCTCCGACGCACTCGACGCCTTTAACGCCGCTACTGCCGATGGCATCTACCAGCTCACCTCCGAGCAGGCCGATGAGCTTGCCCGCGTGCACGATTCGCTTGCCGCGCTGTCTGCCCAGACGGCTATGGCCACGGCTCCGGCGCCCGCGATGGACGCTCCTGCCGTCGATCCGCTCGATCCTACGGGCGCGACCGGTCAGTTTATGCCCGATCCCTCGGACACCGGCTTCTTTACGCTGTCCGAGTCCGAGATGGTCCAGCAGGACCGTCAGGATCGTAAGCAGGCCAAGGTCCGTCGTCGCCATCGCCACACGGGTCTTAAAGTCTTCATCGTGCTGCTTCTGCTCATTTTGATCGCCGCGGGCGGTCTGGGCTTTGCTTACACGCGCGGCTTTGGCTTCCCGTCTCAGGAGTCTGTCGTTACCGATCTGTTCCAGGCTGCCGGCGACGGTGACGCCGCAAAGGCCGAGTCTTGCCTGGCCTCGAGCCTGTCCGAGGACGCTAAGTCGATGATCATCTCCTCGATTCCGCAGGGTGCCACCGTGTCCGTCGAGGGCATGGATCAGTCCATGACCGAGACGACCGCCAAGGTGAAGGCATCGCTGTCCAAGGGCGGCGAGCAGGAGTACACCGTCAAATTCGTGCGCTCCGACAACCATATCGGCTGGGCCGTTTCTTCGCTCGATATGGATTTCTCGGCTGCTGACAACCAGTAGTGACCTTATGGGATTTAGCTTTGCCCGGCGCTTCACCGCAAGTGAGGCGCCGGGCTTGCGCTAGTATGATGAGCTAGTAGTTTTCCAGCAATCATCCAACACATCAGGAGTTGCGTTGTTTTCTTTGATGGATATGTTCTTCGGTAGCTATGCGGGCGATCTTGCCATCGACCTCGGCACCGCCAATACGCTTGTCTCCGTGCGCGGCAAGGGCATCGTCATTCGCGAGCCCTCCGTTGTCGCCATCGACAAGAACGACGAGCGCATCCTGGCGGTCGGTATCGAGGCAAAGCGCATGCTCGGCCGTACGCCCGGCAACATCGTGGCCGTTCGTCCCCTGAAGGACGGCGTCATCGCCGACTTCGATGTTACCGAGGCCATGCTTCGCTACTTTATCGACAAGGCGTCCGAGAAGCGCTATCCGTGGACTCCGCGTCCGCGTGTTGTCGTCTGCGTTCCCTCCGGTGTCACGTCGGTCGAGAAGCGCGCTGTCTTTGAGGCCACGATCCAGGCCGGTGCCCGCCAGGCCTATCTGATCGAAGAGCCCATGGCGGCTGCCATCGGCGCCGACCTGCCCGTCGAGGAACCCACCGGCTCCATGGTCATCGACATCGGTGGCGGTACCACCGAGGTTGCCGTTATCGCTATGGGCGGCATCGTCGTCTCGCAGTCCATCCGTATTGCCGGCGACGAGTTCGATCAGGCCATCCTCACGCACGTTCGTGATGCCTACAACCTGGCCATCGGCGAGCGTACGGCAGAGGACATCAAGATCAAGGTCGGCTCCGCCGTGCCGCTCAAGGATGAGCTCGACGTCGAGGTCAACGGCCGCGACGTGATCACCGGTCTGCCCAAGACCGTGCGCATCGAGAGCGAGGAGATTCGTCGCGCACTCAACAAGCCGCTCGACGAGATGGCCAAGGCCGTCAAGGACGCACTCGACGCTACGCCTCCCGATCTTGCCTCGGACCTTATGTACTATGGCATTTTGCTGACCGGTGGCGGCGCGCTGCTGCGCGGTCTCGATGTGCGCCTGCGCGATGAGACCGGCGTTTCGGTCAACGTCAGCCCCACGGCGCTCGATAACGTTGTTAACGGCTGTGCCCGCGTGCTCGAGGCCAATGCGTTTGATGGCGGCTTCGTCCAGACCAATGCTTAATTTCCAAAAGGTGGATTCCATTTGGCACGATCTTCGGGTTTCTCCACAAATCTGAATACCAAGCGACAATCAACGGGTATGCGCCCGTTGATTGTTTTCAGCCTGATTTCGGTGTTGCTGCTCACGTTTTACATCCGCGAGGGCGAGGCAGGACCGATTCATGCCGTGCGCTCGGGCGTGACGACGATTACCTCGCCGGTGCGCTTTGTGGGCTCGGCTGTGGCGGCTCCCTTCAATGCGATCGGTAACGTGTTCTCTAACCTTACGGCGTCGCAGGACACGCTTGACGAGCTTAAGAAGCAAAACGAGGAACTGACCTCTAAGGTTGCCGAGCTCTCCGAGGCTCAAAAGACCGCCGAGCGACTGGAGGGGCTGGTCGGCCTGCAGTCGACCTACAACCTCAAATCAACCGCAGCTCGTATCGTCGGCGCTTCGGGCGATGCCTGGACCTCGACCGTCACCATCGATAAGGGTTCTGCCGACGGTCTTACCATCAACATGCCTGTGACGAGTTCCGCCGGTGTCATAGGCCAGATTATCGAGGTCTCGGCCAAGACGTCCACCGTGCGCCTGATTGGCGATGAGAACTCGGGCGTGTCCGCTATGGTGCAGGACACGCGCGCCCAGGGCATGCTGCAGGGTCAGGCTGACGGCACGCTGCGTCTTGAGTACGTGAGCGTCGATTCCGACGTTAAGGTTGGCGACATCATCGTGACCTCGGGCATTGGCGGTGTGTTCCCCAAGGGTCTACCGCTCGGCACCGTCTCGTCTGTTGAGAAATCGGCTAACGACGTGTACTACACCATTGTGGTGCGCGCCCAGACGACGGCCGAGAACAACGAGGAAGTGCTGGTCATTACCTCGCTGACCGACGAACAGTCGGCCTCGGATGAGGACGTGAACACGGCCAACAGCACGCCGCAGGGAACGTCGCGCGATGCTGCGACCAAGACGAAGGACGAGAGCCCGGATGACAGTTCCGACACGTCCGAGACGACCGATTCCGGCTCGAGCGAATAGGGGGCATGTCCATGGATCTACACGAGCAGGGGATGAGCTCCCGCACGTTTGTAATCGCCGCCATTGTGTGCGTGCTGCTGCAGGCAGGCCTGGCACCGCAGATCTCCATTGCGGGCGGTCGCGTCAACTTTATGATTATCCTGGTGTGCCTAAGCGTGTTCTCGGGCGACCCGACCCGTGCCGTCGTGTGCGGTTTTTGCAGCGGCTTGTTCTATGACCTTTCCGCTGCCGTGCCGGTGGGCGTTATGTCGCTCCTGCTGACCGTGGGTTCTTTTGCCCTGGTGCATAGCGCTGCCGGTCAGACGGGCGGTGCCCCGAGTGCGCGCGGCATCACGGTGGGCGCCTTCGCGTTCGTCATTAATGTGATCTACAGCATCATCTTGCTGTTTATGGGTTTGGAGACGAGCTTTGTCGTGGCGATCTTCGGCCATGCGCTGCCGTCTTCGATCCTGACGGGTCTGGTTGCCATTCCGTTTTTGATGTCCGGCGTCGTGCCGCAGTCCGGTTATGGATTCTCCGCACGTGGCGGACGCCAGACGGGCATGCGCTTTAAGCCCAAGACCCGTAAGCTCAAATAGGGGAGGCTCGTAGATGTCTTCCCAGATGACGGTTATTATCGCCGGTATCGTGCTGGTTGTGGCCATCGTGGTCGCACTGGTCATCATGCGTCGCGGCGATTCTCGTTTTACCTACGATACGCAGCATGGGACGGCCCCGCGCGCCACCGAGGGCGAGGGCAATACCGCGGCGACCGCCTTTAAGGGCCGCTTCTCCATCCTCACCACGGGTGTGGGCGCGATGTTCGCGGCGCTTGCCGTCAAGCTGTGGGGCATGCAGATGGTCTCGTCGGACTATTACGAAAAGCAGGCTAATAGCAATCAGACGCGCACCGTTACCACACCCGCTGTGCGCGGCCGCATCCTCGACCGCAATGGCGTGGCACTTGTCCAGAACCGTCCCTCACTTGCTGTCGTGGCCTACCGCGACCTTGCCGAGGATGAGGTTCTGGTTCGCCATCTTGCCAACGTGCTCGGTATGCCCTACGTGGCGGTTCTGCGCAATATTCAGGACAATTCCGAGGGCGCTCAGAGCCTGCATACCATCGCGACGGACGTCCGTCGCTCCACGGTTGCCTATATTCAGGAGCACGCCGGCGAGTTCCCGGGCGTCAAGATTGCTGAGCGTACCGAGCGCCAGTATCCATATGGCGAGACGGCATGCCATATCTTGGGCTATACCGGCACCATTACCTCCGAGCAGCTCGAGGCCCAGAACAAGAAAACCTCTGGCGATGATGATGCTTCTGCTGGCCGGATTACGTACCAGTCGGGCGATATCGTGGGCCAGGCGGGTGTTGAGAGCTACTACGAAAACCTGCTGCAGGGTATTCGTGGCGAGCAGACCGTCAAGGTCGATGCCTCGGGCAATGTGACCGGTCAGGCCGGCGCCGTGCCCGCCAAGGCCGGCTCCGACATTAAGCTCACGCTCGACCTTAAGATCCAACAGGCCTGTGAGACGGCGCTGGCGAGCGCCATCGAGCTTGCCAAGACCACTGGCTACAGCAATGCCGGCAACGGCGCTGTGGTGTGTCTCGATCCCAACAATGGCGAGATCCTGGGCATGGCGAGCGAGCCCAAGTTCGATCCTTCCGTCTTTATCGGCGGCGTCTCAAATGACGTGTGGACCGAACTCAATGATGACAAGGGTTCGCACCCGCTGCTCAACCGCGCCATTAGCGGACAGTACATGTCGGCCTCGACCATCAAGCCGCTTTCGGCACTGGCCGGTCTTGAGTTTGGAACCTACACTTCAACACAGACAACCAACTGCACGGGCTATTGGACGGGCTTGGGCAAGGCTTGGGGCAAGCGCTGCTGGTTGACGTCTGGCCACGGCACCATGACGCTGCAGTCGGGTATCGCCAACTCGTGCGACCCCGTCTTCTACGACATGGGCAAGGCGTTCTTTTATGACGAGCAACATTCCGAGGGGCTGCAGGAGGTCTTTCGTCGCTGGGGCCTAGGCAAGACCTGCGGTATCGATCTGCCGAGTGAGGGCGCGGGCCGTATTCCCGATGCCGAGTGGAAAGAGTCGTACTTCACCGACGCCTCTGCCGAGGACCGCAAGTGGAATGCCGGCGATATGACCAACATCGCCATCGGCCAGGGCGACATTTTGGTGACGCCTCTGCAGATGGCATGCGCCTACATGGGCCTTGCCAACGGCGGTAAGCAGTACGTGCCTCACGTGTTTTTGTCTGCCGTGTCGCGCGATGGCGACGGCGATGCCTATAAGTACAACGGCAAGGGCAAGAAGAAGCGCCTGGAGGCCAAGATCAACAGCGATTCGGATTTGGCTCTTGTTCGCAACGGCATGCACGACGTGATTTACACGGCATCGACGTCCTTGGCGGCTCACTTTGGCACCCTGACGCCGCAGGTATACGGCAAGTCGGGCACGGGCGAGAAAAGCGGCGAGGACGAATACGCGTGGTTTTGCGCCTATGCGCCGGCCGATGATCCCAAGTATGTCATCGCTACTGTCCTGGAGCAGGGCGGCGGTGGCTCAGATACCGCGATGCATGTCGTGCGCGATGTGCTCGGCGTGATTTATGACGAGCCCGATACCTCTTCGGCCTCGGGCGATTCTTCGGTTCGATAGGAGGTTGCGATGGATTTTTCTCCGGCGGATCTGTTCCGTTCAACCAAGACCGGCTCTCGCAGCAGCCTGGACCGCGTCAACAAGCAACTTTCGGCCTCGCGCGGCACGTTTCGCCAAAAGGTGCATATCGGTGTGCTCGTGGCCACAGTGGCGCTCGTCGCCTACGGTGCCATCATTATCTGGTCGGCTTCGCAGTTTAAGGCCGATGCTTCGTTCTCACGCCATCTGCTGGGAATTGGTATCGGGGCGTTGCTGGCGGTGCTGGTCTGGCGTACCGACCTGCGCGGTATTTCCAATTTCTCGACGGCGTTGCTCGTCATCGACCTGATCGTGATCTTTTCGCCCAAGATTCCGGGTCTGTCCTATACGGGCGGTCTGGGCATGACGGGCTGGATCAAGATTCCCGGTATCGGCTTGACATTCCAGCCGGTCGAGCTTGCCAAGCTCATCACCATCTTCTTTATCGCCACGCTTGGCTCGCAGTATAACGGCCGCATCGATACCGTTCGCGACTACGTCAAGCTCTGCGGCATGCTGTCCATCCCGTTTTTGGCCGTCGTTGCCATGGGCGACCTGGGCTCGGGCCTGGTCGTGCTGGTCTCGGGCGCCATCGTCATCTGCATGAGCGGTGCGCGCCGCGAATGGGTGCTGTCGACCCTGGCCCTGCTCGTGGGCCTGGTGGCCCTCGTCCTGGCGCTCGATTCGGTCTTTGATTCGTTGCTCGGCCACGATGTGCTCATCAAGCAGTACCAGATGAACCGCCTGACGGTCTTTATCGACCCCGATAATGCCGATTCGGACGATGCCTACAACCTGCAGCAGTCGCTTATCGCCGTTGGCTCGGGTGGCTTCTTTGGTAAGGGTTTGGGCCATGCGACGCAGTCGGCCGGCGGCTTTCTGCCTGAGTTCCACACCGACTTCGTCTTCGCCTTCCTGTCCGAGACCTTTGGCTTTTGCGGTTCCTTTTTGCTCCTATGCCTCTACGTGCTGCTGATCTTTTCGACGATTCGCGTCGCCTTTAAGTGTGAGTCGCTGTTCTTGCGCCTATCGTGTGTGGGCATCGTTGGCATGTGGGCGTTCCAGACCTTCGAAAACATCGGCATGTGCATTGGCATGATGCCGATTACCGGTATTCCGCTACCGTTTATTAGCTTCGGTTCGTCTTCGATGATGATTCAGCTGCTGACGGTGGGTATCGTACAATCCATATGGCGGCATCGTTCGGGCGCCGCGTAACCGCTGGAGGGGTTTGCTATGAAAATTCCCGTAGATAAGCTGACCCGCGCTTTTAAGATGGGCGCGTCCGTTAAGAAGGATTCCGATACGCCGGTGCGCGTCTCGGTCTATCTGGATTCGTCCGCCTCGCGCTTTCTGGCCGAGACGGTGCGTGACGCCTTTGTGCCGCAGACGACCTCGGGCATTGTGCGCGTCGAGCGTCTGGGGGAGGAGCGAATTGCTCCAAAGACCGATACCGATGTGGTACTGGTGCTCTCGTGTGGTTCCGACCGCCTGGAGAGTGCCGTGCAGGAGCTCGTGATCGCCGGCGCGCCCGTGTGCGTGCTTGCCGAGTCTGCTGTGGAGGTGCCGTTTATCGAGGAGTCCACGCCCATGCTCGGCGTGGTGGCGGCAACCGATAAGACGTATCTGCTCGAGACGCTTGCCCGCTGGATTCTCGATCGCACCGACAAGGAAACGGCTTTTGCGGCGAACTTTGCCTTTATGCGCATCGCGGCGGCCAATCGTATCATTACCTCGTGCGCGCTCACCAATATGGCGACCGGTGCGCTGGTGTTTTTGCCGGGCGCCGATTATCCCGTTATGGCGCTGGCTCAGGTGGGCATGCTCTTTGAGCTCGCTGCCGTCTTTGGACGCGGCATTAAGCCTGAGCGCGGCTACGAGGTCGCGGGCGTGCTTGCCGGCGGTCTTGTGATCCGCGCGGTCACCCGTGCGCTCGTCAAGCAGACGCCGCATATTGGGTTTGCCGTCAAGGCGCTCACTGCTGCCGCGGGCACCTATGGCATGGGCCGTGCGCTCGTTTCGCTCTACGAGCGCGATGTCGACTACAGCCGTGCCAACGAGGTGGTCACTGCCACGTTCTCCCGCGTTCGCGATCTGGTGACCACGGTCGCGGGCGCTACCCGTCCTATGGCGTCCTACCAAGACGCATCCGATCTCGCTGCTTAGGGGTTTTCCGTTGCGCGTTCCGTATCAAGACTGCTTTCATTTAATTGAGCCGCTGCTCGCCAAGGTCGAAAAGCCGAGCCGCTATATCGATCACGAGTGGGGCACGCTTTCAAAGGCCGATGCCGACTACCGTTGCTGCCTGATCTACCCGGATGTGTACGAGGTTGGTCTGCCCAACCAGGGTATCGCCATCCTCTACAACATCCTTAACCAGGCCGAGGGCATCTCCTGCGAGCGTGGCTATGTGCCGTGGCCCGATATGGGTGACGCTATGCGCGAGGCAGGCATTCCGCTGCTCTCGCTCGAGGGTGCAGCGCCGGTCGCTTCGTTTGATATCGTCGGCCTGCATGTGCCGCACGAGATGGCGGTGACGAACTTCCTCGAGGCGCTCGACCTCGCTGGCATTCCGCTGTTAGCGGCCGACCGAGGCGAAGACGACCCCATCATCATCGCCGGCGGCCCCTCGGTGTACAACCCTGAGCCGTACGCGGCCTTCTTCGATGCCATCCTCATCGGCGAGGGCGAGGAATCGCTGCTCGAGACCTGCCAGCTGCATCGCCGCCTGCGTGACGAAGGAGTCCCGCGCGCGCAGATTGTTGAGCAGCTTGCATCCATTGCCGGCAACTACGTGCCGTCGCTCTATGAGGTTCGTCACGATGAGCCCTGCTCGCCGCATGGCTACACCGTGCCGCGTGAGGGCAAGGATGCTCCGGTCGTGGTCTACAAGCGCGTCGTCGAGGATTTCGGCGCCACGAATCCGCTGTCGCAGTCGTGTGTACCCTATGCGCAGCTGGTCCACGACCGCCTGTCTATTGAGATCCTGCGTGGCTGCGCCCGCGGCTGTCGTTTTTGCCAGGCCGGCATGACGTATCGCCCGGTGCGCGAGCGCTCGGCCGACCAGATCGTCTCGTCGGTGATTCAGGGTCTGGAAAAGACCGGCTATGACGAGGTGTCGCTGACCTCGCTCTCCACGACCGACCACTCCTGCATTCGCGACGTGCTCGGCAGGCTCAACCGTCGCCTGGAGGATACGGGTATTCGCGTGTCTATTCCGTCGCAGCGCCTGGATTCGTTTGGCGTGGATATGGCCGAGTCGGTCGCCGGCGAAAAGAAGGGCGGCCTGACGTTCGCACCCGAGGCCGGCAGCCAGCGCATGCGCGACATCATTAACAAGAACGTGACCGAGGAGGACCTGGACCGTGCGGCCAAGGCGGCCTTCGAGGCCGGCTGGAACCGCATGAAGCTCTACTTTATGATGGGCCTTCCCGGCGAGCGCGACGAGGACATCGTGGCCATCGCCAATCTGGCCGATCACGTGCTGGAGCTCGGTCGTTCCGTGGTGCCCAAGGCTCGTCGCGGCTCGATCTCGGTGTCCATCTCGGTTTCGGTGTTTATCCCCAAGGCTGCCACGCCGTTCCAGTGGTGCCCGCAGCTCGACTACGACGACGTCAAGCGTCGCCAGAAGCTGCTTATCACGAGCGTTCGCAACCGTGCCGTCCGCGTGCATTACCACGATGCCGAGACCTCGCTCATCGAGGCCGCGCTGTCCCGCGCCGGGCGTGACATGACGCCCGTCATCATCGATGCTTGGCGCGCTGGCTCTCGCTTTGACGCCTGGGTAGAGCATTTCTCGCTCGATAACTGGAAGGAGGCTGCTGCCAAAAACGGCATCGACCTCAATGAGCTCGTGCACCTGCCCTACGAGTTGGACTGGCGCCTGCCGTGGGAGCACGTGAGCCCCGGCTGCACGCGCGGCTTCCTCGAGCGCGAGTACCGTCGCTCGCTCGAGGGTGTCACGACTCCCGACTGCACCCGCACGTCGTGCACCGGCTGCGGAATCTGCCCCACGCTCCACGCCAAGAATGTATTGATGGGTGATCGCGCATGAGTGAGCGCCTGACTGACAACCCCACGCTCTTTAGGCTTCGTGTTCGCTATGGCAAGCGCGATCGCCTTAAGTACCTGGGCCATCTCGAAGTAATCCATACCATTGAGCGCATCGTGCGCCGTGCGGGACTTCCCTATGCCGTCACGCAGGGCTTCTCTCCGCACATGCGCGTGGGCTTCTCTTCGGCGCTACCGGTGGGTACGTCGTCGATCTGCGAGTGGTATGACCTGTTTATGACCGAGTTCGTGGCGCTCGACGAGGCGTTTGGGCGCCTGGCCGTGGCGTCTCCGGCCGATCTGGCGCCCATCGAGGCGGCGTATATCGACGTGCGCACGCCGGCGTTGACGGCGCAACTCACGCGTCTGTCGTATCGCATCGACCTGCACTTGGATCCCGAGGCGCCCGTAAGCGCCGACGAAGTGCGTCGTGCGATCGACACGCTGCGCGCGGACCATGGCATCGACTACGCGCGCGGCAAAAAGAGTAAGCGCTTGGATTTGGATCACACGCTCGTGGGCTATGAGCTCACGGCGGGGGATCGCCCGGACCATTTGGTGCTTATGCTCGACACCCATGCCGACAACGAGGGCTCCATGCGTCCGGAAATTTTACTTTCCGCTGCTGATGTTTTGTTGCAGGGCTTGACCCCGGGCGTGGATGCACCTATTGTTTCCACCGGTATGCAAGACCTCGTGACCATCTGCTCCTACGATGTCGAGCGTCAGAATCAAGCATGCGAGGACGACGAGGGCCGACTCGTCAGCCCCATACCTGTGCGAACTTGTGGATTTGCTCCACATACTCGTTGACGGGGGTATTATCGCCTGCTACTATATTCGGCTGTTGCACTAACTGATGCATGAAGGGCAAGTAAACATGTACGCAATCGTTAACACGGGCGGCAAGCAGTACAAGGTCGCCACCGACGATGTCATCACCGTCGAGAAGATCGAGGGCAATGAGGGCGACAAGGTCACCCTGCCGGTCATCTTCCTCAACGATGGTAAGAAGATCGTCACCGATCCCGACAAGCTGGCCAAGGCCAAGGTTACCGCTCAGATCGTTGAGCAGTTCAAGGGCGAGAAGCAGCTGGTCTTCAAGTTCCACAAGCGTAAGCGCTATCGTCGTCTGAAGGGTCACCGTCAGCAGCTCACCAAGCTGAAGATCGTGAAGGTCCAGGCTACGTCCCGCGCCAAGAAGGCTGTCAAGGCAGAGGCCGAGGCTGTTGCCGAGGCTCCCGTCGCCGAGTAGATTACACTCGTAACGAAAGAGTAGGTATACACAATGGCACACAAAAAAGGACTCGGTTCCTCCCGTAATGGCCGTGACTCCCGCGGTCAGCGCCTTGGCACGAAGCGCTATGCCGGCCAGACGGTAACCACGGGCACGATTCTCGTCCGTCAGCACGGCACGCACATCCACCCGGGTGAGAACGTTGGCCGTGGCAAGGACGACACGCTGTTCGCGCTGGTCGACGGTACCGTTGAGTTCCACAAGGGTATCAAGCACAGGGTCAGCGTACGCCCGCTCGCGAACGCGTAATTCACCCTTCATAGAGCACATATGTGGGAGGCACTTGAGTTTTAGGATTCAAGGGTCTCCCTCTTTTTGTAGGAGGCGATTCTGTTGTCACAGTTCACCGATATCAGCCGCATTAACGTGTGCGGCGGCGACGGCGGAGCCGGATGCATGTCGTTTAGGCGCGAGGCATTTGTCCCCAAGGGCGGCCCCGATGGCGGCGACGGCGGTCGTGGCGGCAATGTCGTCATCCAGGCCGATGCTCAGCTGTCTTCGTTGATCGATTACCGCTTTAAGCATCACTTCCGCGCCGAACGCGGCACGCACGGGCAGGGTGCCCGTCGTAACGGCAAGAGCGGCGAGGACCTGATCCTGAAGGTTCCCATGGGCACCGTGGTGCGCGAGCTCGACCCCGAGACGCAGACCCCGATGTTCGAGATTGCTGACCTGGTGCACGATGGCGAGCGCGTTGTCGTGGCGCCCGGCGGTGCCGGTGGCCTGGGCAACACGCACTTTGTGACGTCGGTGCGCCGCGCGCCCGCGTTCGCTCAGCTGGGCGAACCGGCCGAGGAGCACTGGATTGAGCTTGAGATGAAGCTTATGGCCGATGCCGCACTCGTGGGCTTCCCCTCGGTGGGCAAGTCCTCGCTTATCGCGCGCATGAGTGCCGCCCGTCCCAAGATCGCCGACTATCCGTTTACAACGCTCGTGCCGAACCTCGGCATGGTGCGTGCCGGTGAGTATTCTTACGTCGTTGCCGACGTTCCTGGTTTGATCGAGGGCGCAAGCGAGGGCAAGGGCCTGGGCCATCAGTTCCTGCGCCACATTGAGCGCACGGCGCTCATCATGCATGTCGTTGACATGACGGGCGGGTTTGAGGATCGCGACCCGGTTGAGGATTACCGTATCATCAACCGTGAGCTCGAGCAGTATGGCGCCGAGCTTTCGGAGCGTCCGCAGATCGTCGTCGCCAACAAGTGCGATGCGCCGGGCACGGCCGACAAGATTGCCGACCTCAAGCGTGCGGCACTCGACGACGGCCATATGTTCTTTGCCGTGTCCGCCGTGACGGGTGCCGGTCTCAATACGCTGATGCTTGCCGTAGGCGAGCAGGTGGCTAAGCTTCGCGCCGAGCTGGCGGTCTCTGATGAGCCGGTCGATTTGCGCGACGAGGAGTGGGAGCGCCGCCGTCTGCAGCGCGAGAAGCGGTTCCGCATTGTCCAGGAAGAGCCCGGTGCCTTCCGCGTGGTCGGTCGTGCCATCGAGCGCATGGTCATCCAGACCGACTGGGAAAACGAGGAAGCCGTCATCTACCTGCAGCATAAGTTTGCGCGTATGGGTGTTGACGACGCGCTCGAGAAGGCCGGTTGCCGTGCGGGCGACGAGGTCCGCATTTGCCAGCGCGCCTTTGACTTTGAGGGCGCTGAGGACTTCTCGGAGTACGAGGAGCTCGAGGACGCTGGCGAGGACGTTGCCGTTGAGGCCATTGACGTGGCCGATGCTGCGGATGAGGGCGTCGAGGCTATCGATGCGGCGGATGCCGCGGACGATGCCGAGACCTCGGAGGGCGAGTAAGCCATGTCGCTGCGCGGTGGAATCGGTTTGCCCGAGCTGCCCATAAAAGAGGGCAAGGAGTTTCGGCTTGGCATTATGGGCGGCACATTCGACCCGATTCATTACGGGCACCTGGTGACTGCCGAGCAGGCGCGCGAGTCGCTCGACTTGGACGCTGTGCTCTTTATGCCGGCGGGCTCTCCCGCCTTTAAGCTTGACAAGCCGGTTACGCCTGCCGAGGACCGTTATGCCATGACGGTCCTCGCCACCGCCGCGAACCCGGCCTTTTTGGCGAGCCGGTTCGAGATTGACCGTCCGGGTGTAACCTATACGGCCGATACGCTTCATGCCCTTCGCGATTTTTACCCGCCGCAGGTAAAGCTCTACTTTATTACGGGCGCCGATGCGATTATCGATATTGTGACCTGGCATGATGCCGAACGAATCGCTGAGCTTGCTACCTTTATTGCGGCGACGCGACCGGGCTTTGATATCGATACGGCGCGTGCCCGAATCAAAGAGTCGGGACTGCCGTTCGACGTGCGCTATATTCAGATTCCGGCGCTGGCGATCAGCTCGACGAACATTCGTAAGCGAGTTGCCCGCGGCATGAGCGTGCGCTATCTTACGAGCGAGTCCGTGCTCGGCTACATTCGCAAGCGCAGGCTATATGCCGATTTGGGCCAAGAAGATTTTGAGTGATGGGGGCTACGTTGTCGGTAGAGGATCAGTTTGAGGGCGATGAGCGCGCGCTGCTCAAGCGCATTCAAGAGCTGCTCGATGTTCGCATGAAAGATAAGCGCAAGCGCTATGTGCATTCGCTGGGTGTTGCCGAGACCGCACTTCATCTGGCCGAGGTCTACGGCGTTGACCGCTTTGATGCGGCTGCCGCCGGCTTAATTCACGACTGGGACAAGGTTCTTTCCGATGACGAGCTCGTGGCCCGCGCGCTTCACTATGGCATCAAGGTTGCCGGCTCTCCTTCCGCCGCGACGCCGCTTTTGCATGGCCCTGTTGCCGCCTATGAGCTTCCGCAGCTTTTTCCCGAGCTGTCACCGGCCGTTTTCCAGGCTGTCGACCGTCACACCGTGGGTGCCTGCGACATGACGCCGCTCGATATGGTGGTCTTTGTGGCAGATGCCATCGAGCCCAACCGTCACGGCGACTATGCCCATGCGCTGCGCAAGATGGTGGGGAAGTTCTCGCTCGATGAGTTGTTCTTCTCCTGTTTTGCGCAGGGTCTGGTTTATGTGATCCAGTCCGGGCGCTATCTTTATCCCACGGCTATTACGATTTACAACCATTACGCCCAGCTGCGCTAGCTCGGGTGTGTCTAGAAAGAGGTATTCCATGGCCGACGAGACCATGACTGACGAGCAGATTCTTGAAGGTGTGGAGCACAAGAGTTTCGTTGCCACGTCCGACCGCACCGCCGCCTCGCTGTCCGCGAGCGGTGTCGCCGCCGAGGATGTCGCCCGCGCCGCCGCGCAGGCCGCCTACGACAAGAAGGGCGAGGACGTGCAGGTGCTCGACCTGACCGAGCTTTCCGACGTGTGCGACTACTTTGTGCTTGCCACCGGTACCAACAACCGCCAGGTCGATTCGATTGTCGACGAGATCGAGGAGAAGGTTGCCGAGGCTTGCGGCGAGCATCCGTTCTCCATCGAGGGCCGCGAGCAGAAGACCTGGATGCTCATGGACTACGGCTCGGTTGTCGTCCACGTCTTCACTCCCGAAGCCCGCGACTTTTACCGCCTAGAAAAGCTCTGGGGTGACGCCCCCCAGCTCCCCCTCGACCTCCTCTAGTGGCTCATTTAATATGGGGCTTTTAGCTAGCCTCGCGCATTTCGCCGGGCAGTTGCGGTTTTCCGCACCTGCCCGGCTTTCTTTTTGCCCAAAGGCGGTTAATCGTCGAAGCGGGATTGGCGGCCGAAAGATAGGGCGGTGTCGCCGAACTTGTCTCGGACGGCATCGATCGCGACGGAGAGGTCGCGACGGTCGCTTGATTGGGCTCCGCGGTCGTCGACTTCGCAGAACAGGTCGGTCTGGATGCCGCCTTGATGGTCAAAGTCGCTCATGCCGATGCCTGCTAAGCGAACATGCATGCCTTCCTGCCAGATGTTGTCGAGCAGTTCGAGCGCAACCGCCACAAAGATATTCTCGTCGTCGGTGGGGTGGGGAAGCCGCCGCTGCGCCGTGCGTCCGCTGCCATACGAATACTTAAGCTTGAGCGTTACCGTGCCGCCCGTCAGTCCCTGACGGCGCAGGCGGCGTCCAACCGACTCTCCCAACAGCGCAATCGCCGCTTCGATGTCCCCACGCTCAGTCAAATCTTTCGCAAAGGTGCGCTCATTGCTCACGGATTTAACCTCGCGTTCCTCATCGAGGCTTGTTACTTCGGATATTTCGAGCCCCAGCGCACGCTGGCGCATGCGTTCGCCGTCGACGCCAAAAATTGCAGCTAGCGTGGATTCCGGCGCGCGTGACAGCTCGCCGAGCGTGTAGATGCGCATGCGGCGCAGTCGCTCCTCGGCCGAGCGCCCGATGCCGCTCATGGCAGATACCGGCAGCGCGGCCAAAAAGCGCTGCTCGGTTCCGGGGCGCACGATGGTCAGCCCAAACGGCTTATCCCGCTCGCTTGCGATCTTTGCGACCGTCTTGTTGCAGCCCACGCCAATGGAACAGGTCACTCCCAGCGCTGCCACGCGGTCGCTTATGCGCCGTGCAACCAGCAGCGGGTCCTCGGGCGCAAAGCGACCCGGTGTGATATCGATAAAGGCTTCGTCGATGGATACGCGCTCAACGCGCGGCGTCTCCTCGGCAAGAATCGCCATGACCTGCGCACTGACCTCGCGGTAGCGATCAAAGTGCCCGTGCGTCCAAATGGCTTGCGGGCACAAGCGCCGCGCCTCAGCCGAGGCCATGGCAGAGCGCACGCCAAAGCGACGTGCCTCATACGAACACGTGGACACGACGCCACGCGAATCGGCGTCTCCGCCCACGATGAGTGGCTTTCCGCGCCATTCGGGATGATCGAGCATCTCCACGCTCGCAAAAAACGCATCGAGGTCCATGAGGCCCACCGCCGGACCCGTCCAGGGAGGCGGCGTGACGCTCATGGCATCCTCATAACCGTATGTATGTTCGCGTCTTTCCATGTCATGAGTATACCGCGCAGCTCATGTGGGGTGCGTGTATGTGCTTGCAAATCCCGAATTCTTGTCTAAGATATGGATTTGCCCTCGACTACACCGAAGAAGTTGGTCTCACGGACTTCACCTGCCCGCGTCGATGGCGTATTATGTTCAACTGTTTGTTTGTAGTTGCAGCCTAAAGCTGCTTGGTTGGAGGAGTTTCCTTTGGCAGTCAAGATTCGCCTTGCTCGTCACGGCGCTAAGAAGCGTCCGTACTACCGTGTCGTCGTCGCCGATTCCCGCGCCCCGCGTGACGGTCGTATCATCGAGGAGGTTGGCCGCTACAACCCGATGACCGCCCCCAAGACCATCAACCTCGACCTCGAGAAGATCGCCGACTGGCAGTCCAAGGGCGCTCAGCTCACCGACGCCGTCGCCGCTCTGGTCAAGGCCGCCAACGAGGGCGAGAAGACCGAGACCGTCGTCAAGAAGTCCAAGAAGCAGCTCGCCAAAGAGGCCGAGGCCGCTAAGGCTGCCGCTGAGGCCGCTGAGGGCGCCGAGGAGTAAATCGTGCCTGAGGTTGACGCTGCACAGCTCGAGGGTGAGGCAATGCTCTCAGATCGCATCGCCGATCTCGTCGAATATCTCGTTGTTCAGATCGTCGACGACCCGGATTCCGTGAGCCTTGAGGTCATCGATGGTGACGACGCCTCTACGATCGAGGTTTCTGTCGCCGAGGATGACGTCGCTAAGGTCATCGGCCGTCGTGGCCGTACCATCAAGGCCATTCGCACGCTCGCCCGTGCACTGGCCGCTCGCCTCGACACTGCTGTCGAGGTAGAGGTTCTGGGCTAGGACCTTGAGGTCCCAGTACAAAAACATCGCCCGTGTGGTCAAGCCGCACGGAAGGAAGGGGGAGGTCCTCGCGCAGCCGCTGCGGGGGCTTCCTTCTGTATTAGAGCCGGGTATGCGCGTCGCCCTGACGCCGCCGGCGCTCAAGCGCGACCGCTTTTGCACGGTCGTGTCCGTCACCGATACGGGCGATGGCGATCTGGTCTCGTTTGAGGGCATTGACGACTTGACGGCCGCCGAGGGCATCACGGGATGCTACGTGCTGGCAAATCGTGACGACTTTGAGCTCGATTCGCTCGATGCCGCCTATGCCGACCTGATGGGTCGCGAGGTGGTCGACGAGCGCTTCGGTTCACTCGGCACGATCGTCGAGATCATGTCGACGCCCGCTAACGATGTTTGGGTTGTCGAGGGCGATCGGTACGGCGAGGTACTGATTCCCGTGATCGAGCAGGTTGTGCTCGATCTTCCCGACACAGGAACAATTTCCGTCCACGTTATGGACGGCCTGATCGATATGGACAAGTAGGGAGGACAACATGCTGATCGAGACCCTTTCGGTCTTTCCCGAGATGTTTGAGCCCGTCATGTCCACATCGATTTTGGGCCGCGCCCGCAAGGCCGGCCTTTTTGATTTTAAGGCGTATAACCTGCGCGACTGGACGCACGACCGCCATCGCACCGTCGATGACGAGCCGTATGGCGGCGGGCAGGGCATGCTTATGAAGGTCGAGCCTATCGCCGAGGCCATCGAGGCCATTAGCGCAGAGGGTCCCAAGCCCACTGTGGTGTTCTTTACCCCCTGTGGCGAGCCTTTTACGCAGCATGTGGCCGAGCGCCTGCTCAAAAGTGAGCGCCTGCTGTTTGTGTGCAGTCGCTACGAGGGCGTCGACGAGCGTGCGTATGCGTATGCCGATGAGCGCCTGTCAATCGGCGATTACGTGCTTACAGGCGGCGAGCTACCCGCGATGGTCGTTGCCGATGCCGTCGTGCGCCTCATTCCCGGCGCTCTGGGCGACGAGATGAGCAACGTAGACGAGTCGTTCTCGACCGCCGAGGACGGAGGCCTGCTCGAGTATGCGCAGTACACCCGTCCCGCTGAGTTCAATGGCCAGGGTGTGCCTCCGGTGCTCGTGAGCGGCGATCACGCCAAGGTCGATGCCTGGCGTCGCAAGAATGCCATCGAGCGCACCTGTCACTGGCGTCCCGATCTGATCGAGACGGCGCGGCTCACGCCTGAGGAGCGCGCGTATGCGCAAGAGATTTTGGACGCGTCGTATTCGCTAAGCGAGGAGTGAGAATGGTTCCATCGCAGCATTCCGTGCTAAAGGGTGCCTTTGAGTGGATCGTGGTCGTCGCGATTGCGCTCGTCGCCACCTTTTTGATTCGCTCATTTGTGGTTGAACCCTTTGTGGTGCCTACCGGCTCCATGGAGTCCACGATCGAGATTGGCGATCAGATCCTGGCGCAAAAGGTGAGCCTCGAGCTCGGTCAGCCCGTTAAACAGGGCGATATTGTGGTATTCCACAACCCCGATGGCACCTCCGAGCACGATGTTCTCGTCAAGCGAGTTATTGCCACGGCCGGCCAGACGGTCGACCTTCAGGACGGCAAGGTCGTCGTCGACGGCCAGGCGCTCGATGAGGACTATACGACCGGCATGAGCTGGCCGCTTTCGGTCCAGGCCCCTGGCGCTCAGGTGAGCTATCCCTACACCGTTCCCGACGGGTGCGTGTGGGTGATGGGCGACAACCGCGAGAACTCTGCTGACTCCCGCTATTTTGGCCCGGTCGACCGCTCCGACTTGATCGCCGTGGCGCTTGTGCGCTACTGGCCGCTCAACCGTATCGGCGCTGTTGACTAAAAACCGCTATAGTACAGTACCTAACCGTGTAATCGTTTCGACGAGGGGATATTAGAGGCATGAACGCTTCATCGCTTTCCTTCCAAGACATCATCCTGCGCCTCCAGCAGTACTGGGGCGAGCAGGGCTGCGTCATTATGCAGCCCTATGACTCCGAGGTCGGTGCCGGTACCTTCCACACCGCGACCACGCTGCGCTCGCTCGGTCCCGCCGAGTGGCGCACCTGCTATGCGCAGCCCTGCCGCCGTCCCGCCGACGGCCGCTACGGCGAGAATCCCAACCGCATGCAGCACTACTATCAGTTCCAGGTGCTCATCAAGCCCTCGCCGGTCAACGCCCAGGAGCTTTATCTGGGGTCTCTTGCCGCCATTGGCTTGGACCCCAACGACCATGACGTTCGTTTTGTCGAGGACGACTGGGAGAGCCCGACGCTCGGCGCCTGGGGCCTTGGCTGGGAGGTCTGGCTCAACGGTATGGAGGTCACGCAGTTTACGTACTTCCAGCAGGTGGGCGGTATCGAGGTCGACCCCGTGCCCGTCGAGATCACCTATGGCCTGGAGCGTATCGCCATGTACGCCCAGGGCGTCAACTCGGTCTACGATCTGGTGTGGAGCTACCTGCCCGATGGCACGCCCATGACCTACGGCGACGTGTTCCTCGAGAACGAGCGCGAGTTCAGTGCCTATAACTTTGAGGTCGCCAACGTCGAGATGATGCGTCAGAAGTTTGACGACTACGAGGCCGAGTGCCATTCCTGCCTGGAGCGCAAGCTGCCGTTGCCGGCGTACGACTGTGTCATGAAGTGCAGCCACGCCTTCAACCTGCTCGATGCCCGCGGCGCCCTGTCCGCGGTCGAGCGTGCCAACTACATCCTGCGCGTCCGCGCCGTCGCCAAGGCGTGCTGCGAGGCCTACATGGCCGAGGTCGCCGGAGTCAACGAGAATGCCGACCAGGAAGGCGAGGTGGCGTAAGCCATGGCAGACGCTAAGGATTTCCTGTTTGAGATCGGTACGGAGGAAATGCCCTCTGCACCGCTGAACAATGCCGTCAAGCAGCTTGGTACCATGATCGCCAAGGGTCTCGACGAGGCCGGTCTGGCCCACGGCGAGGTCCGCGTGATCTCGAGCCCGCGTCGCCTGGCTGCGCTCGTTGCCGACGTTGCCACCGCGACCGATGAGGTTCACGAGGTCAAGCGTGGCCCCGCGGCAAACATCGCCTTCGACGCTGACGGTAACGCCACCAAGGCCGCCCAGGGCTTCGCTCGCAAGTGCGGTGTGGCTGCCGAGGACCTGGTCCGTCGTGAGGATACCGACGGTCGCGAGTATGTCTTTGCCGAGAAGAACATTCCCTCCGCACCGGCAACCCCGATCCTGACGGCCCTGTGCGAGAAGACCATTGCCGGCCTGCAGTGGCCCAACTACCGCTCCCAGCGCTGGGGCCACGAGCACGCGACGTTCGTGCGTCCGGTCCGCTGGATTTGCTGCCTTCTGGGCGAGGATGTTGTGCCTGTGTCGTTTGCCGACGTGACGAGCGGCAACACCACGCGCGGCCATCGCGTGCTCGGCCCCGGTGACCACGTTGTCGCCAGCCCCGCCGCCTACGAGCAGGTACTCGAGGATGCCGGCGTGCTCTCTGCTGAGCGCCGTCGCGAGGCGATTCTCGCTGGTATCGCTGAGGTCGAGGCTGCCCGTCCCGGCTGCCATGTCGATACGCCCAAGAAGGTCTTTGAGGAGGTCATCAACCTCTGCGAGTGGCCGACGGTGCTCGTCGGTACCTTCGACGAGGAGTTCCTCAAGGTCCCGCACGAGATTATCTGCGAGTCCATGCTCACCAACCAGCGCTACTTCCCGATCTATGACGGCGAGGGCAAGCTCACGCGTGAGTTCGTGGTCGTTTCCAACAGCAAACCCGAGAATGCCGAGCGCGTGATCGACGGCAACGAGCGCGTCGTGCGCGCCCGTCTGGACGACGCTAAGTTCTTCTACGAGGAGGACCTGAAGATCTCCCTCGACGAGTTCCGTGAGCGTCTGTCCAAGGTCGCCTTCCAGGAGAAGCTCGGTAGCGTGCTCGCCAAGTCCGAGCGTATTGAGCAGCTCGCGCTTGCTATTGCCCGCGAGGCTCATTTGGGCGCCCATCTTGCCGCCGACGCCGCTCGCGCCGCGCACCTGTGCAAGGCCGACCTGGTATCCAACGCCGTCGTCGAATTCACGAGCCAGCAGGGCGTGATGGGCGGTTATTACGCGACCGCGATGGGGGAGAACGACGAGGTCGCTCATGCTATTCGCGATCACTATCGTCCCCGTTTTGCCGGTGACGAGCTGCCCGAGGGCACCGCTGGCTGCATCGTGGCCTGCGCCGACAAGCTCGATACCATTGCCGGTATCTTTGCCATCGGTGAGCCCCCGACCGGCTCCTCCGACCCCTACGCGCTGCGTCGTGCCGCTATCGGCATTATCAACATCCTGCGCGACCGTCTGCCGATCGACCCCACGTCGCTCATCGACTTTGCCCTCGAACTCTACAGTGAGCAGGGCATTGAGTTCGACGCCGCCGAGGTCGCCCAGCAGGTTCGTGACTTCTTCCATGGCCGCCTGGTGAGCATGGCCCGCGACGAAAAGATTCCGGCCGATACCGTCGCCGCCGTCTCCGCGGTGCACATCATCGCCCCGTCCGTCTTCTTTGCCCGCTGCGCCGCCCTCGACGAGGCCCGCAAGAACGACGCTGAGACGTTCGACAACCTGGCGACCGCCTATGCCCGCGCCGCGCATATCTCCAAGCCCGAGCTGGGTGCGGAGTATGACCGCAGCCTGATGGGCGAGGTCGAGCTTGCGCTCGCCGACGCCTCCGAGGCTGCTCAGACCGCCGTCGATGCCGCCCTTGCTGCCGAGGACTACCCGGCCGCATTTGCCGCCCTCGCCGCCCTGCGCGCGCCCATCGACCGTTTCTTCGATGAGGTCATGGTCATGGACAAGGACGAGCAGCTTCGCGATAATCGCCTTAAGCTGCTCAACCGCTTCGAGGCCGTTTTCTCCGGCATCGCCAACATCGGTGAGCTTGCCCGCAAAAAGTAAGCCAGCCTGCACATAAGCGCAAAAGGAGCCCCGCATGGATTGCCTGGTCACCGCTCGTCCCACCGTCATCGTTATCTCCGACTCGCTCGGTGATACCGCTTGTGAGGTGGTGCTTGCGGCGTCCGGGCAATTTGATGAAGGGGCTTTTCGTCTCTTGCGCCTCCCCAAGGTGACCTCGGTGGAGCAGGTTAAATCGTTTGTGGGCCCGCGTGTCGATGCGGATCATCGCGATATTGCCGTGTTCCATACCATTGTCGATCCGGTGCTTCGCGCCCGCGTGCTCGATTACCTGGGCATGCTGCATATCCGTTCGGTGGACCTGATCGGTCCGACGCTTGCCGTGCTGTCGTCACTCATCGGTGTGCCGCCCAAGGGCATTGCGGGCGTGATTCACAAGACCGATGACCGCTATTTTCATCGCATCGAAGCCATGGAGTATTTCGTTGAGCACGACGACGGGCGCGGCTGCGACGATCTGTCGGGTGCCGATATCGTGCTGCTGGGCGTGTCGCGCACGTCCAAGACGCCGCTGTCGATGTATTTGGCCTATCAGGGTTACAAGGTTGCCAACGTTCCGCTCGCGCACGGCATGGAGCCGCCGAAGTCGATTTACGAGGTCGACCCGATGCGGCTGTTTGGCTTGATTTCGACCGTCGATGTGATTTCCGAGATTCGCGATAGCCGCTTGGGTGATGACTACGCCCGCGCCGTCGCGGGCTCCTATGCCGAGCCCGAGAGCGTGTGCAGCGAGCTTGCTGAAGCCCGCGCGCTCATGAAACGCCTGGGCTGCTTTGTGGTTCGTACCGACGGCAAGGCCATCGAGGAAAGCGCTGCCGAGATCATCGGTCATTTGATGGAAATCCAAGAAGCCCGTACCCGCCGCGCCGCTCGTCGAGCCCAACAAAGCTAGCTCATTGGGGTAGCTAAAAATGCCCCGTCTAATAAAGACTGCCTAAAATAATGCACGATAATGGTAAAGCGATTTAGCAATAAACCTGCATTTGACCTGCAAGTTCGTTGTATTGGTATCTTCATAAGGTAACCACTTTTACCTACCGTTTACCGTCACATTTATCACGTTTACCAAACCCCGCGCCCTCTTCGCAAGCCCGCTCAACGCCCGCCGTATAGTACCCTCACGGCTCGCATCCGGCGGGTCGATTCGTTACCACGGTCGTGCGCGAGAGTGCATGGAAGGGGAAGTATCGTGAGCGATTGCAAGAGGGTTTACCGTTTTGGAACCGACGCCCTGGGCACCTGTGTCACTGAGGGCGACAAGTCCATGAACTTCGTGCTTGGCGGCAAGGGCGCAAACCTTGCCGAGATGAGCCGCATCGGTCTGCCGGTTCCCGGTGGCTTTACCATTACCTGCCAGACCTGTGTCGAGTACTCCGGTGCCGGCAACGTGTGGCCGGAGGGCGCACTCGATGAGATCGTTGCCGCCGAGGCAGACCTCGAGGCCCGCTGCGGCAAGAAACTCGGCGATGCCTCCGATCCGCTGCTCGTGTCGGTTCGCTCGGGCGCTCCGTTCTCCATGCCCGGCATGATGGACACGGTCCTCAACCTGGGCCTCAACGACGATTCCGTCCAGGGCCTTATCGCGCAGACGCAGAACCCGCGCTTTGCCTGGGACAGCTACCGTCGCTTTATCCAGATGTTCTCCAACGTCGTCATGGGCGTCGACGCCGACCTATTCGAGAACGCCCTGACCCAGGCCCGCCTGGTCGCCGGCGTTCGTGTCGATTCCGAGCTTTCGGCCGAGGACCTGCAGGAGCTCGTCGAGACCTTTAAGGGCATCTTCTCCGAGAACGTCGAGGCGACCCTGTATCCCGAGCTCGAGGTCGCCGACGGTAAGCCCGTTTTCCCGCACGATCCGGAGCTCCAGCTGCGCCTTGCCATCCAGGCCGTCTTTGGCAGCTGGATGAATGAGCGCGCCTGTATTTACCGCAAACAGCACGGCATTTCCGACGAGCTCGGTACCGCCGTCAACGTCCAGGCCATGGCCTTTGGCAACAAGGGCGAGACCTCTGCGACCGGCGTCGCCTTTACGCGCAACCCGGCCGACGGCACCAAGGAGTTCTATGGCGACTTTTTGGTGAATGCCCAGGGCGAGGACGTCGTCGCCGGCATCCGAAACACCGAGCCCATCGCCGACCTCAAGACCACCTCGGGCCTCGAGTCCGCAGGCGAGGAGCTCGAGCGCGTGTTCCTGACGCTCGAGGATCATTACCGCGATATGTGCGATATCGAGTTTACCATCGAGCAGGGCAAGCTCTGGATGCTCCAGACCCGCGTGGGCAAGCGCACCGCCACTGCCGCCCTGCGCATTGCTATCGAAATGGTCGAGGAGGGCCTCATCACCCGCGAGGAGGCTGTGAGCCGCATCGATCCCGCGCAGCTCGACCAGCTCCTGCACCCGCAGTTCGACGCCTCCAAGAAGTACGAGGCCCTGGCCAGCGGCCTTAACGCCAGCCCTGGTGCCGCCGTGGGCGAGGTCGTGTTCTCGAGTGATGACGCCGTCGCGCGCGCCAACGAGGGCCACAAGGTCATTCTGGTCCGCTGGGAGACCAACCCCGACGACCTGAAGGGCATGGTCGCCGCCGAGGGCATCCTGACCAGCCACGGTGGCAAGACGAGCCATGCCGCCGTTATCGCCCGCGGCATGGGTACGCCCTGCGTTTGCGGCGTTGAGCGCTTCCACATTGACGCGGCAGAGAAGGTCGTGCGCATCGAGGGCAGCGACCGCGTGCTGCGCGAGGGCGATGTCATCTCCATCGACGGCACCCAGGGTATCGTCGTCGACGGCGCGGTCGACCTGGTCTCTGCAGAGCTCACCGGCGACCTGGACACCATCCTGTCTTGGGCCGATGAGATCCGTTTGGACGAGACCGGTGGCCACGCCAACCACGTGCGCGTTAATGCCGACAACCCCGAGGATGCCGAGCTCGCGCTCGAGTTTGGCGCCGAGGCCATCGGTCTGTGCCGCACCGAGCACATGTTCCTGGGCGATCGCAAGAACATCATCCAGAGCTTTATCCTGTCTGACGATGAGGCCGTGAAGCAGCAGGCCCTGGCCGACCTGCTCAAGGTTCAGACCGAGGACTTCCTGGCGATGTTCAAGACCATGTCCGGTCGCGATGTGGTCGTCCGCCTGCTCGATCCGCCGCTTCATGAGTTCCTGGATAATCCTCGCGAGCTCGAGGTCGCCATCACCAAGAAGGAAGCCGCTGGTGCCAGTGAGGAAGAGCTTGCCGCCCTGCGCGCCCGCCTGCGTCGCATTGACGGCATGGTCGAGTCCAACCCCATGCTGGGCTTGCGCGGCGTGCGCCTGTCCGTCGTCTTTGGCGATCTGCCGCTCATGCAGGTTCGCGCCGTCGCCACGGCCGCTGCCCGCCTTATCAAGGAGGGTGTCGACCCGCGCCCCGAGATCATGGTTCCGCTCGTTTCCATCACGGCCGAGCATGTCCAGACCCGCGAGGTTATCGAGCGCGTGATCGCCGAGGTTTCCGCCGAGGAAGGCGTCGAGCTCAATATTCCCGTGGGCACGATGCTCGAGCTGCCGTGTGCCTGCATGGTCGCTGACGAGATCGCCCATCATGCCGACTTCTTCTGCTTTGGCACCAACGACCTCACCCAGACGACCTTTGGCTTCTCGCGCGATGACGCCGAGGCCAAGTTCATCCCGCTGTACATGCATAAAAAGATTCTGAAAGACAACCCCTTCGAGACCATCGACGCGGCGGTGCTGGAGCTCGTGCGCTTGGCCGTCGAGAAGGGCCGCGCCACCAATCCCGACATGCACTTTGGCGTGTGCGGCGAGCACGGCGGCGACCCCAAGTCCATCAAGGGCCTGTTTAACGTGGCCGACGTGGACTACGTGTCCTGCTCGCCCTATCGCGTGCCCCTCGCGCGCCTGGCTGCCGCTCAGGCCAAGCTCGAGGCCAGGCGCAACGCCTAGCCCCCTGCGCATCGACGCCTAGCGTAGCGCCCCTTCATACCGCCCGTCTCATTCGTGAGGCGGGCGGTTATCATGTGCGGGTTTTGTCTTTTTGTCTGCGTATAAAATTGTTCTTGCAGCAGAAACCCGCGCGTGTATACTCGAATACGTTTGTTCAACTACGTGCCGGCCAAGGTGGTACGGCACCTCTAGAAGAGTAAGGAATTGCACATGGATTACATCCGCGCAATCGAGCGTCAGCAGATCCGCGAGGACATTCCTCAGGTTCGCGTCGCCGACAACGTCAAGGTTCACTACCGCATTAAGGAAGGCGACCGCGAGCGCATCCAGGTCTTCCAGGGCGACGTCATCCGCATGGCCGGCGCCGGTGCCCGCGAGACCTTCACCGTCCGCAAGATGTCCTTCGGTGTCGGTGTTGAGCGTACCTTCCCGCTTCACAGCCCCAAGATCGCCAAGCTCGAGGTCGTTCGTCATGGTCGCGTCCGTCGCGCCAAGCTGTACTACCTCCGCGACAAGGTGGGCAAGGCTGCTCGCATCCCCGAGAAGCGCTAAGAAGATCGCAGCGTCTGTCCACTCGTTTGGACACAAGGGTCACCTTCGGGTGGCCCTTCTTTTTATCTGATTTGCATGCAAGGAGGGCCTGGTATGGCCAATATGACGAGCTCGGTTTCGGCATCGCAGGTTGCCGGAGAGCTGGCGAGCGCAACGTTTGAGGAGATCCCCGCCCTCGTGGAGCATTATCGCGAGGATCCGCGCCAGCAGGTGATCAAGGCTTGCGAGCGTGCCCTCAAACGCCATGCCAAAGAGCTTGCCGAGCGCGAGCGCGTCAATGACATGTACGAGCTTATGCATGAGCTTGGCGGCGATGGGGTAGTCGTTGGTGTCGACGAGGTGGGCCGTGGCTCGGTAGCGGGTCCCTTGACCGTGTGTGCCGTGTGTCTTCCGATGGAGCCGCGCATCTGGGGCATCAACGATTCCAAAAAGCTCACGCCCGCGCGCCGCGAGCTGCTCTCGGTGAAGATAGCCGAGGTGGCGACTGCCATCGGCTTTTGCCATATCGCTCCTGCGGATATCGATGAGATGGGCATGGCCCGTGCTATCCGTACCGCCGTTGCGGGCGCCGTGGCCGATACGGGGCTCGAGCCCGATTGCGTGCTTATGGACGGTAACCCCTTGGGCGCCGTTCCCAACGAGCGCGATGTGGTGAAGGGTGATGCCAAAATCGCCTGCATCGCCGCGGCGTCCATCATGGCCAAGGTCACGCGTGACGAGATAATGGTCGAGTACGACGCCGAGTATCCCGAGTACCATTTGCCCGAATCGAAAGGCTACGCAAGCCCCGAGCACATCGAGGCCATTCGCAAACATGGACTTTGTCCACTGCACCGCGTGAGCTTTTGCGGAAACTTTCTGCAGACTGAGCGCCTTTTCTAGGTCAATTGTGGAGACAGGGACCTCAGGGGTTTTATAAACCTGCTGGTAGCGGGCCGTATGCAACAGCATTGCTGCGTACGGCCCGTTTTTTGACGGCATTTGGTCAGCTTTTGGTTTGCTTCCGGTACTTACCCGCATGAAAGGTGCCCTCATCATCGGGGCAATGCAGTGTGCGGGAAAGGAGACCCCATGAGTGCCGCAAGCAAAAAGAGCAAGACGCAGCAGCTCAAGGAGCGTTGGGAAAACGGCGAGCTCGACTGCGGGGCGATGACGCCCGAGTTTATCAAGGGACTCAGTCCCCGCGAGCTGGGCATGCTGGGCGAGCTGATCACCATCGACTACTTTAACGAGCGCGGCTACACCTTGCTGGAGCAGGGTTATCGTTGCTCCGAGGGCGAGGCCGATCTGGTGCTGCTCGATGAGCTCGACGATGTCGTGGTGATGGCCGAGGTCAAGACCAGACGCGTCGCACTGGATTGCAGCACGCGGGTCTTTCCCGAGGAGGCCGTGGACGCCCAAAAGCAACGCCGCTACCGCCGCATCGCAAGTTGCTATCTCATGGAGCATTATCCGCTCAAGGCGATTCGCTTCGATGCCGTGGGCGTCACCATTCGTGGCGGGCATATCGCCGAGATCGAGCATCAGTACAACGCGTTCGATTGGCAGGTGTCGTGATGGCGTTCGAGACGTTTGCCGTTCACGCGGCCTGCATCCGCGGCGTCGAGGCGATTCACGTCACGGTCGAGGTCTCGCTTGCCGGTGGCGTTCCGGGCATCCAGATGCTCGGCATTCCGAGCATGGAGGTGATGGAGTCACGCGGTCGTATTCGCTGCGCGATGCGCTCCGCCGGGTTCGAGATCCCGCGCTCGGGCATTACGGTCAATCTGGCGCCTGGCGATATTCGCAAGACCGGTAGCGGCTTTGATCTGCCCATCGCCATCGCGGTATTGGCGGCCGATGGTCAGATTCCCCGCGACAACCTCGATCGTTGTCTTATCGCTGGTGAGCTTGGCTTGGACGGTACGGTGCTTCCTGTCAAGGGCGAGGTGGCGTTTCAGCTATTGGCGCGTGATATGGGGCTGTCCTTTATCGCCGGCAGGTCCGATCAGCATGTGCCGCTTGCGGGCGTGGATTGTGGATTCATCGATCATTTGTCTCAGCTTGCCCATGGCATGGGCGATGCCGCGCGGCACTACTTGGATTCTGAAGTGATCGAGGCGACCTTTGAGCCCGAGCTCGACTATGCCGACGTACTGGGGCAGGAGGTCGCCAAGCGCGGCATGGCGCTTGCGGCGGCAGGAGAACTCGGCTTGCTCATGATCGGGTCCCCGGGATCGGGCAAGACGATGCTCGCGCGTCGTATGACCGGCATCCTGCCCGAGCTTTCCGTTGAGGATCAACAGGAGGCGCTGTGCATCCATTCGGTTTTGGGTGAGAACATTGATGGCTTGTTGGCGGGGCACCGGCCCTTCCGCAGTCCCCATCACAGTATTTCGACCGCAGGTCTTATCGGCGGTGGGCGCCCGGTGCACCCGGGTGAGATCAGCCTTGCTCATGGCGGCGTGCTATTTTTGGACGAGCTTGCTGAGTTTCCCACGGGTGTGCTGCAGACGCTGCGTCAGCCCATCGAACGCGGCTACGTCAGGATCGTACGCGTCGACGGGGCTTTTACCTTCCCGTCGCGCTTTCAGCTGCTGGCTGCGAGCAATCCCTGCCCCTGCGGCTTTTTGGGCGATCGTAAGGTACCGTGTCGCTGCTCGGCGGCGATGGTCGAGCGCTATCGGTCTAAACTGCGCGGTCCTTTGGCCGACCGTATCGACATGATGATCGATGTGACCCGTCCCGACCCTCAGGTGATTATCGAGGGCGCGGAGGGTATGTCGTCAGCTGAGTTACGTGACTACGTTGTGCGCGGTCGCGCTTTTCGCGCTTGGCGCGAATCCCGTATGGACGATGCTGATGCCGAGGCCGAGGATGACGAGACACGGTCCATTGACGGCGTCGTTTCGACCTTTGAGCTCGATGATGCGGCGGAGAAGTGTGTGCTCGGCCTGTCGAAGCGCACGCATCTCACGGGCCGCGGCATCGTGCGCCTGGTGCGTATCGCGCGTACCATCGCCGACGTCGCCGAGAGCGAGCAAGTGACGCAGGACCACGTGCTCGAGGCGGCGATGTACCAGGGAAGGAGGGACCAATGATGGCCGAGGGGACCTTCGAGCTGCATCCAGGTGACGCGTTGTATCCCGAGACCGTTTTGGAGCTTTCTGATGTACCCCAGACACTCTATGTGCGCGGCAACCCCGAGGTGCTTTCGACGCACGCGCTCTCCATCATCGGCGCGCGCAAGGCCTCTCCGTATGGTCTTGCCGTGGCGGAGCTTGCGGCAAAGGTTGCGGTCGAGGCGGGCGTGACGGTAGTTTCGGGCGGCGCGGTCGGTTGTGACCAGGCCTCGGGTTGGGCTGCGGTCAATGCCGGCGGCAAACACGTCGTGGTGCTGGGGACGGGCGCCGACGTGGTCTACCCGCGTTCGAGCGCGGGGCTTATTACGCGCACGCTCGATACGGGTGGCGCGGTCGTGTCGATCTCTCCGTGGGGCATGGGTCCGCGCAAGTTTGCCTTTCCGCGCCGCAATCGCGTAATCGCGGCCCTGTCGCAAGCCCTCTTTGTATCCGAGGCGGGTATGCCTTCCGGGACGTTTTCTACAGCCGAGGCTGCTATGGATTTGGGGCGAGAACTTCTTGCCGTGCCGGGGTCGATCCTATCGCCCGAGTCGCGTGGCACGAATTACCTCATTGCGAACGGTGCCTGCTGCATCATCGACGAGGAATCTATCGAGATGGCTATTTCACGCATCTACGGCACCCTGCGCTACTCGCGCCCCGATGCTCCCGGCATTGCCGACCTGGATCAAACACAGCAGACCGTGATGCATGCGCTCATCGCCTCTCCGCTCAAGGTCGACGACATCGCGGCGCTCGTCTCGCTCGATGCCGTCGGCGTACTCAAACTCCTGGGTTCGCTTGAGCTCGAGGGTCTTATCGAGCGCATGATGGATGGAAGGTATGCGCCCTCCAAGTTTGCCCTTCACGCCCAGACACCCTTCGGTCACAATGGAAAACATGTCAATTAGAAAGGTGTTTGCAGATGCTGTTTGATCAGGTGACGGTTATCGGTGGTGGTCTGGCGGGTTCGGAGTGCGCGATTCAGCTGGCAGATCGCGGGTTCGCCGTAAAGCTGTGCGAGATGCGCCCCCAGGTTAGCTCCCCGGCCCACCATACCGATCACCTGGCAGAGCTCGTCTGTTCCAATTCGTTTAAGTCGACCCGTCCGGATTCCGCGGCTGGATTGCTGAAGGCCGAGCTTGAGCGCATGGGTTCAGTCCTGCTCGATTGCGCCCATCGCGCGGCTGTTCCCGCCGGTGGCGCCTTGGCGGTCGACCGCGTCAAGTTTTCCGAGTTTGTCGAGGCCGAGGTTGCCGCCCGTCCCAATATCGAGATCATTCACGGCGAGGTCACGCAGATTCCCGAAGGTCACGTGGTCATTGCCGCTGGCCCCTTGTGCTCGCCGGCGCTGAGCGAAGAGGTCATGAAGCTCGTCGGTGGCGACGCCCTTGCGTTCTTCGATGCCGCGGCGCCGATCGTCGATGCCTCCACGCTCGATATGGACGTGCTGTTCTCGCAGTCGCGCTACGAGGAGCAGGGGAGCGGCGACTATCTCAACGCTCCGCTCAACAAGGAAGAGTACGAGGCCTTTATCGAGGCGCTTACCACGGCCGACCGCGTGGTGCTCAAGGACTTTGAGGGCGGCGATCTGTTCCAGGCCTGCCAGCCTGCCGAGGAAGTTGCGCGCACCGGCAAGGACGCCATTCGCTTTGGCGCCATGAAGCCCGTCGGCCTCACCGACCCGCGAACCGGTCGTCGTCCCTGGGCGGCGATTCAGCTGCGTGCCGAGAACAAGGAGAAGACCGCCTATAACCTGGTGGGCTTCCAGACCAACCTGACCTTTGGCGAACAGAAGCGCGTCTTCCATATGGTGCCGGGCCTGGAGAACGCTGAGTTCTTCCGCTACGGTGTCATGCACCGCAATACCTTTGTCGATGCGCCGCATGTGCTCGATGGCACCTTTGCCGTGCCTGGTACCGGCGTGCGCCTGGCCGGTCAGATCACCGGCACCGAGGGGTACATGGAAGCCGTGGCGACAGGTCTGCTCGCGGCACTCAACACCTATGCCGAGGCTATCGGGGCCGCTCCCATCGAGCTGCCGCGCGTGGGTGCTTTGGGCGCGCTCGTGGGCTATGCGACCGATCCGGCCACGGTGGGCTATCAGCCTATGCATGTCAACTTTGGCCTGGTGCCGCCACTCGAGGATGGTAAGCGCCGCAGCAAGCGCGACCGCTACCAGGCCTATGCGGACCGTGCGCTCGAGGCCCTTGATGCCTATCTGGCCACTCGCCCCGATCTGTTTGGAGGCGACCGGTCATAGCCTTTGACCTGTACGACACCGTCGACTCGTTTATCGCCTATATCGCACGTGTCGAGGGGCTTTCTCCCAATACGGTGACGGCCTATGGCTCGAGGCTGGAGCGCTTTGCTGCCTGGTGCGAGCGCGAGGATATCGATGCTTTCGCTGCCGACGTGCGCACCATTCGTCGCTATCTTGCCGAGCTTTCGCGTGAGCAGGTGGCTCCCCGAACGCTTGCGGCGCATCTGTCGGCTATCCGATCGCTCTATCGATGGATGGCTGCCGAGGGGGTCGTGGAGGGCGATGTGGTCTCGGCGATCGCATCGCCCAAGCTGCCGCGTGACCTGCCGGGCGTCCTTACGACCAAGCAGGTCGAGGCGCTGCTCAAGACGCCTGATACCTCAACACCCGCGGGACTGCGCGATGCGGCGATGCTTGAGCTGCTCTATGCCTCGGGCGCCCGTATCTCTGAGCTCGCAGCACTCAATGTGGAGTCCATTGCGTGGTCCGAACGCACGCTGCGCCTGTGGGGCAAGGGGAGCAAAGAACGTATCGTCCCTCTGTATCGTCGTGCGCTCGAGGCGACGCGTCTCTATATTGAGGAGGGGAGGCCGGAGTTGCTCGCTCAGGCAAAGCGTCGTGACCCCGCTACCGGGCCGCATCCGCTGCTTATATCGGCGCGCGGTAATCGCATGAGTGCCGCCATGCTCAGGCGGCGGTTTCATATGCTGGCGACGCTCGCCGGCATTCCGGCCGACATCGCCCCGCATGCGATGCGCCATACCTTTGCGACCGACTTGCTCGAGGGCGGCGCGGACCTGCGCTCGGTTCAAGAGCTGCTAGGTCATGCGAGCCTGTCCACGACGCAGATCTACACGCATCTCACACCCGATCGGCTTAAGCGGGCTGTGGCTCAAGCCCATCCCCGCGGCGAATAGTGGCTGGGACGTCCCGCGCCGCGCTCAGGTGTGTGCTTTTGATTGCGGGTTGGCAGGAAGAAGCATTCCTGCTATCATTCATCGGGTTGCTTCACGGCAACAGGTTTTTATCACGCACGCGCGGCTACTTCATACCGTGGTGCCCGGGCTTTGGTAGCACATGTCCGGGTTGGTTTTGGAGGATGACCCCGCGCGGAGGCAAACCACAGGAGGTTTAACATGGCTACCAAGATTAATATCCGCACCCTGCTCGAGGCCGGCTGCCACTTCGGTCACCAGACCCGTCGCTGGAACCCCAAGATGAAGCCGTTCATCTTCGGTGAGCGCAACGGCATCTACATCCTCGACCTCAAGCAGACCATCCTCGACGCCGACCAGGCCTACACTTTCGTCAAGAACGTCGCCAAGGGTGGCAATGTGCTGTTTGTCGGCACCAAGAAGCAGGCTCAGGAGGCCGTCAAGAACGCCGCTGAGCGCGCCAACATGCCTTACATCAACCAGCGTTGGCTCGGCGGCATGCTGACCAACTTCGTCACCATCCGCTCCCGCATCAACCGCATGGAGGAGCTTGAGGCCATGGTCGAGGACGGCCGCATGGCAGTGCTCCCCAAGAAGGAGCAGGCTGTTCTCGGCAAGGAGCTCACCAAGCTCCAGACCAACCTCGGTGGCGCCCGCGACATGAAGGGTCTGCCCCAGGCTCTCTTCGTCATCGACACCAAGCGCGAGGAGAACGCCATCAAGGAGGCTCAGCGCCTGAACATCCCCGTCGTCGCTCTGATCGACACCAACTCCGATCCCGACGAGGTCGAGTACGGCATCCCCTGCAACGATGACGCTATCTCTGCTGTCACCCTTATGTGCGAGCTCATGGCTGACGCCTGCCTCGCTGGCTCCGGCAAGGAGCAGGTCTCCGAGGCCGAGATGGCCGCTGAGCCCAAGGCCGAGTAAATCAGTCTTAGTTAATTCTTTTTCATCTCTTTGAAAGGAACCACAATGGCCCAGATTACCGCCGCTATGGTCAAGCAGCTCCGCGAGATGACCGACTCCCCGATGATGGAGTGCAAGAAGGCTCTCGTCGAGGCTGACGGCGACATGGACGCCGCTGTCGACGTTCTGCGCAAGAACGGCCTCGCCAAGGCTGCTAAGAAGGCTGGCCGCGAGACCAACGAGGGCGCTGTAGCCGCGTTCGTCTCCGAGGATGGCAAGACCGGTGCTCTGCTTGAGCTCTCCTGCGAGACCGACTTCGTTGGCTCCAACGCCAAGTTCACCGGCTTTGCTTCCAAGGTCGCCGAGGTTGTCGCCACCACCGAGCCGGCCGATGTCGATGCTCTGCTCGAGAAGCCGATGGGCGAGGAGACCGTTTCCTCCGAGCTCACCGAGATGATTCACATCATGGGCGAGAACATGAAGATCTCCCGCTTCGCTGCCCGCAAGGCCGAGAACGGCGCGCTCGCTTCTTACATCCACATGGGTGGTAAGATCGGCGTCCTCGTCGAGTTTGCTTTCGAGAAGGCCGAGACCGCTCAGGCTGAGTCCTTCAAGACCTTCGCTCACGACGTTGCCCTTCAGGTTGCCGCCGTCGCCCCGATCTGCGCTACCCGCGTTCAGGTTCCGACCGAGACCGTCGAGCACGAGAAGCAGATCTACATGGCTCAGGCTGCCGAGTCCGGCAAGCCCGAGGCTATCCAGGAGAAGATGGCTGTCGGCCGTCTGGAGAAGTTCTACAAGCAGTCCGTGCTCACCGAGCAGGAGTTCATCAAGGACAGCTCCCTCACCATCAAGAAGTACGCTGAGCAGGTCTCCAAGGAGCTCGGCGACACCATTACCGTCGTTGCCTTTGACCGTCTGGTCCGTGGCGAGTAAATAAGCTCTTGTAGCTGGTAATGAGCAGGCTGTGGGTTTTACTCACAGCCTGCTTTTTCATGGCTCTTATCAGAGCCTTTGATATCATATTGAGAGTCTAATTAAAGGAGGATCGCTTTGTCCGACATCCGATATAAACGCGTGCTTCTTAAGCTTTCCGGCGAAGCACTGATGGGCGACGGCCAATATGGCATTGACCCCAAGGTTACCGACCATCTTGCCAAGCAGGTCAAGGAGCTGCTCACCGTTGGCCATGAGGTCGGCGTCGTTGTCGGCGGCGGCAATATTTTCCGCGGCATGGCAGGCGCTGCCGGTGGCATGGAGCGTGCTCAGGCCGACTACATGGGCATGCTGGCAACCGTTATGAACGCGCTCGCCCTGCAGGATGCCTTCGAGCATAACGATGTTCCCTGCCGCGTGATGAGCGCTATCCAGATGAACGAGATCTGCGAGCCCTATATTCGCCGTCGCGCTATCAACCACCTTTCCAAGGGCAACGTTGTTATTTTTGCCGCCGGTTCGGGTAATCCGTACTTTACGACCGACACCGCCGCGGCTCTTCGTGCGTGCGAGATCGGCGCCGAGATTCTGATTAAAGCCACCAAGGTTGACGGCATCTACGACAAGGATCCCGTCAAGTGCGCCGATGCCGTCCGTTTTGACAAGATTACTTATCACGAGGTTCTCGTTCGCGGCCTGCAGGTTATGGATTCCACAGCTACGGCCCTGTGCCAGGATAACCGTATGCCTATTTTGGTCCTCAACATCGATGGCGAGGACACCGTCAAACGCGCGCTCGCGGGTGAGCCCGTCGGCACGCTCGTCTATCAGGAGGATTAAGCATGGCAGAGAACATCACCGCCCATATGGACAAGTCGCTCGAGTCCCTCAAGCATAACTTCTCCAAGGTCCGTACCGGTCGCGCCAACGCCAACATTCTGTCCGACATCACCGTCGATTATTACGGTGTCCCCACGCCGGTCACGCAGGTTGCCGCCGTCAAGACCCCCGAGGCTCACATGCTGCTCATCGAGCCGTGGGACAAGGCCCTCATCAACGCTATCGTCAAGGCCATCGGCGCTTCCGATCTGGGTATTACCCCCAACTCCGATGGCACCGTCGTTCGTCTTCCGTTCCCGGCTCCTACTGAGGAGCGCCGTCGCGAGCTCGTCAAGGAGTGCCGCGAGTACGCCGAGCAGGCCAAGGTGTCTATCCGTAACATCCGTCGCGACTTCAACAACAAGCTCGAGCGCGATGAGGAGCTCACCGAGGACGATGTCCGTCGCGAGCAGGCCAAGGTCCAGAAGCACACCGATGAGTATGTCGCTAAGGTCGAGGAGCTTCTGAAGGAAAAAGAAGCCGAGGTCATGGAGATCTAAGGTGCAATACGACGAGCATAAACTGGTCGAGTACTTTGCCGACGCCCCTGCGGGCGTCGGTTTTTCCGACCTTGACCTCAATAACATTCCGCACCATATCTCGTGCATCATGGACGGCAACGGTCGTTGGGCCACGTCGCGTGGTCTTGCACGCACCGAGGGCCACAAGGCGGGCATCGTCTCCCTTCGCGAGATTATTACCGCCTGCGTGCGCCTGGGCGTCGACGTGCTTTCTGCCTATGCGTTTTCTACCGAAAACTGGAACCGCCCGCAGCATGAGGTCAACGTCTTGATGCACCTGTTTGCCAAGACGTTCATCGACGAGCTGCCGCTTCTGAAGCGCGAAAACGTGCGTGTTGTCTTTTTGGGTGATATTTCAGCGCTGCCCAAGAAGACTCGCGACGTTTTTGAACGCGGTCTAGCCGAGTGCTCCGATCACTCCGGTATGACGCTGGCGCTTGCCGTCAACTACGGCGCGCGTGCCGAGATTACCCGCGCTGTCCGTCAGATCGCACTCGACGCTGCCGCCGGTAAGATCGATCCCGCTGCAATTGATGACGACATGGTGGCTTCCCATCTCTATACCGCCGGCCTTCCCGATCCTGAGCTTGTGATTCGCACCTCTGGTGAGCTGCGCCTTTCGAACTATCTGCTGTGGCAGGTGGCTTATTCCGAATTCTACGTCACCGATACCTATTGGCCCGACTTTGATCGTTGGGGCCTTGTCGACGCCATTTTGGCCTATCAGGGCCGTGACCGTAGGTTTGGTGGACTGAGCAAGACCGAGGAGGCTTAATCGTGTCCGATCGTCCCAAGGCATCTGCTCCCAAGACGCCTGCGCGCAAAGCTGCCGCTGCGGGAGCGCCTGCAGCGAAGAGCGGCACCGGTTCGTGGCTGGCGGGCTTTATTACCCGTGCCGCCGCCGGTATCGTCTACGCCGTTGTCTTTATCCTGTGCCTGGTTTTGGGTATCGTGCCCACGGCCATCTTTGTTTCTGTCATGAGCGGTCTGTGCTGCTATGAGTTTTTCCGTATGACAAGGCTTGATGGCAAGATGGCTAACGAGCGCATGGGTATCGCTGCCGCCGTACTCTTTCCGCTGTCGGCGTTGGGCGATTCGATGTTGCTGAATGCCCTGCTTTTTGCCCTGATGCTCGCTGTGGGCATTTGGTATGTCTGGTCGCCGCGTACCCGCATCTCTGATGTGGCCGTGACGCTCATGGGTCCCATCTACACTGGCTTTATGCTGTCGGCTATCGTGCTGCTGCGCGATGCCGTGCCCGGTTTTGCCGGCGCCCTGCTTTCAGTGGGCGTTTGCGCGTCCCTTTGGGTCTCCGATTCGTTTGCCTACATCGTGGGTAGCCGTATCGGCAAGCACAAGATGGTTCCCAAGATCTCTCCCAAAAAGAGCTGGGAGGGGTTTGCCGGCGGCATCCTGGGCTCGGTTTTGATTTGGCTCATCCTGTGGGCGACGCACTTCTACAAGCTCAGCCTGCCCTATGCGCTGCTGTGCGGCGTGGTCGTGTCCATTCTGGGCGTTATCGGCGACCTTATCGAGTCGCGCATCAAGCGCGGTGTGGGCGTCAAGGATTCCGGCAACCTTATCCCGGGCCACGGCGGAATGCTCGATCGTAGCGATTCGCTTATCTTCGGCTGCATTACCGCGCAGCTGTTGCTGATGATCGGAGGCGTGCTGTAATGTCCTTCCAGACGACGTATGGCCCCGATGGACGCCTTCGCGTTGCCATCCTGGGTTGTACGGGCTCTATCGGCACCCAGGCGCTCGATGTGTGCCGCCAGCATGCCGATCGCCTGCAGGTGACGGCGCTGTCCGTTAACTCCAGTACCCTCGAGCTCGTTGCCGCTGCCCGCGAGTTCTCGGTTTCGGCGGTTGCCGTGGCCGATGTCGCTCATGGCGATGATGCCGTGCTGCAGGAGTTGCCCGAGGGAACGAAGCTCGGCGTTGGCGCGCAGGCGGTTTGCGAGCTCGCGCGTCGCGACGATGTCGACTGCGTGCTTGTCGCTATTGTGGGCGCCGCCGGTCTCGAGGCGAGCCATGCGGCCTTGACCTCGAATAAGCGCCTTGCCCTTGCCAACAAGGAGTCCCTCGTCGTCGGTGGCGACTTGCTTATGCCGTTGGCGCAACCGGGCCAGCTTATTCCAGTTGACTCTGAGCATTCCGCCATCTACCAGTGCTATCTGGGTGAGAACCCGCGCGAGGCCCACTGCATTTGGCTCACCTGCTCGGGCGGTCCGTTCTTTGGCCGCACGCGCGACGAGCTCAATCGCGTGACGCGTGCCGATGCCCTCGCACATCCCACGTGGGCCATGGGTGCCAAGATCACCATCGACTCCGCCACCCTCATGAACAAGGGCCTGGAGCGCATCGAGGCCATGCACCTGTTTAACTGCGACCTCGATTTCATTAACGTGGTCGTGCAGCGTCAGTCCAAGATTCACTCTATGGTCGAGTTTGCCGACGGCTCCGTGATGGCGCATCTCGGTGCTTCCGACATGCGTATTCCCATCCAGTTCGCGTTCTCGTATCCCGAGCGTTGGGATACCCCGGCGCCTCGTATCGATTTTCGCGAGCTGGGGCAGCTCACGTTTGATGCTGCCGACATGGATACCTTCCGCTGTCTGGCACTGGCCGAGCGTGCCGGCAAGACGGGCGGCACCATGCCGTGCGTGCTCAATGCCGCCAACGAGGTTGCCGTCGATGCCTTCCTGCACGATAGCTGCAGCTTTACCGATATCGATCGCATTGTGGAATCCTGCATGGATGCCCACGATATGCAGGCGGTCGATTCGTTTGAGCAGCTTCGCGACATCGATGCGTGGGCGCGTGAAAAGGCTGCGCAGGTGCTCGCCGCAACCCGTTCCTAACCCATAAGGATTGCTTTTTCGTTTTATGGATACTGTTCTGAGCGTTCTCTCATCGGTCTTTTGGGGCCTGCTGATGCTTTCCGTCCTCGTGTTTTTGCACGAGGGCGGCCACTTTTTGGCGGCGCGTGCCTGCGGGGTCCGTGTGACCGAGTTCTTTTTGGGCCTGCCGTGCCGCTTTGACATTCATTACACGTCGCGTCGCATTGGAACCAAGTTTGGCGTGACCCCGCTGCTGCTGGGTGGCTACGCTGCCATCTGCGGTATGGATCCGACCGACGTCTCGTGTGCCGATCGCGTGCTCGCGGCTATCTATCGTCATGGTCGCGTGACCGTGGCCGACCTTGCTGTCGAGCTCGAGCTTTCCGAGGAGGATGTGCTTGAGGCATGCGCCCTGTTGCTTGGCTGGGGCTCCATCGCACCCTGGTATGAGGAAGGGGAGAAGCCCTCGCCGAGCTACTATCCCACCAAGTATCAGACGCTGCCGCGAGATGCGGCGGGTTACACCACCTTTGACGGCCGCCGTTTCGATTGCGAACATTCAACTGCCGAGGGCGATGCGTGGGAGCTGCCGTGCGGCGAGGCCGAGTTCCTTGCACAAGAGCGTTCGCACACCTATCTTGGCCAGAGCTTTCTCAAGCGCGCCTTTATGCTGCTCGCGGGCATTATTGTCAATATCTTGACGGGCTTTTTGCTCCTTATGAGTATCTATTCCATTGCGGGTGTCACCGTGCCGATGGATACCAACGTGATCGGTCAGGTTGACGGGGGGTCTATTGCCGCCAAGGCGGGTATCGAGGGCGGCGACGCGATCCTTTCGGTTGACGGAGTATCGTGCTCTACCTGGATGGACGTTTACAATGCCATCGGCAAGGCTGCCGGTAAGGACGATATCGCCATCGAGTACGAGCGTGACGGCAAGCAGCATTCGACCACGGTTGCGCTCAAAGAGGACGAGCGCCTGGGTGTGTATGCCTCTACGCAGGTGGTCCGTTTAGACCCCATCACGTCGGCTCGCCTGTCGTTCTCCTATGTCGTGCAGACAGCGGAAGGCGTGATGCGCCTGCTCCAGCCGCAGCATACGATGGAGATTCTCGATCAGTCTTCTTCGATCGTGGGTATTAGCGTTATGTCCTCACAGGCCGCTGCCGCCGGCCCTGCCACGTTCCTTTCGTTTGCCGCCCTCATTTCGTTCTCGCTTGGCTTTATGAACCTGCTGCCCATCCCACCGCTCGATGGCGGCAAGCTGGTCATCGAGATCATTCAAAAGATTGCGGGCCGCGAGCTGCCGCTCAAGGTCCAGACGATTGTGAGCTATGTGGGCATCGCGCTCTTTGCGCTGCTGTTTGTCTATATGCTTCGTTCCGACATCCTTCGATTTATTCTCTAGGGGAGTGTTTGGATTGTCTCTATCCCATTCTTTGCCGCGCGAGCTGACGCGCCCCGTGCATGTGGGCGGCGTGCAGATCGGCGGCGGCGCGCCGGTCGTGGTTCAGTCCATGACCTGCACCGATACCGCCGATGCTCAGGCAACGCTTGGGCAGGTTCGCGCGTTGGCGCGGGCGGGCTGCGATATCGTGCGCGTGAGCGTGCCCACCGAGGCCGCGCTCGAGGGCTTCCGTACCATCTGTGCTGAGTCCCCGGTGCCGATTGTCGCCGATATTCACTTTAACCATAAGCTCGCCATCGGCGCCGTCGAGGCTGGTGCCGCCAAGCTGCGCATCAATCCCGGCAATATCGGCGATTGGGCCAAGGTTGACGCGGTGATCGATGCTGCGGGTGCCGCGGGCTGTGCGATTCGCATTGGCGTGAACGCGGGCTCGCTTGAGCAAGATATTGCCGAGCGCGACGACCTCACGCAGCCCGAAAAGCTCGTGATGTCGAGCGAGCGCTTCGTCAAGCACTTTGAGGATCGCGGCTTTACGAACATTGTGCTTTCGGCCAAGGCCCATAGTGTGCAAACGACGCTCGATACCTATCGAGCCCTGTCACGTGAGATTCCCCACGTTCCGCTTCACCTGGGCGTGACGGAGGCGGGGACCAAGCTTCAGGGCACCATCAAGAGCTCTGTAGGCTTGGGTATCTTGCTTTCCGAAGGCATCGGCGACACCATGCGTGTGTCGCTCACGGCCGATCCGGTTGAGGAGCCGCCGGTCGCCTGGGGAATTCTACAGTCGCTGGGCCTGCGTCGCCGTGGTCCCGAGATTGTCTCGTGCCCCACGTGCGCCCGCTGCCAGGTTAACCTCATTCCCATCGCCGAGGAGGTCACCGAGCGGCTTAAGAACTATTCCGCGCCGCTTTCGATTGCCGTCATGGGATGTGCCGTTAATGGCCCCGGCGAGGCTTCTGATGCCGACCTGGGCGTTGCTTGCGGACGTGGTCAGGCCTTGCTCTTTTCGCATGGCCAGATCATTGGTAAAGTAGCTGAGGATCAAATTGTCGACGCGCTTATGGCCGAGGTCGACAAACTAATTGAGGAGAAATAAATGACCCGAGCAATGTATATGTCTAAGCTCTATGCGCCGACGCTCAAAGAGGATCCGGCCGACGCCGAGCTTGCAAGCCATCGTCTGCTGCTTCGTGCCGGTATGATCCGCAAGGAGGCCGCCGGTCTCTATTCCTATCTGCCGCTCGCTTGGCGCTCGATTCGTAAGATCGAGAACATCGTGCGCGACGAGATGGACGCCGCCGGCGCCCAGGAGCTCATGATGCCCATTATGGTCGATGCTGAGCTGTGGCGTGAGTCCGGCCGCATCGATGCCTATGGCAAGGAGCTCGTGCGCTTTGACGACCGTCATGGTCGCGAGTTTGTGCTGGGCCCCACGCATGAGGAGACCGTCACGGCTCTGGTGCGCAACGAGCTGCGTTCCTATAAGCAGCTGCCCGTCAACCTGTACCACATTCAGGACAAGTTCCGCGATGAGTTCCGTCCCCGCTTTGGCCTGATGCGCGGTCGCGAGTTCATCATGAAGGATGCCTACAGCTTCTCCGCCACGCAGGAGAGCCTGCAGGAGGAGTATGACAAGATGAAGCAGGCCTACGCCAACATCTGCGAGCGCTGCTACATCAAGGCTCTGCCCGTTGTCGCCGACTCTGGCGAGATCGGCGGCGACACCTCTGTCGAGTACATGGCTCTGGCCGACGCCGGCGAGGCCTCGCTCGTCTACTGCGACGATTGCGGCTTTGCTGCCGATGACGAGGCTGCAAGCACCAAGGTCGTTGTGACCGAGGGCCCCGGCGACGGTACGCTTACCAAGGTCGAGACTCCGGGTATGGGCACCATCGAGGCCGTCGCCAAGTTTTTCGGCTTCCCCGAGAACGGTACGCGCAAGTCGCTGGCGTTGATCGACGCCGAGGGCAAGCCGGTCGTTGCCATTGTCCCGGGCGACCACGAGCTCAATGACTGCAAGGCCGAGCATGTCTTTGGCAAGGGCTATCGCATGATGACCGACGAGGAACTTCAGGCGAACGGGCTGCACAAGGGCTTTATCGGACCGGTCAACCTGCCCGAGGGCATCCGTCTGGTGTGCGACGAGAGCCTGCGCGAGTCCAGGCAGTGGGCCTGCGGTGCCAACGAGGTCGACTATCACTTTACCGGTGGCTGCCCCGATCGCGACTTTACCGTCGATGAGTGGGCCGACCTGGTTACTGTCGTTGCCGGCGATCCCTGTCCGCACTGCGGCAAGCCGCTCTCTGCTGCCCGCGGCATCGAGGTTTCCCAGGTCTTCCAGCTGGGCACCAAGTACTCCGAGGCCATGGGTGCCACCTTTATGGACGAGGACGGCAAGGAGAAGCCGCTTATCATGGGTTGCTACGGCGTTGGCGTGTCTCGCTCGCTCGCTGCCGTCGTGGAGCAGCACAACGACGAGCACGGCATCGTTTGGCCGGTCTCCGTTGCCCCGTACGAGGTTGCGGTGATTCCGCTCGACCCCAAGAAGGAGGAGTGCGCTTCTGTCTGCGAGCAGATCGTTGATGGCCTGTGCGCCGAGGGTATCGAGGTCGTCGTCGACGATCGCGATGAGCGTCCCGGCTTTAAGTTTGCCGACAACGACCTTATGGGCTTCCCGTATCAGGTGGTGCTCGGCAAGCGTGGCCTTAAGAACGGCACCGTCGAGCTCAAGGACCGTGCCACGGGCGAGCGCGAGGACGTGGCGATCGACGAGGTCGTCGCCAAGGTTTCCAAGCTTGTGAAGGCGGCACGCCGTTAATTGGCGATTTCGCTTGTAGTTCGATATACGGGACGGCCCCGCATTTCTCCAGATAGGGGAGATGCGGGGTCGTCCTTTTTTCTTCTCGGCGTGCTCAATCGCCAAAAGGAAAACCCCACAGCCCATGTGAGCTGCGGGGTTTTCTTTGTTCCTCCGATGCGAAATAAATCGCTCAGATATTACTGATAATCGACGACGTCGATCCAGTTCTTAAGGAACTCATCGTTCACGTTGCGCTTACGAGCGAGCTCGGAAGCGGCGACGATGCTCGTCCACTGACGCACGACCTGCATGGGCATGTCGGCGCGGTCGCAGTAGAGCTCCAAGTAGGCCTCAGCCTGGTCCTTGCTGTTGAGGGCGAAGAGCAGGTAGGTGGTGGCAACGTCGGCAGCAGGGGAGCCCTGGGTGGCGTGTGCCCAGTCGCACACATAGAGCTGGCCGTCGTCGCCGACGATGACGTTGGAGGGGTTGAAGTCGCCGTGGCAGACCTTGAACTCCTTGGTCATGCCGTCCAGACGCTCCTGAAGGTTGTAGCGCGTGGTGGCATTGAGCTGATCAAGGCTGTCGATCATGCGGGCGAACTTGTCGCGCTGACGGTTGAGCAGCGGGGAGGTATAGCCGTGGATCTCGATCTGGAGGTCGACGAACATCTCGAGATACTCACCAAAGCGCTGGGGCTCAGCAGTCATCTTCTCGGCAAGGGTGGTGCCCGGAACCTTCTCGGTCACGAGCGCCCAGCCGTTGGCGTTCTCGAGCTGGGAAACCTCGAGAGCCTTGGGGCTGCGGATGCCGCACTCATTGATGCGGGCAAGATTCAAAGCCTCGTTGAACACGTCGGAGACAGGCTTGGTCTCGTTAAAGACCTTGACGATCTTGTCGCCCAGGTCGTAAACGACCTTGTTGCCACGGCGGACGAGCTCGGTCTTGGAATCGGGTAGCAGCATGGTTGCATCCTTTCAACGATGCGATAGAAGCGACGGCGGGGGTGTGTGAAACACCCGTGCACCCCTGCCGTTAAAAACCGTGCTAAAACTAGCAGACGGCGTAGTCCTGAGGCTCGCGGCCGTAGTAGGCGTCCAGGTAGAGCTCCTTGATCTCGCTCATGAGCGGGTAGCGCGGGTTTGCGCCGGTGCACTGGTCGTTGAATGCCTGCTCGGTCATCTCGTCGAGGGTGTCGAGGAAGTACTGCTCGTCAACACCGTAGTCGGCGATGGTCTTCTTGACGCCGATGAAGTCCTTGAGTTCCTCGAGCTTCGTGATGAAGTTCTCGAAGACCTCCTTGTCGTCCTTGCCCTCGATGCCGCAGTACTTGGCCATCTCGGCGTAGTTGTGCAGCGCGTTGGGGTAAGGATACTGGGAGAAGGTACCCATCTTGACGGGAGCCTCGGCGGCGTTGTAGCGCATAACGCGGGTCAGGATGACGGCGTTGGCGAGGCCGTGAGGCAGGTGATGGAAGGCGCCGAGCTTGTGAGCCATGGAGTGGTTGAGGCCCAGGAAGGCGTTGGCGAAGGCCATACCGGCCATGCAAGAGGCGTTGTGCATCTCCTCGCGGGCATGCGGGTCCTTGGCGCCGTTCGTGAAGCTGGAGGGCAGGTTCTCGAAGACGAGCTTAGCAGCGCGCTCGGAGAGGCCCTTGGTGTAGTCGGAAGCCATGATGGAGACGTAGGACTCGATGGCGTGGGTCATGACGTCGATGCCGGAGGCAGCGGTCAGGCCGCGCGGGGCGGTCATGCAGTTGTCGGCGTCGACGATAGCCATGTTGGGGAGCAGCGCGTAGTCGGCGAGCGGCCACTTGATGCCGGTCTCCTTGTCGGTGATGATGGCGAACGGCGTGCACTCGGAGCCGGTACCCGAAGAGGTCGGGACGGCGACGAAGTAGGCCTTCTTGCCCATCTCGGGGAAAGTGAAGATACGCTTGCGGATGTCCATGAAGTCCATGGCCATGTCCTCAAACTTGCACTCGGGGTGCTCGTACATCATCCACATGATCTTGCCGGCGTCCATAGCGGAGCCACCGCCGACGGCGATGATGACGTCCGGCTCAAAGAGAGCCATCTGCTTGGCGCCGCGACGTGCGCACTGCAGCGACGGATCGGGCTCGACGTCGTAGAAGCAGTCGTGGGCGATGCCCATCTCGTCGAGCTTGGCCTCGATGGCGCGGGTGTTGCCATTCTTGAAGAGGAACTGGTCGGTGACGATGAAGGCGCGCTTCTTGCCCATGACGTTGCCAAGCTCGTCGAGGGCGACGGGCGTGGAACCCTTCTTGAAGTAGACCTTCTCGGGAGCGCGGAACCACAGCATGTTCTCACGGCGCTCGGCCACAGTCTTAACGTTGATCAAGTGCTTCACCCCAACGTTCTCGGAGACGGAGTTGCCGCCCCAGGAGCCGCAGCCCAGGGTCAGAGACGGCTTCATGCCAAAGTTGTACAGATCACCGATGCCGCCGTGCGAGGACGGGGTGTTGATGACGATACGGCAGGCCTTCATGACGTGCTCGAACAGGCTGATCTTCTCGGCCTGGGCGGGGTGCACGTACAGAGAGGCGGTGTGGCCCGGGCCACCGGCGAGCACCAGGTGCTCGGCCTTGTCGACGGCCTCCTGGAAGTCCTTGGCGTGATACATGGCCAGGACCGGGGAGAGCTTCTCGTGGGAGAACTCCTCCTTGGCGGGGTCGGTGGAGGTGACCTCGGCGATCAGGATCTTGGTCTTGGCAGGAACCTCGATGCCGGCGAGCTCGGCGATCTTGGCGGCAGCCATGCCGGGAATGCGGTGATCGAGAGCGCCGTTCTTGAACATGGCGGCACGCAGGGCCTCCATCTCGGCACCCTGCTTGACGAAGTAGCAGCCGCGCTTCTGGAACTCGGCTTTGACCTGGTCATAGATGGTGTCGATGACGGTCACGGACTGCTCGGAAGCGCAGATCATGCCGTTGTCGAAGGTCTTGGAGTGGATGATGGAGTTGACGGCGAGCAGCACGTCGGCGGTGTCGTCGATGATGACCGGGGTGTTACCGGCGCCAACGCCCAGGGCGGGCTTGCCCGAGGAGTAGGCGGCCTTGACCATGCCCGGGCCACCGGTGGCGAGGATGATGTCGACGTCGCGCATGACCATGTTGGTCAGCTCGATGGAGGGGACATCGACCCAGCCGATGATGCCCTCGGGGGCGCCAGCCTTGACGGCGGCGTCGAGCACGAGCTTGGCGGCGGCGATGGTGCACTTGGCGGCTGCCGGGTGCGGGGAGATGATGATGCCGTTGCGGGTCTTCAGGCTGATCAGCGTCTTGAAGATCGCGGTGGAGGTGGGGTTAGTCGTCGGGATGACGGCGCCCACGATGCCGATGGGCTCGGCGATCTTGGTGATGCCGTAGGCCTCGTCGCGCTCCAGGACACCACAGGTCTTGGTGTTCTTGTAAGCGTTGTAGATGTACTCTGCGGCGTAGTGGTTCTTGATGACCTTGTCCTCAAGAACGCCGCGGCCGGTCTCCTCGATGGCCATCTTCGCCAACGGGATACGAGCCTTGTTGGCGGCCATGGCGGCCTCATAGAAGATCTTGTCGACCTGCTCCTGCGTGTACGTAGCAAAAAGCGCCTGGGCCTCTCGCATCTGAGCGAGCTTAGCCTCAAGCGCCTCTACGTTGTCCACAATTGCGGGAGTAGTGTTTTCCGGTGACTTTTTCACCATTTGTGTCTCCTTGCGATCGGAGATTTACCCTACGCCTTGCATGATAGCAATAAATAATTCGGTGAGCGGTAAGATTCCCGTAAAAGGCACACTAAAACGCTTCAACAAACTGAAGCGTTTTAACCATTTAACTAAAAGCCGAACGTCTTCTCCGGGCGAATTCCTAGTTTTCCCATGGCTATGGTGTGGAGTTTGTTCATTGTTTGCTCATTAGGTCTTAGGAAATAAATGCACATCGATCAATTCTGGCTGGTCGTGACACAAATTTTGGGTCGTTTCTATTTCATGGCAATAAACGCGTTTTCTTGTCAGACAAAACACTGGTATTAAACTAAAGCTAATGTGCCAGACGGTACATTCAGTAAGAGTGAAATATATGCCTTTGCCTCTGGGTATTTTGTCGCCCTTACCGGTTCATGTCAGGTAAGTGGAAAGGTCGGTTTGTGAGATTGTCGCGCTGCAGGCGAGCTCTTGTTTGGTTCGTCTCTTTTTTGTTCGTGTTTAATACGATCCCTACGGGCGTATTTGCTGATGAAATGGTGAATAATGTCCCTCAACAAAACACGACTTCGGAGAATCTGTCAAATGAATCTGCTGATATTGCCTCTGTGTCGGGGGGGGTGCGGACGAGGCTTCGTCTAACGATAAGACGGTTTCAAGTGATGATCAAAAACCTGAATCTGATGTCTCGGATAAGCAGTCAAACGATGTGAATGTGAATGAAACATCTGATGAATCGAATTCTGATGCAGCAGAATCTGGTGTTTTTCAAGTCAATGATCAATCAACATTCGAGGAGGCGCTGAATAAAATTGCCTCTGATAATTTATCAGAGATCAGACTTGTCCTAAAAGGCGGCTCGTCTTTTGTGGTGCCGACCCAAGATTACGTTTCGACTTTCGGCGTTGCTAACAAGAAGATTACCGTGACGAGTGACGGTGATAATCGCGCAACCTTGCGCTTCTCCAGCCGTGCCATGCTTTCCGGACCTTGTACTTTTGACAACGTCGAAGTGGTTGGTTCAGGAAAATTCTATTGCAATGGTTTCGATACCGTGTTCACTCGTAACTGCGAGCTCAAGCTCTCTGAAACACTTTATGGCGGTGGCTATAGGTCGACTGTCGACCACACGCATGTGGTGATAGCCGCGTCTGGATATATCAATCCTGGTAGTGGCGCTGGCCTTCATGACGTCATTGGTGGTTCATATCAAGGGTCCGTCGAGCATGACACCTATCTTGAGATCAGCGGTAACCTTCGCATGGCTAGCGGTAATCACGTTAATCCCGGTTGCATGCGCGGCGATGGGTCGAGCGGCGATGGAAACGGCTCTGGTGCTGTTTATGTAGGTGGTAACGCCACGCTTATTTACGACAATGCCAACTCCGATGTTTCTCCCGCTATCGAAGGCACTTACGGTTGCGAGATGCGCGGCAACGTGACGCTTGATGTTCGCTCGGGTCGGGTAAATGAAATTTGCGGTCATTTTGGTGACCCTGCGCCTATTAAAGGCAACATTCATATTATTGCGGGCAGCAGTACTTATGAAAACACCGACAAAACGCTTCGTCTTAATGGCAATTGGTCAATAACTGGCGCAGGACAGATGATCCCGGATGGAGTTTATGAGGTCGATGGCGATGTCGTTATCGATGCTTACGAGAATGTTTGGGGCTGGGATAAGGGTGGATCGATACCCAATGATGTCCCATATATTGAAGGTTCGAAGAAAGCGAACGTTGGTGGATCTATTGCCGTTAATGTCCACGGCTCCCATGTTGGCTCTATTTATGGAGCAGAGTGGAGTGCCGTAAACGGTGATATCGCCGTGAACGCTTCTGGTGTTGAGCTGAGGGATGAAGCGGGCGATTCTCATGGGTATGTTTTCTGCGAGAACGACCTGACCAATTCGTCGGATGAGGGATCGAGCGTAGGGGCTGGAGGAAAGCTGTCTATCAGTCTGAATGGCGGCAGTGTTGGCTACGTTTCGTTGACTTCGAACAAGAATGTATCGATTTCTGACGGTTCCTTCATTAATATTGCTGGACGACCGGAAATAGCTACGGGCGTTACGGGTGTGTACTATGGGCTTCCCAAGGGGTCTTCTTCTCCCACAATCAATATTGCGGGGACTGTGGCTGAGATTCCTTATATCAAGTTCGCATCTTCTTTGATTGTTACTGATAAATCCGAAATTACGGTCGGTCAGATTTCTTCTGTAAATAAGATCGCTATTTCTGGTCAATCGAATACAAATGTAACGACCAAATTTGGCTGCAACAATGCTTCTAGCTATGAATTAATTGAAGACAATGGCCTTTTGGTAGATGAGGACAGCGTTTTGACGACAGCTGGCTCTCAAGCCTACGTATATGGTTATGCCGATATCAATGGTACTTGGGAGCAAAAATACAATACTGCGAAAAACTATAACGATATTTTTGTTTCGGGAACCACCTCTATTGGAAGTAATGGCATTCTCATCGATCACGGTTCAAGTAATTTAAAAGGTGCCGTTATTAATAAGGGCACAATTGCCTTAATGGCACCCGCGTTATTCCAAGGAAATTACCGTGGCGATGACGCTGAAATTAGACTGCCGGCTGTCACTAATAACTATGATGGCACGGATGATGGCGGTGACATTCCCCTTATTGTAAAAGGGAAATCGTCGGGGAAGACTACTGTTAATACGGTGGATCCGAACAATTGGCAGAATTTGAAAGTGCCGTCACTCGGAGATAACTACGTACTCTCCAAAGCGAGTGGTGATACACCTAAGCAAAGCACTTTTATTCTTGGCAACGAGGAAGCGGTTGGTGAGGGCTATTACCTTAAGCGCGTCAAGGATGCCGACGGTACTGATGATTTTCACATGTGGCAGGTCGCAGCAAAGTTATCGCTGACTTTTGATGATAATGGCGCAGGCGATCCCGCTTATCCTCAAAAGTTTTTGCAAGATAAGACTGCAGATAAGGACAGTTACACCTTCGCGCTGCCCAAGACCGCCCCGACCCGCAAGGGCTGGGCGTTCGACGGCTGGAACACCGAGAGGGACGGCTCGGGCGATCAGTTCACCGACAAGACCGAGGTCTCCAAGTCCACGACCGTCTACGCCCAGTGGAAGTGGGTGCCCCGCGACGTCACCGTGACCTTCGACGAGAACGGCGGCGAGACCAAGGCCGACCCCGCCTCCCAGACCAAGACCACCGAGCCGGGCAAGACCTCGTTCACCTTCGCGCTGCCCAAGACCGCCCCGACCCGCAAGGGCTGGGCGTTCGACGGCTGGAACACCGAGAGGGACGGCTCGGGCGATCAGTTCACCGACAAGACCGAGGTCTCCAAGTCCACGACCGTCTACGCCCAGTGGAAGTGGGTGCCCCGCGACGTCACCGTGACCTTCGACGAGAACGGCGGCGAGACCAAGGCCGACCCCGCCTCCCAGACCAAGACCACCGAGCCGGGTGCCCTGGCTTCGACAGGGGAGAGACTGCTGCCGGTTCTTCCGCTGGCAGTTGTCGGATCTGCTTTGACTTCTTTAGGTTTGCTGCTCGAATACAACCGCAAGAAGAGACGGAACGATAAATAAGTAATGGCCTGCCATGGCTTTGAATGAACTGCCTCCCATTTCTTGGACATGAGAAATGGGAGGCTTTCTTTATGCGCGTTGATTTGAGAGTGAAGCATGATATCGAGGCCAGGAAGGCGGCCATAGGGCTCTTCGAGCTCGGGCACGGGTATAAATCTGCCGCGATTGCCCTTTCGCTTCCCGTGGAAGCCGTGAGAAGATGGCAGGAGATATACCGCGCATTCGGGAGCGAGGTGCTGCTGCGCATGGACGGAAAGCTGGGCAGGTACACATACGAGCAGAAGACCGCCAGCGGCCGCCGAGATCTTCTCGCGCACCGCCAACGGCTGCGGGCACCGGCAGATAGCGATGTGCCTCAGGGCGGAAGAGGGGGCCGTGATAGCCGACAAGACCGTGCTCGAGATGATACGCGAGATGTGGATTCGCTGCGGTATCAGGCGCGAGACGGCCTACCACAGGTACAACTCGTACAGGGGCGTCGTCGGCGGGACGTTCGAGAACGCGATCGCGAGGGATTTCGACGCCGGGGTCCCGTGGCGGAAGCTGGGGACGGACGTCACCGAGTCCAAGGTGGCGGGCGGCAAGGCCTACTGGGCCCCGACGCTGGACTTCTGCACCAAGGAGATCGTGGCGAGCGACATATCGACCACGCCCGACATGGCCCAGCAGGCGAGGATGCTCGACGAGCTGCTGTCCAAGATCCCCGAGGGCGCCGCGTCGACCATGCACTCGGACCGGGGCTGGCAGTACCAGCGCGCCTCGTACACATCCAGGCTCGAGGCCGCAGGCATCGTCCAGAGCATGTCCAGGAAGGCGAACTGCATCGACAACGCCGCCACCGAGCAGCTCTTCGGCCACGTCAAGGACGAGTTCTACCGGGGCCGCGAGTGGGAGACGTTCGAGGATTTCAAACGCGACCTGGAGGAATACATAGTCCACTGGAACACGAGCCGGAGGCAGGTAAGATTGAAGGGCCTGACCCCGGAGGAGTTCCGGAATCAGGCCCTCGCGGCCTAGTCGCTATTTAGGGCGTCCAGGATTTGGGACGCAGTCCATTCCTGGATAGATAGAAAAAGAAACCGCCTCCTCAAAAGAAAGCGGTTTCTTATAGTTCTATGTGAACGCGAGGTCTTTGACCCGGAGAGTCCGAGGTACTTGTTGGTAAGACCTTATTTAGGAGCGCGCAACCTTGCCGGACTTGAGGCAGGTGGAGCAAACGTTCATCTTGCGACGGTGGCCATCGACGACGACGTAGACGCGCTGGATGTTGGGGCGGAACTTACGGTTGGTGACGCGGTGAGAGTGGCTGATGGAGCGACCGGCAACGGGGTGCTTACCGCAAACTTCGCAAACTTTGGACATAACTGACCCTCCTTGGGCGACAAACGAACATGTCGCGTTAACAAACGAGCCTGAACTATAGCACAGAAGCAGCTCCCTGTGCGCAATCTACACAGAGATATTCCTCTTTTGGCGATAGTGCCCACGCCACGGCCCTGGACGTAGATCCGATTTGCGTGCGGCAGAGGGGATTATGCCAGCTCGTGCGTGCGTTTTCAAGCTCGTCCCACAAATATATAGGTTTATTGAGCATTGGACTCCGTTTACGGATTGCTCTGTATTTATGCTCGCAATTAAGCTCGAGGTTGGCTACACTATCCTTTGACCATTAAAGGGGTACGAGATACCCACATGGAATTACATAGCTGCCAAAGAGCAGCCCTTCCTGTGGGTGTCTGGTCCGCTTTGAGCGGTCGGGCATCTATTTTTTTGACTGTGTCAGCAGTCAAGACATGTGAGGAAGGAGATCGATGGGCACGACTTCCCCCAAGGCGGTCATCATGGACGAGACCGCCGTCAATCGAGCGATGACCCGCATCGCGCACGAGATTCTCGAGCGCAACGAGGGCTGTGAAGACCTCGCTCTGGTCGGCATCGTCACGCGCGGCGACCTTCTGGCAAAGAAACTCGCCGAGGAGATCAAGGAGATCGAGGGCGTCGACGTTCCGCTCGGCAGCCTCGACATCAGCTTCTACCGCGATGACTATGCGACCAATTTCGCTCCCGCGATCCACGCCACCAACATTCCCTTCAGCGTCGACGGCAAGCGCGTCGTGCTGGTGGACGACATCCTTTACACGGGTCGTACCATCCGCGCCGCTCTGGACGCCGTCATGGACCTGGGCCGTCCGAGCCGTATCGAGCTGGCAGTTCTCGTTGACCGCGGTCACCGCGAACTTCCTATCTCGCCGGACTTTGTCGGCAAAAACGTTCCCTCGTCGCATGAGGAGAACGTGCACCTATATATGAAGGAAGTCGACGGCCGCACCGCCGTCGAGATTAACGACGTCGCGCCGGGTTCCCATGTGGGCTCCGCGCCGCTGGGAGGTGAGTAGTACCGTGGCGTTCAACCATAAGCACCTGATCGACATTACCGAGTACTCCGAAGAGGACATCAAGCTCATCCTCGAGACCGCCAAGGCGTTCTCCGAGGTCAACGAGCGTGCGATCAAGAAGGTCCCCACGCTCAAGGGCAAGACCATCGTCAACATGTTCAACGAGCCCTCGACGCGCACCCGCAGTTCCTTCGAGCTCGCCGAGAAGCGTCTTTCTGCCGACAGCCTCAACTTTGGCGGCTCCTCGACCTCTACGGTCAAGGGCGAGAGCCTCGTCGACACCGTCGAGACCCTCAACGCCTATAAGATCGACTGCATCGTCGTGCGCGATAAGCACGCCGGTGCTCCCTACATCGTTACGCAGAACTCGCCCGCGAGCGTCATCTGCGCCGGTGACGGCAAGCACAACCACCCCACGCAGGCTCTGCTCGACCTGTACACCATCTGGGAGCACAAGGGCGACTTCCACGGTCTGAAGGTCGCTGTCGTCGGCGATATCGCGCACTCCCGCGTCTGCGGCTCGCTGATCCCCGCGTTGAAGATCATGGGTTGCGAGACCTACGCCGTCGCCCCTGGCACGCTGCTGCCGCCGGCGCCCGAGGTCCTGGGCTGCGATCACGTGACGAGCGACCTCGATTCCGTCCTGCCCGAGCTGGACGTCGTCTACATGCTGCGCGTGCAGCAGGAGCGCCTCGAGGGTGCCCCGTTCCCGACCATTCGCGAGTACCACAAGCTCTTCGGCCTGACCAGGGACCGCGAGAAGCTCATGAAGCCCGACGCGATCATCTGCCACCCGGGCCCCATCAACCGCGGCGTCGAGTTCGACTCTTATATGGCCGACCACCCGCAACGCTCCGTCATCCTGGAGCAGGTCTACGCCGGTATCTGCGTGCGTATGGCTATCCTGTATCTGCTGCTTGGAGGTGCCGATAATGGCCTTGCTTCTTAAGAATGCCCACGTCGTCGACCCGTCCGTCGAGCTTGACGGTGTCGTTGACGTCCTGATTGACGGCGACAAGATCGCCGAGGTCGGCGAGAATCTTGCTGTCGAGGGGGCCGAGGTCCGCGACCTTTCCGGCAAGTACCTCGTCCCCGGCCTGGTGGATATGCACGTTCACCTTCGCGAGCCCGGCTACGAGGTCAAAGAGGACATCGAGAGTGGCACCCGCGCAGCCGCCAAGGGCGGCTTTACCGGCGTGTGCTCCATGCCCAACACCGACCCCGTCACCGATAACGGCACCGTCGTGGAGTTCGTCAAGTCCCGCGCTGCCGAGGTCGGTCACTGCCGCGTCTATCCGTCGGGCGCCATGACCCGCGGTCTTAAGGGCGAGGCCATGTCTGAGATGGGCGATATGGTCGCCCACGGCGCCGTCGCCTTCACCGACGACGGTCGCGGCGTGCAGGGCGCGGGCATGCTCCGTCGCTGCATGGACTACGGCAAGATGTTCGGCAAGGTCTTTATGAGCCACTGCCAGGACGAGGACCTGGTCGGCCACGGTCAGATAAACGAGGGCAAGGTCTCGACCCGTCTGGCCCTCGAGGGCTGGCCGGCTGCCGGCGAGGAGCTCCAGATCGCCCGCGACATCGAGATCGCCAAGCTGACCGGTGCCAAGCTGCACATCCAGCACATTTCCACCGCCCATGGCCTGGAGATCGTGCGTGCCGGTAAGGCCGCTGGCGTTCAGGTTACCTGCGAGGCCACTCCGCACCACATGTTCCTGACCGAGAACGACCTGGACGAGACCTACAACACCTCGCTCAAGGTCAACCCGCCGCTGCGTACCGAGGCGGACGCCGTGGCCATCCGCCAGGGTGTCATCGACGGCACCGTCGACGTTATCGTCACCGATCACGCTCCCCACACCCCGTGGGAGAAGGCCCGCGAGTTCGAGCTCGCGCCCTTTGGCATGATCGGCCTCGAGACCTCGCTGTCGCTCGTGCTTACCGAGCTGGTCAACACGGGCAAGATGAGCATGGGCCGTATGGTCGAGCTCATGGCCATCAAGCCGCGTGAGATCCTGGGCCTCGACCAGGTTCAGGTCAAGGCGGGCTCCGTTGCTGACCTGACCGTGTTCGACGCGTCCGCCACTTGGACGGTCGGCGAGGACGGTTACGAGTCGCGCGCCGAGAACTCCGGTTTCGCCGGCCGCACGCTTACCGGTCGTGCCACCGATGTGTTTGTCGGCGGCAAGCAGATGCTCGCCGACGGCTGCATCTGCTAGCATAGCCTTATCGCTTTTGTGCGCGGTGCCCTTGCGGTGCCGCGCTTTCTGTTCGTTTTGACCATGCAACCGCATGGGGGATTGGAGCGTCTATGCCCACACCTTCCACTGCACGCATACACGACTTTGAGGTCGTATCGAACCAGGAGATCGCCGATGGCATCTTCTCGCTCGTCATCTCGGCCCCTAAGCTTGCAAGTGCGCTCAAGCCCGGTCAGTTTGTGAACATTGCCGTGCCCGGCGATGCGTCCTCGCTGCTTCGCGTGCCTCTGAGCTTCTATCGCGCCGACGCCCAGGCCGGCACCGTCGAGCTGTGGTACGCCGTCGTGGGCGACGATACCCGCCGTTTGTCCCAGATGGGCCCTGGCTCCACCTCTAACCTGTTGGGCCCCGGTGGCCGTGGCTGGATGGTACCCGAGGGCACCAGGAAGGCACTGCTCGTCGCCGGTGGCATCGGCGTTCCGCCTGTGCTGTGTCTTGCCGGCATGCTTGCCGAGCAGGGTGTTGATGTGGACGTGTGCCTGGGCTTTGGCACCGCTTCCAAAGTCGTGGGTGTCGATGAGTTCCGTGCGCTGGGCGCCACGGTTAACGTGTGCACCGACGACGGTTCGCTCGGCACGCACGGTTTTTGCACCGATCCGGCAGCCGAGCTGCTTGGCGAGGGCGGCTACGACTACGTCGCCAGCTGCGGCCCCGCCGTCATGATGAAGAAAGTCGCCGCCGCTGCCGCCGAGGCCGGTGCGTACTGCGAGGTGTCGCTTGAGCGCATGATGAGCTGTGGCTTTGGCGCCTGCAACACCTGCAATGTCGAGACGGTCGACGGTATGAAGGGTGCTTGCATGTGCGGCCCCGTGTTCGATGCTTCCAAGGTGGTGGTCTTCTAGTGGGTACCGTTAACATGGCCGTCGATTTCGGCGGCGTCAAGATGCAGAACCCCATTAACACCGCAGCCGGTACCTTTGGCTACGGTTGGCAGTTCCAGAACTTCTTTGATGTTTCCCAGCTGGGCGCCATCACCACCAAGGGTTGCGCTGCCGAGCCCTGGCCCGGCAATCCCGCGCCCCGCATGGCCGAAATTCCCGGCGGTATGATCAACTCCGTGGGTCTTCAGAACCCCGGCGTGGCCGCCTTTGCCCGTGAGTCCGGCCCGTGGCTCGAGCAGCTGTCCAAGGACGGTTGCCAGGTCATTTGCCAGGTTGCCGGGCACTCCGTTGATGAGTTTGTGCGCGCGCTCGAGATGTATGTCGAGCTATGCCCCTGGGCTGCCGGCTACGAGATCAACGTGAGCTGCCCCAACATCGCCGCCGGCGGTGCCGCCATGGGCTCTACGCCCGAGGGCGCCTCTTCCGTCATGGCCGCCTGCCGTAAGGTGACCGATAAGCCGCTGTTCGTCAAGATGGCTCCGGTTAACGTCGCCGAGATTGCCAAGGCTCTCGAGGCCGCGGGAGCCGACGGCCTTTCGGTCATTAACTCCATCCAAGGCATGGCCATCGATGTTCATACCCGCAAGTCCCGCGTGGCCAAGCCCAAGGGCGGCCTTTCTGGCCCGCTTTGCCACCACATCGCCGTGCGCATGGTCTGGGAGGTTGCCCAGGCCGTCGATATCCCCATCAACGGTGTCGGCGGTGTCATGACTGGCGAGGATGCGGCTGAGTTTATCCTGGCCGGCGCCACCTGCGTGTCGGTCGGCATGGCCAACTTCGTCGATCCGTGTGCTTCGCTTAAGATCGCGCATGAGCTCGAGGCCTGGGCCGAGTCCCAGGGCGTAAAGGACATCAACGAGCTGGTGGGTGCTTTCGAATGCTAGAGAATGATGCCCGCGACCGTGTTATCGTCGCCCTCGACTGCGACCGTGAGCGCGCGCTCGAGCTCGCCCACGAGCTTTCGGGCCATGCCGCCTGGCTCAAGGTCGGCATGACGCTCTATTACGCTGAGGGTCCCCAGATCGTCAAGACCTTTAAGGACCTTGGCTTTAAGGTCTTCCTCGACCTTAAGTTCCATGACATTCCGCATCAGGTGCGCGGCGCTGCCCGCTCGGCCTCGCTTGCCGGTGCCGACCTGCTTTCGGTCCACGGCCTGGGCTCGGGTGCTATGCTCGCTGCCTGCCGCGAGGGTGCCGAGGAGGCGCGTGAGGACCGCGCCAAGCTCGTCGCCATCACCGTGCTCACGAGCATGAATCAGGATGCCTTGAGCGAGATCGGCGTCGAGTCGCCCGTGGCCGAGGAGGCCGCCCGCTTGGCAAAGCTTGCTCAGGCCAACGGCATCGATGGCATCGTGTGCTCACCGATGGAGGCTCATGACATGCGTGAGCTGCTGGGTCCTGATGCCCTGATCGTAACTCCGGGTGTGCGTCCGGTGGGTGCCGCCCTTGGTGACCAGTCCCGCGTGGCGACGCCTTCCCAGGCTATCGAGCGTGGCGCAAGCCACATTGTGGTGGGCCGTCCCATCACCGGTGCCGACGATCCGGTTGCCGCCTTTGACGCCATCGTCGCCGAGCTGGTCGAAAACGTCGCGTAAAAGATTCCCCTAAGTCACCACTTTTGGGTCTCATTAGCACAAAATAGCCCCTGTGCCTGCGTAAACTTTCCCATCCTTTGTGTGGAATCGCAGGTCAGGGGCTTAACTTTGGGCGCAGTATATTGCACTTTTTGCGGGTATCGTCTAACCTATGGAGCCGCGATTAGGCATTTTGTACGTTCTACGTGCTAAAATGCCAATTATTGAATCAGATATAACCCAACTATTTGGAGGTACGAATGGCACTCCCTCAGCTTACCGACGAGCAGCGCAAGCAGGCTCTTGAGAAGGCTGCCGCCGCACGTCACGCCCGCGCTGAGCTTCGCGAGCAGATCAAGAAGGGCGAGAAGTCCCTCGAGTCCGTGCTCAACTCCGATGACCCCATCGCTTCCCGCATGAAGGTTTCCACCCTCATCGAGTCTCTCCCCGGTTATGGCAAGGCCAAGGCCGCCAAGATCATGGAGGAGCTCGGTATCTCCGCTACTCGTCGCGTCCAGGGCCTCGGCGTCCGTCAGCGCGAGCAGCTCCTCGAGCAGCTGACCAAATAAGTGAGCGCTCAGGATTCCAAGCTCTTTGTGATTTCTGGACCGTCAGGCGCAGGCAAGGGTACGCTCGTCACTCGTGTGCGCGAGCGCCGCTCGAACCTGGGTCTGACGGTTTCGGCTACCACGCGAGCACCACGCAAAGGTGAGGTCGACGGCGTCAACTACTTTTTTCTGACGCGCGAGGAGTTCGACCGCCGCGTGGCAAACGGTGAGTTTGTTGAGTGGGCCGAGGTCCACGGTAACTGCTACGGCACGTTGGTGAGCGAGGTCACATCCAAGCTCGCCTCGGGCTCGTCTCTGATTTTGGAGATCGATGTCCAGGGCGCCCTGCAGGTGAAGGAGCGTTTCCCCGAGGCCGTGCTGATCTTTATCAAGCCGCCTTCGCTTGAGGTACTCCGCGAGCGTCTGGTCGGTCGCGGTACCGAGACGCCCGAGACGATTGAGCTGCGTATGGCAAACGCCGCCGATGAGCTTGCCCTTGCCGACCGCTACGACGACGTCGTGGTGAATGACGATCTCGACCGCGCGACCGATGAGCTCGTTCGCGTTCTCGATATGCATGAAAGGATCTGAGGTCCGTGTCCGTTGTAAAGCCTTGCATTGACGATCTTCTGGAGAAGACCGATCACAACCGCTTCCTGCTCGCTTCGCTTGCCTCCAAGCGCGCCTGCGACATCAATAGCATGCTGCGTGGCCAGCACAACCGCGTGCTTGCCGTCCAGGATGTCGATGACATCACCATCGGGCTTTCCGGTGCCGATACCATCTCGATGGCTATGGACGAGATTGTCGACGGTGACATCTCTTACGACGAGGCCCGTTACGAGAAGGCGCTTGGCCACAAGGTTGCTGAAGCCTAAATGGCGGCTCGCGTCTGCCTGGTCCACTATCACGAGGTTGGACTGAAGGGCAAGAACCGCGCACATTTTGAGCATATCCTCATGGATAACATCAAGGCGGCCTTGGCCGCCTTTTCCGTGAACGCCGTGTCTCGAATTTCCGGTTATATCCTCGTGACCTTTAACGAGCATCAGGCCGACGAGGCGGCGCGTGTCATTCGCACCGTCCCCGGTGTTGCCCGTGTGTCTATGGCGTATCACACCAACCGCGACCCGCAGGAGTACTGCGCCGCCGCCGTGAAGGCACTGCGCGAGTTTGGTTCCTTCGATTCGTTTAAGGTGCACGCCAAGCGCTCCAATACCGACTATGAGCTCACCTCGATCGATATTAATCGTCAGGTGGGCGAGGTACTGTGTGAGGCCTTCCCCGATAAAAAGGTTCAAATGCACGACCCCGATGCGATGGTGCACGTACTGGTGGTCCAGGGTAGCGTTTATGTGTACGCGCGCTCCGAGCGCGGCGTGGGCGGTCTGCCGGTGGGTTCTGCCGGCAAGGTCGTGACGCTGCTGTCGTCGGGTATCGATTCTCCGGTGGCGACCTGGATGCTCGCGCGTCGCGGCGCGGTGTGCGTGCCGGTGCATTTCTCCGGTCGTCCGCAGACGCCTGATACGAGCGAGTATTTGGTGCAGGACATCATCCGTGCGCTTGAGCCGGGTGTCCAGATCGGCCGCCTGTACGTGGTGCCGTTTGGCGACTGCCAGCGTGAGATTTCGGTCACCTGCCCCAGCAACCTGCGTGTGATCATGTATCGTCGCATTATGTATTCGGTTGCCGAGCGCATTGCGCACATCGAGGGCGCCAAGGCCATCGTTACGGGCGAATCGCTTGGGCAGGTTGCCTCCCAAACGCTTGAGAACATCATGGCCGTCAACGAGGCCGTGAAGATCCCCGTGTTCCGTCCTCTCATCGGTTCGGACAAGCAGGAGATCATCGCGCGTGCTGAGGAGATCGGTACGTTCGATATCTCGACTGAGGCCGCTCCCGACTGCTGCACGCTGTTTATGCCGCGCCGACCCGAGACGCACGCTAAACTCGATGCCGTGCATGAGGCCTGGGAGTTGTTCGATCATGAGGAGATGATCGAGCGCCTGCTCAAGCAGACCGAGTACATCGACTTCGAGAGCAACACGTATAAGGCCCCTAAGACCTTAAAACGCAAACATTCGGAGCTTGCTCCGCGTGAGATTTACCAAGATTACGAGTAAATTTGTGCATAGACCGACGATGCGCCTGCATCGTCGGTCTTTTGCTATCTGGGCATTTTGCGGCTAAGCGTTCATTTGCTGACGCGTGCCTGAATAAATGGACAGATTTGTGCAAGGTTTTGGTCGGTTTTTGGTTTGACCGCAAAAACCGGTTTTGGGGCGTGGCTGTTGTGGAGCTCCTTTCCTGACACGATGGTGTTGGGAGGTTTTGCTATGGCGCAGCGCGAACAACACGAACGAGTCAAAAAGATGGACCGCTGGGCGGGCAAACTGCTCGGTCATAAGGCAGTGGTGATGGCGATACTGGTCGTCATTGCGATGGCGAGTGGGCTGGCGATGGCGAACCTTGGCGGCGGTGCCGGCGGTGTGTCGTTTGAGCGCACTGATGGTTCGGGCACGTTAGTGGAGCCGGGATCCGGCGATGCTTCGAGTGGAAAGACATCTGAAGGCTCTTCGCCTAAGGCGTCTGCCGCGGCAGAGGTCTATGTCGATGTTGATGGCGCCGTGGTGTCACCCGGTGTATATCGTCTCAAGGACGGGGCGCGGGTGGCTCAGGCGATTGATGCCGCCGGTGGGCTGGCGCCCGAAGCAGACGTTACGGGGCTTAATCGTGCATCCAAGGTCACTGATGGACAAAAAATTCACGTTCCAACGGTAGGGGAGCAGCAGGTGTCCATTGCGGAAGCCGGTGTTGATGGTGGGACTTCCGCATCATCAGGCGTCGGTGGCGCAACAGGCCTAGTAAACATTAATACGGCAAGCTCGGCAGAGCTGCAGACGCTCTCGGGAATCGGTCCCTCAATGGCACAGTCGATTATCGATGAACGGACAAAGAACGGTGCTTTTGCTTCGGTTGACGATCTGATGCGCGTGTCGGGAATCGGCGAGAAGAAGCTTGCCAAAATCAAAGATTGCATCTGCGTATGAGTACGACCGAGCGAGAGCACGTGATGCCTCCGCGGCCCCTGATTCCGTGGACGATGGCCCTGTGTGCCGGCATGTGCGTGAGCTGCGCCTTGGTGCTCAGCATAGCCGCTGATGTGCTGCTGAGGGAGCGGGCGACGGCGGTCGGGCCGCTATGGGCCATTCCCGTTGCGGCAGCGGTTTTCGTTGTGCTGGCTCACTCTTGTGCGCGGCTTGCCCCTTTGAAGCGGTGGCTGTATGCCGCGTCCGTCGGTCTCGTGGCGGGAGCGGTCGTCTCGGCGTGGTGGGCTGTGGGTGCGCTAAGCGCCTCGAGGGCGCTCGACGGTCGAGCGGCAAGCGGCCTCAAGTTTGTCGTGCAGGGTGATCCATCCATAAACGACGACGTGTATTCCTATACCTGCGAGGCACGCGCGGACGGTAAGAACTTGGCAACGGTTCGCCTATCGTGTGATCGTGAGCTCAAGGTCGGGGCGCACGTGCGTGTTATCGGTCGCGTTTTACGTTTTGAGAACGATGCGTATGGTCGCTCACGCGTGCTTCGAGGCGAGCTCCGAAAAGTGAAGGTCATCCGGTTGGTGTCGGTCGACGAGGGCTCTCCGGGGCCGCTGCTTCGGCTGCGAAATGGGCTGCTTGCGTCCATCGCGCCTGCGACCGACCCGGCGCGTGCGCTCATAGCCGGTGTCGTCTGCGGTCGTTCGGCCGAGCTGCGCGCCCAGCCGGCGGGCGACTGGTTTTCGGTGACGGGAACGGCGCATCTTATCGCCGTCTCGGGCAGCCATTTGGCTATCGTGGGGTTTGTAATCGAGGGTGTATTGCAAAAGACTCGGTGCTCACGTGGTCTTCAGCGGGCGATATTGGCGATAACGCTTGTGGGCTACGCTGCCTTTACGGGCGCGTCTCCCTCGGCCGTGCGCGCGTGCTGCATGGTGTTCGTGACGCTTGTCGTAAACGGCGCGGGGCGTCGTCGGCACGGCCTTTCGGCACTCTTCGTAACCATGTCCATCTTTGTGCTACTGCGGCCGACGGTGCTGTTCGAGATGGGCTTTCAGCTTTCATGCGCCAGCGTCTTAGCCATTCTGTGCTTTTGTCCCTATGCGACCTACGCTTTGGGTGAGCTAGGTGTGCCATCGGGCGTTGCCAGCGTGCTTTCCGTCACGCTGTGCTCGCAACTGGCGACACTTCCCATCACCATTCCTGCCTTCGGTACATTCTCGCTCATTGCTCCGTTGGCAAATGCGGTCATCGGTCCGGTGGTGAGCGTTCTGCTCGCTGTGTCGATCGTGCTGGCTCCCTTTTCGCTCGTGGGACCGTTGCGGACTTGGGCGCTCGTTGTGCCCATGATTGCCGCCCGTTGCGCGCTGTTCTTCGAGCAGCTGTTTGCCGCCGTGCCGGGTGCATACGTGAGCGTGCCGCCCGATAGCATGTGGATTTACCTAGTGCCGTGTTTTCTGGCGGTTCTGCTGGTCTGGTGGCCGCGTCCCCGTGCACGTCCTATGGCGGTGGGGCTTGCATGCCTGATGCTCTTGGCTGCGATTCCGTACGTCTATTGGGATCGATTCGCTCCGCCTTCGGTGACGGTGCTCGATGTGGGCCAGGCCGATGCGATTCTTATCCGCCAAGGCGGCGCAGTAGCTCTCGTCGACTGCGGGCTCGACGAGCGTGTGGTTGCGGCGTTGGTTCGCAATAACGTGCACCATATCGATGCCGTTTTTGTGACGCATTGGGATGAGGACCACTGGGGTGGTTTGCCTGCCGTGCTCGAACAGTTTTCGGTCGGAACGATTGCCGTGGCGGCGGATGCGCTGGAGGATGCTCCTGCCGAGGTATTGAACCGACCTGGCGTGGAGTATCGGCAGGTGCGCCATGGGGATACGGTCGACATCGGCTCATTTTGCGCCCGCGTGATGTGGCCATTCGAGTTCGTGGATGGCGAGGGAAATGAGGACTCGCTTGTCCTGCTGCTCTCTTATGTTCAGGAAGGCAAGGGCCTGCGAATACTTCTCACCGGTGATGCCGAGCTCGACCAAGAGCGGGAATTCGTGCAGGAGGTGGGGGATATCGATGTCCTTAAACTTGGGCATCACGGCTCCAAGGTTTCAGTCGATGGCGAGTTGCTGGACGTCCTGAAGCCCGAGCTTTCCCTCGCAAGCGCCGGTGAGGGGAATCGATACGGCCATCCGTCCGATGCCTGCATCGATGCCGTTAAGGAAGCGGGTGGTGTGTTCGCGTGTACTATCGAACACGGCGACATTACCGTCACACCGACTGCGAATGGCTTTGCGATGCGATGCCAGCGACCGTGACGACGTCGTTGGCGTGTGGTGGGCCCCTGGGCTAGAATGGCACGGAACGAATACGAAGGCCTGCGGGAGGGGAGCGCAATGTCCGAAACCGGTTTGCTGCCGGCATATCTGATTGTCGGTACCGACGGAGTTAAGCGCGACCACGCCGTCTCGCGTATGAAAGCGCGTCTGGAAAAATCGGGTATGGTCGAGTTCAACCTCGACGAGCGAGACATGACCAAGGACCCCGATATCGAGTCCATTATCGGATCGCTTAACACCTTTCCCATGGGCAGCGAGTTTCGCCTGGTAATCCTTGACGGCTGCTCCAAGCTTGCCAAGGCGGTTTCCGAGCCGCTCGTCGAGTATCTGGCGAGTCCAAGTCCCACAACGGTCTGCCTTGTTATCGCCGATTCGCTCGCCAAGAATACGCGCCTGTACAAGGCGATCGCCAAGATTGACAAGAAGGCCGTCATCGATTGCTCGGGCACCAAGCGCTGGGAGCTCCCACGCCGCGTGCAGCAGATGGCGACGCAACACGGCAAGTCCATCTCGGCGGCGGCCGCCGAGGAGCTCGTCTCGCGCTCGGGCGAGAACACCCGCATGCTCGATAACGACTTGGCTAAGCTTGCCCAGATGGTCGAGGCGCCCCAGATTGAGCTTGCCGACGTTGAGCGCTGGATTGTACGTACGGCCGAGGTTCAACCCTGGGACTTTCTCAATGCGGTCTCGGCCCGTGACATGCGACGCCCACTCGAGCTCTTCAATCTACTGCCCGCCAAGAGCTACGTGTGGACTTACACATTGCTGTGCGGCCGCATCCGCGAGCTTATCGTTGCCAAGGCGCTCGATGCGCGCGGACAGGGTCGTGAGCTGGCCGCAACACTTAAGCTCCAGTCCTGGCAGGTCAAGAATCACCTGACCTGGGCACGTCGCTTTTCGATGGCAGAGCTCGTTGCCGCGCTCGAGGGTGCGGTCGATGTGGAGCTCGCGCTCAAGGGTTCGGCCGATTCTCAGACGGCGCTTTTGCTCTGGATTACGAACATCTTGAGAAAATCGTGATGATACCTGCCTATTTGACAAATTCGTTCTATCCCTTTGAGAGGGAGCGTGCTATAGTAGGCGCTTGCATGACCTCACCGTGTCTCAGAGGTGTCATACATTTTTTGCAAGGAACTCGAAAGGAACTCCAGAAGTGGCAAACATCAAGTCTCAGAAGAAGCGTATCCGCACCAATGAGGCAGCTCGCATGCGTAACAAGGCTGTCAAGTCCGAGCTCAAGACGCTGACCAAGCACGTCCAGTCCGCCGTCGCCGAGGGCGACGCCGAGAAGGCCCAGGCTGCCCTCAAGACCGTCACCAAGCGTCTCGACATGGCTGCCGCCAAGCATGTTATCCACAAGAACCAGGCTTCCAACCGCAAGTCCGGTCTTGCCAAGCTCGTGAACAGCATCAACGCCTAAGTTGTAAATTTCACACCACACAGATTATGCGCATAAATGGAGCCTGTTTTATGGAACAGGCTCCATTTTTTGTACCGCTCGGGTAAGATAGTCCGCATGAATACTTCAATTGACATTTCCCACATCCGCAACTTCTCGATTGTTGCGCATATCGACCATGGCAAGTCCACGATCAGTGACCGCATCCTCGAGCTCACCCATACCGTCGACGAGCGTGACATGGAGTCGCAGCTGCTCGACACCATGGATATCGAGCGCGAGCGCGGCATCACGATCAAGTCTAATGCCGTTCGCGTTTCCTATGACGCCGACGATGGCGAGACGTATCAGTTCAACCTGATCGATACGCCGGGCCACGTGGACTTTACCTACGAGGTCTCGCGTTCGCTGGCCGCCTGCGAGGGCGCAGTGCTCGTCGTCGACGCCACGCAGGGCGTCGAGGCACAGACCGTCTCCAACGCGACGCTCGCCATGAACGCCAACCTGGATATCGTGCCCGCCATCAACAAGATCGACCTGCCGTCGGCACACCCCGATGAGGTCAAGACCGAGATCGAGGATGACCTGGCGATTCCCGCCGACGATGCCGTATGCGTATCGGGCAAGACCGGCGAGGGCATCCACGATCTGCTGGAGTCCATCGTCTTTTTGATCTCACCGCCCAAGGGCGATGCAAACGCGCCGCTCAAGGCGCTCATCCTGGACTCGTATTTTGATGAGTACCGCGGCGTCGTCGCCACGGTCCGTGTCTTTGACGGCTCCATCAAGAAGGGCGATACCCTGCGCATGATGCAGGCCAAGGGCGATTTTTTGGTCGATGGCGTGGGTGTCAAGCGTCCCGCCGAGACGCCGGTCGACGCGCTGACCGTTGGCGAGGTGGGCTACGTGGTCACGGGCCTGAAGGACCCCGAGGCCGTGCGCGTGGGCGATACCCTCACGTGGGCCTCGAACCCCTGCCCCGAGCCGCTTCCGGGCTACCGCGAGGCCAAGCCCATGGTCTACACGGGCCTGTTCCCGATCGACAACAAGGACTACGAGAATCTGCGCGACGCCCTCGATAAGCTGCACGTCAACGACCCGTCGTTGGTGTGGGAGCCCGAGACCTCGGTGGCGCTCGGCTTTGGCTTCCGCGTGGGCTTCCTGGGCCTGCTGCACATGGAAGTCGTCAAGGAACGCCTGGAGCGCGAGTTCAACCTGGACCTCATTGCCACGAGTCCCTCGGTCGACTATCACGTCTACAAGACCGACGGCGAGATGATCGATGTCCGCAGTCCGCAGGACCTTCCCGAGGCCACGCGCATCGATCGTATCGAGGAACCCTACCTCAAGGCAAAGATCATCTGCCCGCCTGAGTACACGGGTGCCGTCATGCAGCTCGCCATTGAGCACCGCGGCGTCACAACCGATATGATCCACCTGACGAGCAAATCGGTCGAGATGCGCTTCGATATGCCGCTCGCCGAGCTCATCTTGGACTTCTTCGATCAGCTCAAGAGCCGCACCAAGGGCTATGCCTCGCTCGACTACGAGTTCAACGAGTACCGTCCCTCCGAGCTCGTGAAGCTCGATATTTTGCTTTCGGGCGACGAGGTGGACGCGCTTTCGTTTATCGTCCATAAGGACAAGGCATATGGCCTGGCCCGTGGCTTGTGCGACAAGCTCAAGGAGATCATCCCGCGTCAGCTGTTCGAGGTGCCCATCCAGGGTGCTATCGGCAACAAGATCATCGCCCGTTCCACCGTCAAGGCGCGTCGCAAGGACGTTCTTGCTAAGTGCTACGGTGGCGATATCTCGCGAAAGCGCAAGCTGCTCGAGAAGCAGAAAGAGGGCAAGAAGCGTATGAAGGCCATCGGATCGGTCGAGGTCCCGCAGGAGGCCTTTATGGCGATCCTCAAGGTGGACGAGTAGGTCTATGGCTCTTTCCGAATATAGTCTGCGGCTGCTGGGCGCCTATGCCGAGCAGCCGTTCCTTATGGCTCCCATGGCGGGCGTTACCGACCCCGCCTATCGCATCATGTGTCGCCGCCGCGGTGCCAACCTTGCCTACAGCGAGATGGTGAGCGTGGCAGGCCTTGCCTATGCCAGCAACAAAACGTGGCGCCTGGTGCTGCCGGCCGACGAGGAGCAGCAGATTTGCGTGCAGCTCTTTGGCTCCAAGCCCGATCAGTTTGCGAGCGCCGTCGCCGCCGTCGAGGAGCGCGTTGGCGATCGCCTGTCGCTCATCGATATCAATATGGCATGCCCCGCCCGCAAGGTTGTCACCAAGGGCGAGGGTTCGGCGCTCATGCGCACGCCCGACCTGGCCGAGAAGATCGTCGAGGCCACGGTGGGCGCGGCGCACGTGCCCGTGACCGTCAAGATTCGCAAGGGCTTTTATGCCGAGGACCGCAATGCCGCGACATTTGCCCAGATGCTTGAGGGCGCAGGGGCTGCCGCAGTCGCCGTGCATGGTCGTTGCGCCACGCAGCTCTACACGGGCCAGGCCGATTGGTCGGTCGTCGATGAGGTTGCCGACGCTGTCGAGATTCCCGTGATTGGTTCGGGCGATGTGTTCTCGGCCGAGGACGCTGCTGAGCATCTGCACGGCTCGGGTGCCAGCGCGGTGTTTATCGCGCGCGGCATCTACGGCAATCCGTGGGTGTTCGGCGATGCCCGAGCCCTTGCACTCGATGGCACGCCGGTTCCTTCTCGCTCCTCGGTCGAGCGCCTGGAGGCTCTGCGCGAGCACCTGACGTTGACGCACGAGCTTCTGCCGCTCATGTCGCGTGCTCGCACGTACGCAAGCTGGTACTTAAAGGGCATACCCCATGCCGCCGCCTGGCGCGCTCAGGTGGTGCGTTGCTCTACGTACGAGGAGTTTATGGCGCTGGTCGATGATATCGAGCGCGACGTGGTGGCCTGCGAGGCCGCGCTTGCCGCCGGCGAGTCGGTGCCTGCCCATCCGTTGGAGGCCTAACGGTGGCCGTTACCGCGCTGTACGTGCACGTGCCGTTTTGCGCTCAAAAGTGCCGGTACTGCGACTTTGACTCGCGCAGCTTTGCTGCGTGTGATTTGGATGCCGCGCTCGATTCCTATTTTGAGCAGTTGTATGCGCGCCTCGATTCCTTTGGCGACGCCGGGGCGCTTGCGCAGGTCCGCACGGTCTATACTGGCGGCGGCACGCCATCGCTGGCAGGGGAGCGCCTGGTGGAACTTGCCCGGCGTATCTCCATGTGGTGCAAACCCGTTGAATTTACTTGCGAAGCCAATCCTGAGTCCCTGACCGCTGAGCTCGCCACCGCGCTTGCCGAGGCGGGTGTCACGCGCATTTCTCTGGGCGTGCAAACCCTCGACAATACCGAGCTGGCTGCTATTGGCCGCATTCACGATGCTAATCGGGCACTTGCGGCTATCGCGACGGTGAAGGATGTTGGGCTCGATGTGTCGTGCGACCTTATGTGCGGGCTTCCCGGACAGACTATGGCGAGCTGGCAGCATACGCTCGATGGCGTGCTTGAGGCGGCCCCGCACCATGTGTCGGTCTATCCGCTCACGCTCGAGGAGGGCACGCCGCTTTACCGCATGGTGTGCCGTGACGAGTCGCTTGAGCCCGATGAGGATTTCCAGGCCGCATGCATGGACGTTGCGCGCCAGCGGCTGAGTTCGGCCGGCTACCATCCGTATGAGGTGGCGAGCTACGCGCTCGATGGGCATGAATGTGCCCATAATATCGCCTACTGGACTGGTCGGGGCTACCTGGGCCTGGGTCGTTCTGCCGCGGGCATGCTCGACGACGAGGATTTCGACCGCTTGGCTGGACTGTTTCCCGGCGTGGCTCCCCGTGGTGACTTTCACCGCGTGCGTTTGGTACAACGCGACGATGCCGCGACGATGTTTGATGCCGAGTATCTGTCGCGGCGCGAGGCGGCGGCCGAGGACCTGATGCTCGCTTGTCGCATGACGCGCGGTGTTGATTCCGACCTGTTGGTTCGCGCGTCTCGTGTCATCCCTGCCGATGAACTGGCAGCGGCTTGTGATCGCGCTCTTGAGCTTGGGCTTGCCACTTGGGTGCCCGAGCACGGTGATACCCATGCGGGGCCTATCGCCTCTGTCGATGTCATCGCTGGCCGCACCTGTGCCCGTCTGGCGCCGACCCATCTGGGCTGGCTCGATGGAAATGTTCTGTTCGAGCTGTTTTGGGATCTAGCTTAGGCCGCTCGGGTAGAATTACCGGAATATATACGCTGCTGTGAGCAGGAGGTTGCCGCGCATGGCGACGATGAACGAAAAAGATTACTACGAGATTCTGGGTGTCTCCAAGGACGCCACCTCGCGTGATATTCAAAAGGCTTTCCAGCAAAAGGCCCGTAAGCTCCATCCGGACGTCAATAAAGAGCCGGATGCCGAGGAAAAGTTTAAAGAGGTTTCCGAGGCCTACGCCGTGCTTTCGGATGAGCAAAAACGTGCGCGCTACGACGCCATGCGTTCTGGCAATCCCTTTGCCGGTGCTCCTACGGCTTCGCCCTATGGTGGCGGCTACGCCGGCAGCACGGGCTATGGCAATCCCTTTGAGGGCGGCTTTCCCTTTGGTGGCGCCTGGGGCCAGCAGCGTCGCGGCCAGGCTGCCTACAATCCCGAGAACGGCGCCAACGTGGTCGTCGATATCAAACTCGACGCCAAGGAGGCCAAGGGCGGTGCCCGCAAGACCGTCCGCTACACGCGCTTCGATACCTGTAGCAACTGCGGCGGCTCGGGCTCCGTTTCGTCCGAGCATGCCCATACCTGCCCGAGCTGCGGTGGCCGCGGCCACATCGACGTCGACCTGTCCTTCCTGTTTGGTGCGGGCACGTTCCAGTCGGTCTGCCCCGAGTGCGGCGGTTCCGGTAAGGTCGTGGCCGACCCCTGCCCCGATTGCGGTGGCAGCGGGCGAACCCGTGTGACCTCCGAGCAGACGATTGAGTTTCCTGCCGGCACGCACGATGGCGACGAGGTCCGCATTAGCGGCATGGGCCACGCAGGCACTAACGGTGCCGCGGGCGGCGACCTGGTCGGCCGCGCCCATGTTGAGGCCGAGCGCTTGGAAGGCAAAGCTCGTACTGGCTTTTACCTGATGGGCATTGTGGCGCCGTTTTTGGTGCTGTCGGCCATCTCGGGCGTGTTCTCGGCCTTTGCCATGATGTGCTTTATTCCGTTTGCCATGGGCCTGTTCATGGTGCTCTCGGACGGCGTGCTTCATCGCAGCCTGCTGTGGTGGAAACGCGGCGCGATGCAGTTTGCCAACGGTTTTGCCAACGGCTTCATGTTCGCACTCGTGTCGGTTTGGTTTGCGAGCTGCTCGCAGCGTGCCATGCTTTCGCCGTACGGAATGTACTAACATCAAACCCTCTGTTTGCGGCCGCCCCAGCTTGGGTATAGGACGCACTGTGACAATAATCAAAGTCGGAAGGATTCGGTTGTGTCGGAAAATAGGGATTACTACGAGGTACTTGGCGTCGAAAAGGATGCCGACGCGCGGACGATTAAGCGCGCGTTTCTAAAGAAGGCCCGTACCGTACACCCGGACGTTTCGGACGACCCCGAGGCCGAGGCCAAGTTCAAAGAGCTCAACGAGGCATATTCCGTTCTTTCCGATGAGCAGAAGCGTGCAAACTACGACCGCTACGGCACCGCGGACGGCCCTGGTGGTTCGGGCTATGTCGACATCAACGATATCTTTGGTGGCATGGGCATGGACGACCTGTTCTCGTCGTTTTTTGGCGGCGGTGCCGGTGGTGGTGCCCGCAGCCGTCGTGAGCGTCGTCGCGGACGTGACATGGCCATCTCGCTTTCGGTGACGCTCGAGGAGGCGGCGCTCGGCTGCAAAAAGACGATCAGCTATGATCGCCTTGCTCCTTGCGAGGACTGCAACGGTACTGGTAGGGCCGAGGGTGCACAGGAAAAGCAGTGCAGCCGTTGCCACGGCACGGGCTATGTCACGACGGTCCAGCGTTCGTTCTTGGGCCAGGTCCAGTCCTCTTCGCCTTGCCCCGACTGCCACGGCGAGGGCACGGTCATCGATCATCCCTGCGAGACCTGCGATGGTCAGGGCCGCACGCCTTCCCACGAAAAGATCGACATCGATATTCCCGCCGGCGTTTCGACCGGCCGCCAGCTGCGCGTGAGCGGCTTTGGCGAGGCCGGCCTTCGCGGCGAGCCCTCGGGCGACCTGATCGTCAACGTTCGCGTCGCCGACCACGAGCGCTTTAAGCGCAACGGCGACGACCTGTACCTCGTGAGCGATATCTCGATTGCGCAGGCGGCTCTCGGCTGCGAGATCGAGGTCGAGGGCATTATGCCTGACGAGGTCGTTAAGGTCACGGTCCCCGCCGGCACGCAGTACGGCGACACCGTGAGCGTCGGTAACTTCGGCATGCCCCGCATTGGCGGTGGCGGCTCGCGTGGCCGCCTGGTCGTTCAGCTGCGCGTGCTCGTTCCCACGAGCCTTTCGGCCAAGCAGCGCGACCTGCTCGAGGCCTTCGCCGCCGAGTCCGGCGATGACGTCGCTTCCGGTAAGAAGTCGGTGACCGACCGTATCAAGAGTGCCCTCGACGATATCCTCGATTAAGGAGCCCGCGTGCTCGCACCCCATATTTCCGTCGTCAACCTCGGCTGCCGTGTCAACCGGGTTGAGTCTGACCGTATCACTGCCGATCTTATGCGCCTGGGCTTTGCTATGGTGGAGCCCCACGATGCCGATCTGATCGTCATTAACACCTGTGCCGTTACGGGCGAGGCCGAGGCCAAGACCCGTAAGGCCGTCCGTCATGCGCTGGCCCATCCAAACGAGCCCTATGTGGTCGTGACCGGATGCGTGGTCAATTTGCATCCCGAGGAGCTGTTGGAGCTTTCGGATCGCGTGATTGCCGAGCCGTCTAAGATCGATGTCGCCGAACGTGTCTGCGAGGTGCTGGGCGTTGAGTCCGATAGCGTTCCCGCCTGCAGCGATGGTGACGTGGTCGATGCGCTCGGTCGTTCTCGGCTGGGCGTGAAGATCCAGGATGGCTGCAACCACCGCTGCACCTATTGCATCGTGTGGAAGGCCCGCGGCCCCGAGCGTTCCGTGCCCGTCGAGTCCGTTCTCGAACAGGTGCGCGAAGCCCAGGAGGCCGGCGTGCCCGAGGTGGTGCTGACCGGTGTGAACCTGGGTGCCTACGATGGCAAGAGCGCGACCGACGAGCATGTCGAAATCGATGAGCTGCTCGAGGCCATCATGGAGCGCACGACTATTGCGCATGTGCGCATTTCCTCGGTCGAACCCATGGATATCTCTGAGCGCCTGCTTAAGGTTATGGCGCGCTATCCGCAGCGTATTGCCCCGTTTTTGCACCTGCCCGTACAGTCCGGCTGTACGGCGACGCTGCATCGCATGGGCCGTCCCTATAGTGCCGAGGCCTTTGAGGACACGGTGCGCATGATTCGCGCCATCCTGCCGCAGGCGTCTCTTTCGTGCGACGTCATCGTCGGTTTTCCTGGTGAGACGGACGAGGAGTTCGAGGAGTCGCTGGCGCTGTGCCGCCGCGTGGGGTTCTCGCGTATGCACGTGTTCCGCTACAGTAAGCGTCCCGGTACCCTTGCTGCCGACATGCCCGACCAGGTGCCGCCCGAGGTTATGGCCGAGCGCAGCCGCCGTATGCGAGACGCGGCGCAGGAGCTCGCTATTGCCGATGCTCGTCGTCGCGTGGGCACTGTCGAGCGTGCCGTGCTCGAGTATGGTGACAACCTGACGCTCGGTTCGTTCCATCATGCCCGTCTTGACGATACCTGTGGACTTACAGCCCCGTGCCTGCTCGATGTTGCTATCATCGGAGTCGATGATTCCGGCTTGGTCCATGCGCGCAGGGAGGTCCATGGAAGCCTCGAAGATTAGACTTACCGTTCCCGAGGGAGTTGATCCCTCGCGTGTTTTGGGCGCCGGCGACGGCGTCCTTCGTGCGCTCGAGAGCTTGGTTCGCGCTCACGTGGTTGCCCGTGGCGATAGGATCTCCGTGAGCGGCGACCCGGACGAGGTCGAGCTCGTGGCTCGCTTTTTCGAACATGCTTTTCGCGAGGCGGCGGCCGGTCGTACCCTGTCTGCCGACGATGTCTCGCGTTGCCTGGCCGTCTTGCGCGACGGCGAGCATGAGGCCACATCGCTTCGCGATGACGTGCTGCTTTCATACCGCGGTCGTGTCATTCGTCCCAAGACGCTTGGGCAAAAGCGCTATGTGGATGCCATTCGCTCGCATACCATCACCTTTGGCTTGGGTCCTGCCGGTACCGGTAAGACCTATCTGGCCATGGCGCTCGCCGTTGCCGCGCTCAAGCGCCATGAGGTGGGCCGTTTGATCTTGACGCGTCCGGTTGTCGAAGCAGGGGAGAACCTGGGCTTTTTGCCCGGCACCCTCGAGGAAAAGATCGATCCGTACATGCGCCCGCTCTACGATGCCCTTTTTGACATGATGGATCGTGAGCGCACCGATGAGCTTATGGAGCGCGGCGTGATCGAGATCGCCCCGCTCGCCTACATGCGCGGTCGTACGCTGAGCGATGCTTTCGTGGTGCTCGACGAGGCGCAAAATACTACGCCCGAGCAGATGAAGATGTTCCTGACACGCCTTGGATTCAACTCCAAGTTCGTGATTACCGGCGACCTCAGCCAGCGCGACCTGGTGGGTCGTCGTGGTGGCTTGGCGGATGTCGAGAAGATTTTGGGCCGTGTCGACGATGTGGCGTTTGCACACCTGGAGCGCGCCGATGTGGTGCGCCATGCCCTGGTGGGTCGTATCGTCGAGGCATACGATGCTTATGATGACGTGCGTGAGCAGCGCTCGCGCGACCGAAAGGAGTCCCGTTGAGTGTATTGATCAGCAACGATGCCGAGCTCGATACGCTGCTCGACGCGCAGGAAGTGGAGCACATCTGCGAGGTTGTGCTTGCCGCCGAGGGCGTTGAACGTGAAGTCGAGATTTCCCTTTCGTATGTCGACGAGGACGAGATGCACGAGCTCAACCACGAGTGGCGTGGCATCGACCGCACCACCGATGTGCTCTCGTTTGAATGCGACTCGGCCTTTGACGAGGATATTCCCGCCGACGAGACGCTCGAGCTCGGCGATATCATCTTGGCCCCGCAGGTCATTGCCCGTCAGGCCCCCGGCTTTGGCAATAGCCCTGCCGACGAGTGCCGCCTGATGCTCGTACACGGCATGCTGCACCTGCTGGGGTATGACCATATCGAGGACGACGAGGCCGAGGTCATGGAGGCCCGCGAGGACGCCATCCTGCGCGATCTGGCGCTCGAGCGCGGCGAGGACCCCAAGCTAGTCCACGTCGGCCCCATCACCAACCACGCCCACGACTAGGAGCCGTCTATGATTCCCGGATCGAACAAGGACCATCCGTCCTTCTTAAAGTCGTTTTCTTACGCCATGGAGGGTTTCGTCACCGCCGTCAAGACCGAGCGCAACATTAAGGTCATGCTCGTGGCGGGCGTGTGCACCGTCATTGCCGGCTGCATCGTGGGGCTCGACATTGCCGAGTGGGCCACGATTATCATCTGCTGCGGCCTGGGGATTCACGGCGAGCTGTGCAATACCGCCATGGAGGCCATTGTCGATCTGGCGACCCAGGAGCTCCATCCGCTGGCAAAACGCGCCAAGGACATCGCCGCCGCCTCTGTATACGTTCTTTCCATCACCGCCGCGATTGTGGGCTTGCTGGTATTTGCCCACTCGCTCGGCTTTATTTAGAAAGGGATTCCCATGTCCGACAATATGCAGCCTACCGATGAGATTTTGGACGACGAGTCCCCGGATGCTAAGGCGACCGAGGCCTATGAGGAAGTCGAGGAGTTCGACCCGTTTGAGGGCATGAGCGACGAAGAACTCGACGCCCTGTGTGACGAGGATGATGCCCCCATGGGCTTTGGCGACGTTGAGCCCGGGTTCCGCAGCGGCTTCGTCGCCCTGGTCGGTCGTCCCAACGCCGGCAAGTCCACGCTGCTCAACGCCTGCTATGGCAAAAAGGTTGCCATCACCTCGCCGGTGGCCCAAACGACCCGCCGCCGTATGCGCGCCGTCGTCAACCGCCCCGGCTACCAGCTGGTCTTTGTCGATACCCCGGGTATTCACAAGCCCAAGGATGGCCTGGGATCCGAGCTCAACAAGAGCGCGCTGTTCGAGCTGAACGATGTCGACGTCGTCGCGTTTTTGATTGATGCCACCAAACCGATCGGCAGGGGAGACGCCTGGGTTGCCGAGCGTGTCAAGAATGCCCGTTCCAAGAAGGTCCTGGTGCTCACCAAGGCCGATGAGGCCGACCCCGCACGGGTCATGGAGCAGCTTAAGGCCGCCCACGAGCTTATGGAATATGACGACGAGATCGTGACGTCGTCGGTCAAGAACTTTAACGTCGATGCCTTCATCGAGACCGTTGCGCACTTTTTGCCCGAGGGTCCGCGTTGGTTCCCCGAGGACATGGGTACCGACGCTTCCGATGAGACGCTCGTTGCCGAGTTTGTGCGCGAGAAGGTCTTGCGCCGCACCCGTGATGAGATCCCGCACTCCGTGGGCGTGATTTGCGATGCGCTTGAGCAGACCAAGAAGGTGCTGCGCGTGCACGCCACCATTTACGTCGAGCGCGAGGGCCAAAAGGGCATCATCATCGGCAAGGGCGGCGAGATGATCAAACATATCGGCATCGACTCCCGTCGCGACCTTGAGCGCATCTTTGGCACCCAGGTCTTTTTGGAGCTGGACGTGAAGGTCAAGGCCGGCTGGCGTGACGACGAGGCCCAGATTCGCCGCTTTGGCTATAACGCCGAGGATTAGGGACACGCGGCGCGAATGGCAGGTTCTCGTACATATCGCACGAAAGTGCTCGTGCTCGATAAGACGAAGCTCAAAGAGACGGACCTGATCCTGACGATGCTTGACGAGCGGGGTCGGCAGGTTCGTGCCGTGGCAAAGGGCGCCCGTAAACCCGGTGGACGCCTGGCTGCGCGCTGCGAGATGTTCTGTACCGTTGATCTGCTGCTTGCGCATGGACGGTCGCTCGACGTGGTTTCCCAGGCCGAGCTTATGGAGGCGCCGCTCGGCGCTGCTCCCGATTACGAGATGACATGCGCCGCAAGCGCGATCGCCGAGGTCGCGCGCGTGTGCTCGTTCGAGGACGCCGAGGACCCGTTTACCTTTGCCATCACGCAGCGGGCGCTTGCCCTGGTGGGCAGCGGGCTCGACGCGGCGCATATGGACCTGCTCGTGGCGGCCTTTGTCTTTAAATTGCTGTCGCACGTTGGCTATCGACCCGATTTTTCGGCCTGCGTGCTGTGCGGAGACCCCATGCTGTCGTATTTTTCGCCCCGGGCGGGCGGTCTCATGTGCGGGTCGTGCGCGTCGAGCGTTCCGGGTGCCGAGCTGGTGTCGACCGGTGAGGTCGCGTGGCTGCGCGCCCTTATGTCCATGACCTTCGATGCACTTATGGCCGAGAGGGTCGACCCTCATACCGCTGCCTTTTTGTTGGGGCTTTCACATGTTTGGGCTGCGACGCACACCGATCAGCGCCTTCGTGCGATGGAATTCATGTTGGGTCGGTGATGATGCACAGGCGCGGGCTGCTTGTGGTAACATACCGACCTGTTGGTACCTCGACCTTGGATGCTCGCTCCACCGGCGGCTTCCCAGTCCGAGGCGAATCGCGTCGCCCGCGGGCGACAAGAAACGAAAGGTGAAACAATGACTGTTTCCAAAGAGCGCAAGGCGGAGCTGACTGCCCAGTTCGGTAACACCCCGGTTGACACCGGCAACCCCAAGGTTCAGGTCGCCATCCTGTCCGAGCGCATCAAGGAGCTGACCGAGCACATGAAGTCCCACCAGAAGGACTTCCACACCCGTCGTGGCCTGCTCATGCTCGTCGGCCGTCGTCGTCGTCTTCTCTCCTACATCAAGAAGAACGACATCGTCGAGTACCGTGAGCTCATCAAGGCTCTGGGCATCCGCGACAACATCCAGTAAGGATTTGTACATGCTAAGAGCGTCCTGCGCAGCGGGGCGCTCTTTTTGTGTAAGGGCGCGAACAATCACGCTCTGAAGCGTGGCGGGGGCAGGGGGCCCGCGTCACATGAGAAGCCCGCAGGCAAGGGGCCTGTGGGGTAAAGGAGAACAATGACACTCGTATCCAAGACCTTTGAGCTGTACGGCAAGACCTACACCTTTGAGTCCGGCGAGCTTGCCAAGCAGGCCACCGGCGCCTGCCTGGTCAAGCAGGGCGACACCACGATGCTCGACACCGTGGTCGTCTCCAAGGAGCGCAAGAACTACGACTTCTTCCCGCTGACCGTCGACTTCAACGAGAAGATGTACGCAGCCGGCCGCATCCCGGGTGGTTACCTCAAGCGTGAGGGCCGTCCCAGCGAGAAGGCCACGCTCACCGCGCGCATGATTGACCGTCCGATTCGCCCGAGCTTCCCGGACGGCTTCCGCAACGAGGTCCACATCGTCGCCACCTCGCTCGTCGCCGACCAGGTCAACCCCTTCGACGTCATCAACGTCATGGGCGCTTCCCTGGCCATGACGCTCGGCGGCGTGCCCTTCGAGGGCCCGCTTGCCTGCGTGCGTATCGGCCGTAACGTGGAGACCGGCGAGTTTATCGTCAACCCCACCTATGAGGAGCGCGAGAACTCCGATCTGGACCTGGAGCTGGGCGGCTCTGCCGACTTCATCTCGATGGTCGAGGCCGGCGCCGAGGAGATCTCCGAGGACGACATGCTCGCCGCCATGAAGTTTGGCCAGGAGGCCCTTGCCGCCTTCTGCCAGGCCCAGGACGAGTTCGTCGCCGAGTGGGAGCAGGTCAACGGCCCCATCGTCAAGAAGGAGTACCCGCTTGACCAGCCCGTCGAGGAGGTCCAGGAGCGCATCTTCGCCCACTACGACGAGATGGCTGCCGCCCTTCGCGACGCCGACAAGCTCTCCCGTATCGGTAAGGTCGAGGCTCTGAAGGAGTCCATCCGCGCCGAGTTCACCGATGAGGAGCAGGCCGCTTGGGAGCGCGAGATCCCCGTGGCGCTCAAGAAGCTCGAGAAGAAGGCCATGCGTACCATGGTCGTCGAGACCGGCGAGCGCGTCGACGGTCGTGCCGCCGATGAGATTCGCCCCATCATGGTGAAGGACAACTATCTCCCGCTCGTTCACGGCTCCGGCCTGTTCCAGCGTGGCCAGACCCAGGTGCTTTCCGTCCTGTCGCTCGGCATGCTCAACGAGGGTCAGCGTCTGGATACCATCGAGCCCACCGAGGGCAAGCGCTACATGCACCACTACAACTTCCCGCCGTTCTGCACCGGCGAGACCGGCCGTATGGGCAGCCCCAAGCGTCGCGAGATCGGCCATGGCAACCTGGCCGAGCGCGCCCTGCTTCCGGTGCTCCCCGACGAGAACGAGTTCCCCTACGCCATCCGTGTCGTCTCCGAGGTCATGGAGTCCAACGGCTCCTCTTCGATGGCCTCGACCTGCGGCTCCACGCTCGCCCTTATGGACGGCGGCGTGCCCATTAAGCGCCCGGTCTCCGGTATCGCCATGGGCCTGATCCAGGAGGAGGGCAAGACCGTGGTCCTGTCCGATATCCAGGGTCTCGAGGACTTCCTGGGCGATATGGACTTTAAGGTCACCGGCACCACCGAGGGTATCACCGCCCTGCAGATGGACAACAAGGCCACCGGTCTTACCTTCGACATCTTGGCCCGCGCCCTGCAGCAGGCCAAGGAGGGTCGCGCCTTCATCCTGCAGAAGATGCTCGACGTGATTCCCGAGCCGCGCCACACCACGCGCAGCACCGCCCCGCGCATCGTTTCCATCCAGGTCCCGACCGACAAGATCCGCGACGTCATCGGTTCCGGCGGCAAGGTCATCCGTGGTATCCAGGACGAGACCGGCGCTTCGGTCGACATCCAGGAGGATGGCACCGTCTTTGTCGGCGGCACCGGCGAGTCCGTCGACCAGGCTGTCGAGCGCATCAAGCTCATCATCAAGGTTCCCGAGCCGGGCGAGGAGTACACCGGTCGCGTGGTCTCCATCCAGCCCTTCGGCGCCTTCGTGAACCTGCTGCCCGGTAAGGACGGCCTGCTGCACATCTCCCGTGTCGCCAAGGGCCGCGTGGAGAAGGTCGAGGACGTCCTCAACGTGGGCGACGAGGTCAACGTCGTCGTCATCGAGGTCGACGACCGTGGCAAGATCTCGCTCGATCGTCTTGACAAGCCCGAGGCCCCGGCTCGCGCCGAGGGTGCCTCCGAGGGCGACGGCGAGCACTTCCAGCGCCGTGAGCGTCCGCGTCGCGAGCGCTCCGAGCGCAGCGACCGTCCGCGCCGTCCCGGCGACAACGGAGGCCGCAAGCCCCGCCGTCACCACGACGCCGAGTAACAGCAACACATAAGCAGCTCAATAAAGGGCGACTCCACCATGGAGTCGCCCTTTTGCTATTCCCGGCGGGGTCCGCGGGTAAAGTTTCCTGCTCTACAGTCCTGCTCACGACGGAGGCCACATTAAGTGGCCTCCTGT